>DASZCA010000401.1:0-3464 GCA_035943555.1 Verrucomicrobiia bacterium
GCTCCCTCTCCGCCATGAAATGGGGGAGAGGGCTGGGGAGAGGTGGTGCTTTCCTTCTAAAACCATTCGCCATGTTCTTTTCAGAACATAAAAACGGCCACACTTCAAAAGCCCGTTGCCTTGTTAAAAAAGGTTTCTACAGAGCGCACCCAATATCCAAGAAAGGCGCTCAATTGAGCGCGCCGGGGAATTGAAAATTGAATCTTGGGCGTTGAATGTCCGGCTGCTTTTCGGCTACAGCTAAATTTGATTTGCCCTAGATTCATCCTTTTGTCCGCTTGATTTTTGGGCGGACCTGTAGCATTTTCCGGCGTCCATTTTTACCCATATCCATTTATTGAACGGTAACATGAAGAAAGCCAGGGAAACGCTTACGGAGGTCGCCGTTGTCAGTTTTGCGGGGTTCATATTGCTGGGGATTGTTTTTCTGGCGCCGAATGGCAGCGGGGATCCGGCCAGCGCATTTTTCCGGACGGCGAGCGGGACAGAATGGCGGCACTGGCTGGACTGGCCGGCGGCCTGGTGCAGTGTGAAACTTATCTTGTTGAGTGCGAGCCTGTTCTTGTTGATCGATTCTTTCAGAACTCTGTTGCTGGTACTGAACCGGCGGCGGCTGGCGGGGAAGGTGTTTGTTTTTATCGCCCTGCCGTTCATGGGATTTTTTGTTGGGGGATATTATTTGGTGAAGTCGTTGCTTTAGGGGCGGGATGGCTGGATTGGATGTTACCGTTTAAGGAGCGGGGCGGAGAAACGCGGAGGCGCAGAGGATGGGGAGATACGCAGAGATGAATTAATGGCTGAACAAGCGTTTAAAAGGAGCGGATTTGAGGTGGCTGGAAAGACGAGGAGAGACCGACTCGTTACCTCGTCGCCGACAAAGCAAATCTTTCAAAAAGCCAATGTTTTTGAAAAATCGGGTCGTTTTTTGGGTTGGGCGGAAAATGTAAGATGCTTTTGATCAATGGGTAGTAAAAACGTTTTTCGTTTTTTGGGTTGAAGGGTGTTCCCACTCGGGAAAAATGAAAATAAATGGCATAAATCTGCTAGTTACATTCCCCACACGAATACAGGTTTTAGGAATCTATGATAGGCTGCCCGGTATGAAATGCCTTGGGCATGCATGGCGGGTGAGGTCAGACACCGGACTTTGGTCCGGAGTTGGGGGAACTTTTTTGGTCCGAGCGGGAGCTAGCGGTCGGGTATTTTGCGAGGACAAGCTGTCCCCGCTCCGGCGGTTGACGGTGCGAGCCGCACGGATGGGCTCGCCAACCTTTCACTGGGATATCCCACGATTTACCAACGAAATTTTTATAGGGGTGCGGGGATATTTGTTGTTTGCGAATCGCGGTTTGCAGGTGGGCGGGGTGCCAGCGGCTTGCGAAATTTGGTTGCAGGCGAAAGCGGCGTGGCTCCCGCCGCACTCCAAAACGTTGGCGGGTTGGCGAGAGTTCTTGCCAAGTATCGGCGCGATTTTAAATTTCAAAAGGCCAATGAAAACGCAAAAATTAAACCAAATTAAACCAAATAAAACCTCTCTCATTTACAATTTGCGAGCTCGATTTTATATTTCCGTTCACGCAAGTTTTTCGCAGGGGGGTTTAAGGCGGGGATTCTTCCATTCTTGCGGAGGGGATTGATCGGGGGGAACATGGTTTCCATATTTTATTATCTATGAAATGTTTTGCGTCCGGCTTACTCGGTTTGTGGCTGCTGGCATCGGCGATGCAGGCGGTGGCGGAGGATGTGCGCCCGGCCTTGCCGCCGGAGGCGGAGATGAGTCCCGGAGCGGATCGGGGCCGGCATATCTTTGTCATCGTGCGGGTGGGGCATGGCAGCGACTTGCCCTTTGTTTTGGATACCGGGGCCAGCACGACGGTTTTTGACGAGTCGCTGGCGCCGCAGTTAGGCCGGGCGATCGCCCTCTCGGCAAGCTGGCGCTTCGGAGTACAGAAGGAGGAGGGGGTTTATACGGCGCCGCATTTTTATCTGGGCGGAACCCGCTTGCTCGGGGGGAAGACCGTGAGCACGGCTGATTTTAAAAATGTTTCCAAAGATATCGGCCGGCCGGTGCGGGGCCTGATCGGCATGGATGTGCTGGGAAATTATTGCGTCCAGTTGGATTTTGCCGCGGGCAAGGTGCGTTTTTTGGATGGCGATCAGGCAGATAAATCCAAATGGGGCAAGGCCATCCCGCTGACGGACCTGGGGGACGGGTGCATGGCGGTGCGTGAAAATTTGGCGGGATCGACGGAGGTGGGTTCGCTGATCGACACAGGCGATAATGGCGACGGCTGGCTGGTGCCAGAAGTTTATCAACAATGGACGAATCAGACGCGCGTTTTGACCGGCAGCGAGACGGCCTCGCCGCAGGGAATTCTTGCCGGAGAAAAATACCGGCATCTGGAGTTGCGCGGACTCGATGCCAAGATGGTGGTCAGCGGGGACCCGCACATGCGTGTCAATGGCATCGGCTTGCGGGTGTTGTCACGGTATGTGGTGACCCTCGATTTCCCAGATCGCACCATGTATCTCAGGCGTCCAAGCGCATGGTCCAAGATTTTTTGACGACGAGATTGCCGCCACTGATGCCTCACCGATGAAAAATGTGCGCAGAAATCCAAGCCGCAAAAAACAAGGACAGCGCGGTACGCTGTCCTTGTGTGGTGCTAAAACAATTTTGTGCGGTTCAGGCGAGCTTCCAGCCGGCGCGGTTTTCGCGTTTGATGAACGGCGCGGCTTCGGGGCAGTTCTTGGCGACCATGTTCGGGCCGTCCCATTCAATGGTCTTGCCGACGCGCAGCGAGACGCAGCCGAGGAGCATGATTTCCGTGAGGCGCGCGCCGATGTCGAACCGGGAATAGCAGAGTTCGGGCTTGCCCTGCTTGATGGCATCGATCCACTCGAGGTGATGGCGGTGGTCGCTGTCGCCCTTGAACGGATTGCGCCGGATGGATTGCGGAATCAAAGATTCATCCGCGGCCGGATGTTTCTTGTAGTGGACGAATTTTTTGTCGTCGTTGAGCTTGATGAAGAACTGTTCGCCGTAGTCGTCCGGGGAAAAGATCTGGCCTTTTTCGCCGATCATCAGGCACGCACTGTTGGGCACTTCACCTTGCAACGCTTCGATGTCGACCAGCAATTCCTTCGGCGGTTTGTTGCTGAAGTCATGACCGTTCGGGGCGGAGGCGTCCGGTTTGCCGCCATCATACCAGGTAAAGGTGCACGGGGACTGGTGGATGGTGTTGTGACGGTGGAAGAAGGTCGGATTGGCCGCCGCGATATCGGTGGTGCGTGCCGGAAACTCAAAACGGATCTTGGAGCCGAGCGGGTAAGTTTCCCGGTTCATGGTGCTCAGCGGTGTGCCTTCGATCTCGGTGGGGTAGCCGAGGTTGAGCGCGCGGAAAGGCATGTTGACGGTGTGGCAGGCCATATCGCCCAGTGCGCCGGTGCCGAAATCCTGCCAG
>DASZCA010000402.1:0-4395 GCA_035943555.1 Verrucomicrobiia bacterium
AAGCGGATGAATCCGAAATTTTGGAGACGGACGACGCCAAGGTCATGGAGGAAACGCTTGAGGTCAAGGTGAGCAAGTTTGCCCTGGCGTGGAAGTTTGGCCCGGATGCGCCGACGCTCGCCTATATCAAACTGCGCACGACCCCACGCAGCAATATCCAGGACGATCTCGCGGTGGACACCTTCCTGTCCGGTTTCAAGGATGCCGAGGGCAAAACACTTTTGGGCACGACCGAAACCCTCGAACGGTATTCACGTTCGGTTCCCAAGGATGGCGAAGACACGCTCACCGTCACGCCGCCGCCAGCATTGGTCGGCAAACCCGTCGTCCCGCCGGACCAGGACGATAAGAATCCGGAATTTGCCAACTCCAACGTTCTTGATCAGAAAAGTCACGCGCTCGTCATCGAGGCGCTATTGTCGGATTTCAAATCCATCAATGACCGGCTCGATGCCGCTTCCAAACTGGATGACGGCGATCTGCAAAAACAAAAACTCGCCGCGATTCTGGCGGACTTGGACCAGTTGAAAGCCAACCTCAATGGCGATCCGGCCGTGGCTAACGCCATTTATAAAATTCTGTCCGCCAACCTGGCCAACGGCATTGCCAATCAAACCGCATGAAAATCACCAAACCGTTTTTCGCTAACATCAGTGACGCAACCCTTGTCGCCTTCAGCAACGAAATCAGCATCGGTGCGGATGGCTGGGCCATGATCGCACCGTTTGGCGATCATCCGTCGCCGGCACTGATCCCGGATGGCAAGGGCGGCATGAAGAAAGTTCCCGCCATCCAGCGCATCGACAAAACCGGCGCGGACCAGATGGTCGCCGGCTTCCACAATGAACGGCGCGGGCTGCGGAAGTTTTTGAAGGGCTGCAATATATATGTCGGCCATCCGCATGTGCCCGGCCTGGGGAAGTTTTACCCGGACAAGGAACCGAAGGGCGTCTTTGCGGATATCGAGACGCGGGCTGACGGTCTTTATGGCCTGCCCGTGTTCACCAACGAAGGCAGCAACCTCGTGGAGAATCCCGACGCTTCCAAACGCCTGAAGGCATTCAGCGGCGATCTCGGCGAATCCGAAGAGTGCGGCGATGTCAACGGTGTGCCGTGTTACCGACCCACGAAGATCTTCAGCGCCGGCCTGACGAACACGCCGCATCTGCCGGTCCATTTTTTTAATTCCGACAACACTCTGGCCGAAGCGCCTGCTGAAGCCGCAAACCAACCAAACCAAAACAACACCATGAAAAAGAAGCTCCTCGCGCTCCTTGCAGCGCTCTCCCTCAAGCCTCAGTTCGCCAACGCCGTTGATCCGACTGAAGGTGAAATCGAAACGTCCCTCGACCTGATCAAAGAAAAGGTCGCGACGTTTGCCAACGAACGCACCGCGTTCGAGAACGCCACTACGGCAATCAAGAAAAAACTGCTCGCGCTCTGCGCCTCGGTGAAGATCACCTTCGCCAACGAGGCGGAGATCACGGACGCGGCCGCCACGCTCGACCAGGTGCAGGCCAAGGTCACGCAGATCGCCACGGACCTCACGGCCGCGCAAGCCGCGTTCGCCAACGAACGCACCGCCCGCATCGGCGATGAGATCGGTCTGGCTCTCTCGACCGGCCGCATCACCGCCGCCGAACTGCCGACATGGGAAAGTCGCCTGAAAGTTGAAGCCCAGTTCGCCAATGAACGCACCGCGCTCCGCGCCCTCACGCCGAAAATCAAAACCTCATCGGTCATCGAGCTAAACCGCAACGGCCGCACGGAACAGGTGGATATTTCCGATCCGTCCAAACGCGCACAGTTCGCCAACGAAGTGATCGATGCCGTCGCCACGGAAATGAAGTTGAGCCGCTCGACGCATTACACGGCGATCTATAACGAAGCCACCAAGCGTCATCCTGCGCTCTTCCAGGGCATGGGCTTCAAGGAAATCAAAATGCCGGGCGCGAAGCGCAAGTAAGTCCAACGTCCAAAACCATCAACCGAAACTGAATCGTTAAAACATCATGAAAGAACAATTGCTCAAATTGCTGAAGCTTCCCGCTGACGCTCCGGATGAATCCGTCCTCAAGGCCGTGGAAAAACTCCAGGCTGAAAACGCCACGCTCCGCTCGGAGAATGACGAGCTGCTCGAAGCACCGGCTGAAACGCCCCAGTCTCAACTGGAAAAGCGCATCCAACGGAAGATCGCGGAATCTGCCGGCGCATTGAATCGCGAGCAAGCCATCATGGCCATCACCCATCAGGACGAAGCAACCGCGAAGGCCAAGGAAGCCGCGAAAAAAGCCCCCAAGAAATAATCAACCGCCGCGACTCCCTCCGGAGCCAAGGCAAAACACCAACCAACACCAACAAAGTAAAATGAACTACAACGCATTATTCGTGTTCGCGCTCGTCGCGGTTGTGATCGCCCTGTTTGCGTGGGCCGTCGCATCTCTCAAAAACGCATCACCTGTCCGCCCGCCGAAGATCGGCAACATCAACCGGAAGTTTATCCGCCGGCATATGCGCCGGGTGTGGCTGGCTCCGCTGCTCATCGAACGCATCTTGCATGCGATGGGCTTCACGAGGGCACCGATGGGAAACGTGATGTTTGCTAATATTGGCGAGGGAACGTTTGAGACCGGCAAGAAATCCTACATCCCGGATGCGTCGACCAACGGCCGCTATCTGATCTACAAGATCGGATCGGACGCGGATCACGTCACCTTGGCGGGGTTGAACGATGTCGCCATCGGCGTCAGCGATGACCAGGCGGACACCACCAACAGCCAATCGATCACCATCAAACTGTTCGGCGTTTGCCCCGGCATGATGCGCGTGCAGACGGATGGCACGATCGCCAACGGCAATTATGTCAAGGCCGGTGCCAACGGCCAGGCGACCCTCGCGGTCACCGGTGATCCGGGCATCTTCGGCAAAGCCCTGTTCGGCACGGACACGAGCGCCAATGCCGGCGACACCATCACCGTCGTGCATGACGTGCCCAGCAAAGTCGCGTTCTGATCCACCCTAAACCACCACTTGAATAAAAAGTAAAACGACCATGAATAAAATCATCACCACCAGCGGCAAGAAGATCGCCAAAGCCGCCCGCGCATCGATGCGCGGGGCCGGATTGGCCGCCGCGATTGCCAACGCGCCCCTGACGTTTGGTAACATCCAACTCCCACAGTTCGCCAACGAGATCGACCGGCAGCATCCCATCTTGGGGGCTGATCGTGGCACGGGTTACAAACCCGGCCAGGTATTCTTCGCGAACGAAACCTCGTTCCATCCGGACAGCTACGATGAGCGCCTGTCCAGTTACATGAACCTGAACCCGCGTCTCGCGGCGATCTTCGCCAACGATTCGCAGTTCTTGGAAACGTACTACAGCCAGCCGCTCACGAACTTCACCACGGGTTGGCGCGATCCGAACGATATTGAGGCCACGCTTCAATTCTTCGCACCCGCCGTCCCGGTCGGCCGCCGCTTTGAATGGAAAGCCGCCGCCAACGCGGAAGAGTTCCTGTCCGAACTGGTCGATGATCAGCGCGCCATCGGGGCTGATTTCAAGGCCGTCAAATATACCGGCACGGACGTGACCGACAAGACGATCAATCGCGGTCTGACGATCATCGTCGATCTCGATAACGTTGCCGATACCGGTGTCGGTGCCGGGCAGGTGCCGGGCTGGCAACAGAACGCGGTGGCCAAGCTCACGCGTCGTTTGTACCGCAATAGTTTCCGCCGGGCGCTCGCGGCCATCGCGGCCTCCGCCGTCAACACCAACCTGGTCTGGAATGCCCAGCCGGTGAACCCCGCCGTCATTCCGGTGAATCCGGACATGGATGTCGTCGCGGACCTCGTGGCCCAGACGAACATCACCGGCATCCGCAATAATCGTGTGGCTTACGGCGATACGGCCGCGCTGTATCGTCAGCAGGCCTACGGGGCGCAGAACAATCCGGCCGGCTACATGGGTTATGCCGGCACAGCCCAGGAAGCGGCCCTCGCCTCCGCGATCGGCGTGGACAAGGTCTACATCAGCCGCGAGCGGTACCAGACCGGCGCCAATGCCAAATCCGAGATCCTCGGGGCCAAGGTCTATTCGTTCTACGCGCAAGACGGCGTGGACACCGAAGATCCGTCCAACATCAAACGTTTCGTCTCCACGTTCGATGGCGAACAGGGCGGCGGCCTGTTCCGCGTGTACGTCCAGCAGATCAGCTCCAAGCTCGTCGCCGTCACCGTCGAGTTCTACGAGAAGATTGTCATCACCTACGCGGGCGGCATCCGCTCGCTCACCATCGCCAACCAATAAACACCTGGCGGTGTGGCCACCACGGCCGCACCGCCAATTCACCCCAATAAAAAATTGACCATGAAAATATTTAACACCATTCG
>DASZCA010000403.1:0-6803 GCA_035943555.1 Verrucomicrobiia bacterium
ACTGCGAGGCAGTTCACGGCTTTTGTCATCGAGCATAAGGGCAAGTTTCTCGTACAACAGCGCCCTGCGGGGGTCGTTAACGGCCATCTTTGGGAGTTCCCAAATTTTGAAACCACGGGCGTAACAGTGGAAGCGGGCGAACTTTTTAAAACACAATTTAAAGTTGTGCCACCCGAACTGACGCCAATGCGCACCGTGAAGCATTCCATCACCCGCTATCGTATCACATTGCAGACGTTCCATGTACGGGTCAAAAAAAACATGTTGAAGACTGGTGGCACGTGGTTTTCCCCCAAAGAGCTCGATTCACTCGCCTTTTCCAGCGCCCATAAAAAACTCGCCAGCGCCGCGGCGAAAAGTATCCTGTCAGACCGATGATTTACTTCGATTACAACGCCACGGCGCCCGTGATGCGCGAGGCGCGCGAAGCGTGGTTGCACGTCACCGAAAAGCTCGGCGGCAACCCGTCGTCCATGCACCAGTTCGGCACCAAGGCCGCCATCGAGCTCGCCAACGCCCGCGAAAAACTCGCCGCCGCCCTCGGCTGTCATCCGCTCGACCTCGTCTGGACCAGCGGCGCCACCGAGGCGAACAACATGGTGATCCATCATTTCGCCAAAAAGCTGCCACCCACGGCGAAGATTTTTGTTTCGGCCATCGAGCATCCCTGCGTGGATGATTCCTCGAAGCATTATTTTGGCAAACGCGTGAAGAACATTCCCGTCACGCATGATGGCGTGATCGACATGGACTGGCTCACGCAGGAATTTGCGGATGAACGGCCCGGACTCGTCGCCGTGATGGCCGCAAATAACGAGACCGGCATCATCCAACCGTGGCAGGAAATTTTGGCCATGTGCCAGGCTTACGAAGTGCCTTTCTTCACGGATGCCGTGCAGTTCATCGGCAAGATGCCGTGCAAAGGATTGGGCGATTGTGACTACGTAAGCGGCGCGGCGCACAAATTCGGGGGACCGCGCGGCGTGGGTTTTTTAAAGATTCCGCATCGCAGCCAGATTACTCCCCTGCTCTACGGCGGCAAACAGGAAGGCGGCCGCCGCGCCGGCACGGAAAACGTCGCGATCATCGCGGCGATGATGGCCGCACTCGAAGTGCGCGAAAAACAGATTTCCCGCAGCGAACATCTGCTGCGCAAACTCTGGCGCGATAATTTTGAAGCCCAGTTTCTTCGCGCCATGCCTGGTGCCACGATTCTTGGCCACAACCAGCCGCGTTTGTGGAATACCGTCTCCGCGCTGATGCCCGATGGTGATCGCAAGTCCCAATGGGTCATCCGGCTCGACAAAGCGGGCTTCGCCGTCAGCACCGGCTCGGCCTGCACCACGGGCAAGGAAGAACCGTCACACGTGTTGTCGGCCATGGGTTTTAAATCGGCACATGCGCAACGGGCAGTGCGTTTCAGTGCCGGTTGGGAAACAAACGAAACCGATTGGGACGCCTTGCTGAAAGGCATCGTTAAAGTTCATGGCGAAATGCAGCACAAAGCGTAATGATGAAACCTGTTACTCGCACCCGCCTGCTGCTGCTTGCCATCATGCTGTTCCCCATCATCGTGATGGCGTTTTTCTGGTTTTACGGCAGAGATCCGGAAGATCCGGCATCTACTTTGCCGGTGATGCCGCCGCGATAAAGCGCTTCACGAGTTCCGATTCATTCTCTTTCAGCCACACGGCGCCCACTGGAATCGGCGGCAAGGCTGGTTTCAGCGGAATCAGTTTCAACCGAGGCCCCACCATGCAGGCCAGGCTGCTGGGCACCAAGGCAATTCCACGGCCGGCCTCCACGGCGGCGTTGAGACTGTTACCGCCTTCATGCTCCTCGACAAAGCGCGGCTTGACGCCGGCAGAGGCAAATAACTTCCCCATGTCTTCGTGATATTCGGGATAATCCTGGCGCGTGTAACCGATGAGCGGTTCGCGTGCGACCTGTTGCAGCGTGATGCTTTTCAGTTTTGCCAGCGCGTGCCTCGGCGCTACCGCCACGCATATCTGATAACGGGCGAGTTCCAAAAAGGCCAGTTCACGCAGCATCTTCCCCGGCGGCTGCACCGTGAGCGATACCTGAAGTTTCTTGCTCCTCAGTTGCGCCAGCATTTCTTCCGAAGACAAATCGTGCAACGCCACGCGTACTTGCGGAAGCTGTTCCTGAAACGCGCGCAACAGCGGCGGCAGGATTTGCACTGTGAGCGATGGCGCATAGCCGACGTTGATCTCGCCTGTGATACCACCTGCGGCCGCCCGGGCCTTTTTCACGACCGCTTCAGTTTGCTGCAACACGTCACGGGCCCCGGTAAGAAAAACTTTTCCCGCCGCCGTCAGACGGACGGACTTCGCGCTGCGCTCAAACAGCGGAAAGCCGATTTCATCTTCCAAATCGCGGATCTGCCGGCTGATGCCCGGCTGGGAGACGTGCAACTTCAATGCGGCCTTGGAGACATTTTCCTCCTCGGCCACGGCGACGAAGTAACGGAGATGGCGTAATTCCATGCGGGTGCGAGTATGCCTACAAGTTATGCTCAGGCAAGAAACATGATATTTCCACAAAGCTTAAACTGCGCGCATAGTGCTCACATGAAAACAATACGCAAATCAAATGAACGGGGCCACGCCAACCACGGCTGGCTGGACAGTTACCACTCCTTCAGCGTCGCGGATTACTATGATCCGCAGTGGATGGGCTACCGCAGCCTGCGCGTCATCAACGACGACCTCGTGATGCCGGGCATGGGCTTCGGTACACATCCGCACCGTGACATGGAGATCATCAGCTATGTCTTGAGCGGCGCCATCGAGCACAAAGACTCGATGGGCAACGGCCGCGTCATCCGCGCCGGTGAATTCCAATACATGGCCGCCGGCACCGGCGTACAACACAGCGAATTCAACCCATCGAAAACGGATCCGTTGCGCCTGTTGCAAATCTGGATCCAGCCGGATACAAAAGGCGTGAAGCCCCGTTACGCTGAGCGCAATCTCGCTACGGCCGAGACGGGCAAACTGCACCTGGTCGCCAGCAAGACCGGCCGCAACGGCTCAATGGAGGTCCATCAAGACGCCGACCTGCTGCTCGCCAAACTGGATGCCGGCCAGAGCGTGAAGCATTCGCTGGCGAAAGGCCGCCACGCTTGGGCCCACGTCGCGGAAGGTGAAGTGAACATCAACGGCAAGAAGCTTGCCGGTGGCGACGCACTTGCCCTCAGTGATGAAAGTGCATTGGAGATTTCTGCGACCAAACCGTCGCAAGTGCTCCTGTTCGACCTGAACTAAACAACCGGCGGGGCTGGCCGAGATGAGGCTGGCCCCACCAAAACCAAAAGAAAAAATATCATGAGTACAAACAACCAGAAACTCGCGGGCAAAGTCGCCCTGGTCACCGGCGGTTCACGCAGCATCGGCGCTGCCATCGCCAAGCGGCTCGCCGCTGATGGCGCCGCGGTTGCCATCACTTACAGCACCTCGCCCGACAAGGCGAATGAAGTCGTCCGTGAAATTGAAGCCGCCGGCGGCAAGGCACTGGCCATCAAAGCTGATGCGGCGGATGAAACAGCCGTCCGCGCTGCTGTCACCAAAACCGTGACCACGTTCAATGGCTTGGACATTCTCGTGAATAACGCCGGCGCGCTCACAATCGCCCCGATCGAGGAATTCAAGATTGAAGATTTCGATAAATCCATCGCCGTAAACGTACGCGGACTGTTCATCGCCACCCAAGAGGCATCCAAGCACCTGCGCACCGGCGGACGCATCATCCACATCGGCAGCACCAACGCCGACCGGATGCCTTTCGCGGGCGGCAGCGTTTATGCCCTGACCAAATCCGCGATCGTCGGTTTCACCAAGGGCCTCGCCCGCGATCTTGGCGTGCGCAACATCACTGTAAATAACATTCAGCCTGGCCCGGTGGACACGGATATGAATCCCGCCACCAGTCCGTTCGCGGAAACCATGAAATCGCTTATGGCGTTAAAGCGGTATGGTCATGCGGATGAGATCGCCGGTCTTGTCTCCTATCTTGCCGGCCCTGAAGCCGGTTATGTGACCGGCGCCAGCCTGACTATCGACGGGGGCTTTGCCGCGTGAACCGAATTTACCCAACCTAAAAAAATCAACCCACAATTAAAAATATGTCTGCCATCAATTCTCAACAACTTCTCGCGCAACTGAACTGGCGTTACGCCACCAAACAATTCGATGCCCAACGCAAAATCAGCGCGCATGACTGGTCTACGCTCGAAGAAGCGCTGTTGCTCACTCCCTCCAGCGGCGGTTTGCAGCCTTGGCACTTCATCGTCGTGACCGATCCTGCCGTGCGCGCCAAGCTTAAGCCGGCATCCTACGGCCAAGCGCAGATCACCGATGCCTCGCATCTGGTAGTCTTTACGGCCAAGACCAATTTTGGAGAAGCTGATGTGGATGCTCATCTGAAGAATGTCGCCACCATTCAAGGTGTGGACATCGAAAAACTGGCTCCCTTGCGCAACATGCTTGTCGGCGGCATTGTGAAAAGCATGGATGAAACGACCCGCCACGCGTGGGCACGCAACCAGACATATATCGCATTGGGCAACCTGTTGACGAGCGCTGCGGCATTGGGCATCGACGCCTGCCCGATGGAAGGTTTTGATCGCGCGCACTATGATGAGATTCTCGGCTTGAAAGCGAAAGGCCTGGCCACGGCGGTGATCGCGACGCTGGGTTATCGTTCGGCCGCAGACAAATATGCGGGCGCGCCCAAGGTGCGTTTTCCAAAAACGCAAATCTTTACCCACATTTGAGCCATGAAACGCATCTTAAAAATTTTGGCACTGCTCGTCATTTTGGCCGCAGTGGCAACATGGCTGGCGACTGGAGCCAATCGCGCCTGGACCAAGACCAGCGTCCAGGTAAAAACCCTGGATGAAATCACCGGCATTGAGGGCATCACCTATCAAAAGAAATTCCTGCCCGGCGTCGATTTTCTCGCCGCCGCCTTCGGTGGCAGTGCCGTACTTTTTGGCGCTTCTTTTTTCTTTCGTAAACCAAACAACAAATCAAACCAAACCACCAACTGAACAAACATAAATAACATGAAACTCGCACATATCATACCCTTCCTCTCCTTGACCACGGCAGTGTATGCCGCACCTTTATCCTTCGACTTCAAGGATCCCAAAGGTGTCAACAACGCCATCTTCAAGCTTGATGCTCCGCTGGAATCCATCAACGGCAGCGCCAGCAGCATCACCGGCACCGTTTCGTTTGATCCGGATAGTCCGGCGGCCACCACCGGGAAAATCGTTGTTGCGGCCGAGTCCCTGACCGTACCCAACCCGATGCAGAAAGAACATCTTCACAGCGCCAACTGGCTGGACGTGGCCAAGTATCCTGAGATCTCATTCGAAGTGAAGTCGTTGGCCAATGTGAAGACGGACGCCAACGCCACCACCGCCGACGCCACCGGCACGTTCACGTTGCATGGTGTCTCCAAGGAACTCACCGTCCCCATCAAGCTGACCTACCTCAAGGACAAATTGAGCGCACGCGTGCCGAATCTCAAGGGCGACCTGCTTGTGATCCGCGCCAGCTTCACGATCAACCGCGAAGACTTTGATATCCAAAAAGGCCAGTACGAAGACAAGGTTTCCCCAACCATCGATCTCTCCTTAAGCATCGCCGGAGCGGCGGTTGCCAAGTAATCTTATCACCCAAAACCAAATCAAGATTATGCCAACTGTATCCGTCATCTATTTCACCGGCTCCGGCCACACCGCCAAACTGGCCGAGGCTGTCAACAAAGGCGCCGCCTCCGTGGCCGGTGTCAAAACCAACCTCATCGCCATCAACGGCGACGACATCAACAAGGGCCGTTACGCCAACGACGAAGTCTTCGCCAAACTTGACGCGAGCGATGCGATCATCTTTGGCAGTCCCACTTACATGGGCGGTCCGGCGGGGCAGTTCAAAACGTTCGCCGACGCGACCGCCAGCAAATGGTTTGGCAGCGTTTGGCGCGACAAGATTGCGTCGGGCTTCAGCGTTTCCAACAGCCCGAGCGGCGACAAGTTCAGCACATTGCAATACTTCCATACGCTGGCGATGCAGCACGGCATGATCTGGATCGGCCTGGGCGAAATGCCAATGCAGGCCAATGGCACCAACCGCCTGGGAAGTTTCAGTGGCGCAACGGCTCAAGCGGGCCAGGAGTCACCAGACGTCGCTCCTAACGCCCAAGACAAGCATACCGGCGAGTTGCTCGGCAAACGCGTCGCCGAATACGCGGTAAAATTGAAGAAGTAATTTGACTCCGGTTCCCGGCAAGCGCGTGTGTGCAAACACACGCGCCTTTTTTATGACATAAAAAAGGGGGCTAACGACTAGAACGTTCGTCTAACTACACAAACGGGGGCGATGCTGTAAAGTTGAAGATGAAAGCCCTCCACGCCAGTTGTTCCTGGCATCCGGCCTTTCAACAACTTGGAAGAACATGAAAGCAAACGAATCCGCCTTGGCCCGCACGAACCGCCAGACAACCGGCTTTACCCTGATCGAACTGCTGGTGGTCATCGCCATCATCGCCATCCTCGCGGCGATGCTTCTGCCCGCGTTGGCCGCCGCCAAACGCAAGGCCTACCAGGTCCGTTGTTTGAACAATATAAAACAAATCACCCTGGCCGAAACCATGTACTCCAATGATTTTGGCAAATCCGTTCCCGACAATTACGTCGACCAAAATGGCAACACGACCAGCGGCGCCTGGTTCATCAACCTGATCAATTATTACGCCAAGGCAACAAATGTGATTCT
>DASZCA010000404.1:0-4768 GCA_035943555.1 Verrucomicrobiia bacterium
CAATCTCAACGCCCAGGCCATCGCCTCACTGAAAGGCGAGGCAACCGGCATCCAGACGGATATCGACCGGCTCATCGAGCAGATGAACCAGTCCATCAGCCGGGCGGACGAATTCGTCAAAAACATGCAATAAGTACGGCCCGGCCCGGGATGCTTTTTCCCCTCGCAACCCGCCCGTCTTTTGCTATCCTCTCCGGCCTGTTAACGGGAACCCATTCTATGAAAAAATATATCGTTGAATTCATCGGCACCTTCTTCCTCGTCCTGACCATCGGCATGACCGTGCTTGATCCTTCCTGCGGCGTCGCCCCGCTCGCCATCGGCGCCGCCTTGATGGTCATGGTATTCGCCGGCGGCCACGTCTCCGGCGCGCATTACAACCCGGCGGTCACCATCGCCGTCTGGTTGCGCGGTCGTTGCAGTACCAAAGATGTCCCTTTCTACCTGATCGCCCAGGTCCTCGGCGCGACCGCCGCGGCATTTCTCGCCCTCCTGCTGAAAGATCATCCCAACGTCACCGCCATGACCCCGAACGTCGCTCACGCGGTCATCGCGGAATTCGTCGGCACCTTCGCCCTCGCCTACGTCGTGTTGAATGTCGCCACGGCCAAGGCCACGGCGGGTAATTCCTTTTACGGCCTCGCCATCGGTTTCACCGTCATGACGATGGCCTTCGCGCTCGGCGGCATCTCCGGCGGCGCTTTCAATCCGGCCGTCGCCGTCGGCATCACCATCATGGGCCTGGCCAAGACCGCCAACATCTGGATTTATCTCGTCGGTAACTTCGCCGCCGCCATCGTCGCCGCCCTCGCCTTCAAGGCCATCAATCCGGAAGACAAATAATTTAAGACTCCCCGCCAAGTGCCGCCGTCGACCTTTCTTCGTGAAACGTCCGGCGGCACTTTGCTTTTCAGCAACGTGCCCAAACATTCAACGCTCAACATGCTCTCTAGAAACCTTTCTTAAACCCGAGGCCTCTGGCTCCCTCTCCGCCATGAAATGGGGGAGAGGGTTGGGGAGAGGTGGTGCTTTTTTTTAAAATCATTTGTAAACCTGACCGCATTCCACATTTTCTTTGCCTCATTAAAAAGGTTTCTACAAAGCACGCTCAACATTTAACTTCCAACGCCGAAGAAAGACACGGGCGAGTGCCTCTGGAAGTTGAGTGTTGAATGTTGGGCGTGCTCTGTAGAAACCTTTCTAAAACCCGACGTCTCTGGCTCCCTCTCCGCCATGAAATGGGGGAGAGGGCTGCGGAGAGGTGGTGCTTTCCCTCTGAAATCATTCGCAAGGTTCTTTTCGGAACATAAAAAGGCCGGCCCGTTGCTTTGTTAAAAAGGTTTCTACAGAGCATGTTGGGCGTTGAATGTTTCGGCCTTTTTTGCAGTTATAACTATCTTTATAAACATCCCAGCAAACCTCATATAATCAACAGGTTAATCCCGTCCAAGCTTGCCCGCTTTCGCCGCCCGGACGTTGAAATTTGAAATTTTCCGATTTCCTTGTCACCTCTTCGCGCTTTCCTGCCACTTAAGCGACGTTATGATGACACCCAAGATTATGCCGGTCATGGCGAACAACGATGCGGAGCTGGTCGCGGGCACCCTTGCGGGCAATCGCGATGCCTTCAGCAAAATTGTCTCGCGCTATCAATCCCTCATCTGCTCGCTGGCGTACAGCGCCACCGGCAGCCTCGGCCAGAGCGAAGACCTCGCTCAGGAAACTTTCATCACCGCCTGGAAACATCTCAGCCACCTGCGCGAACGCGACAAGCTCCGCGCCTGGCTCTGCGGCATCGCCCGCAACCGCATCAACAACTTCCTCCGCCGCGAAGGCCGCGAACCCAGCCACCAGGCCGATTCCATCGAGGACGCGCCCGAGTCCCATTCACCCGAACCGTTGCCGGTGGATCATACCATCAGCAACGAGGAACAGGCCATCCTCTGGCGCTCGCTTGAACGCATCCCGGAACTCTACCGCGAACCGCTCGTCCTCTTCTACCGCGAACATCAATCCGTCGAAGCCGTCGCAGAAAAATTGGAACTCACCGAGGACACCGTGAAGCAGCGCCTCTCACGCGGCCGCAAGCTGTTGCAAGAACAGGTGCTCGCCTTCGTCGAAGGCGCGTTGGAGCGGACGAATCCCGGCAAGATGTTCACGCTGGCCGTCATCGCCGCCCTGCCCGCGCTCGCGACCTCCGCGAAAGCCGCCACCATCGGCGCGGCCGCCGCCAAAGGAACTGCCGCGGCGAAAACCGCCGGTGCGCTCGGGCTTTTTGGCGCGATCTTGAGTCCGCTGGTCATCATCTGGGGCAATTACGCTAACTACCGCAACAGCATGGCCGAGGCTCATACGGATCAAGAACGCGGAAATATCAAAAGAGTATTTCAACGCGCACTCTTGGTGGCTTTGGTTATCTCCGCCGTTCTCGCGCTCCCGCTGTACTGGGCATTGCCCGGGCAAAACAACTTGCCGCTTTATTTCAGCCTGTTGTTCTGCCAGAGCATCGTCATTTACTTCCTGACGCTCGCCGCCTCGGCTTTCAGTTCATTGGCGGGACGCCGCCGCTATCTCAACCAGGTTCTGGCCGCAGAACACGGCGGTCATTTTCCGCCGGCCACCTACGAATATCGCAGCCGCCTCAGCTTGCTTGGTCTGCCGCTTATTCACGTCCGCTATGGTGACCGCTTCGATGTGCTGCGTGGTCCGGTGAAAGCCTGGATCGCCATGAGCAGCAGTCACGCGGTCGGCGTGATTTTCGCCTCCGGTGGGCTCGCGATCGCCCCAATCAGTTTTGGCGGCATCACCATCGGTCTGGTGTCCTTCGGCGGCATCGGCATCGGCTTGTTTTCGCTCGGGGCTCTCGCACTTGGCATCTGGTCCTTCGGCGGGTTGGCGCTCGGCTGGCAGGCCGATGGCGGCTTGGCCATCGCCTGGAACGCGGCGGTCGGCGGCCTGGCTTTCGCCCATGATTATGCACTTGGCGGCGTGGCCCGGGCCGCTCAGGCCGGAACCGATATCGCCCGTCAATTCTTCCAGCAAAATAACTTTTTCCGCGCCGCGCAGTTTATTGGAACCTATTACCTCTGGCTGGTTCCTCTGATCGTGCAATCCATGGCCCTGTCCCGGATACGCCGTAAACAAAAATGAACTAACGCCTGATCACATTTTAAATTTTAGAATCCTATTTTAGCATTATGAAAAAATCTCTCATCCTCTTCGTCGTCATCTGCGGCGGGATCGCCTTCGGCCTCGTTTATCTGAAGAAACAAAAACTGACGCCCGCGCCCACACCAGTCACAGAAACCTCAGCCCAGACAGCCGCACCCGCGCCGGCTGAACCGGTTCTAGCACCCAGACCAGCCCCGGCAGTCAGCGTTCCGGTAGCGACCGACACGACACCGGCCCAACCCGCGGCACCCGCTGCCGTCGAAACAAAAGTTGCCGCGACCGCCAGTCCCATCCACTTGAAGGTAGACGCCCTGCTCTCCGCAAAAAGCGCCGCCGACAAACATGCGATCTTCGAAGAACTCATGAAGTCCGGCCACATGGACGAAGCCATCGCCGATCTCAAACAGCGCATGGCTGAAAACCCCACCAGCCCGCAGATCCCCACCACCATCGGCGAGGCGCAACTGAACCAAGTCCGCGCCCTGCATGATGCCGGCGGCGACGTAAACGAGATGGGCATCCTCGCGATGCAAGCCGACCAGAGCTTCAATGCCGCGCTCAAAATCGACCCGCAAAATTGGGAGGCAAATTTCGTCAAAGCCTCTTCCATGTATTACTGGCCGGCCGACCCGACCCGTGACAACGACGTCGTCCAACGCCTCTCCGGCCTGATCGACCAGCAGGAAACGATGACGCCGAATCCCGCATTCGTGCAAACCTATCTCGTTCTCGGCAACGAATACCAAAAAATCGGCCAGACCGACAAAGCCACCGCCACTTGGCAGCTCGGCCTCAACAAATTCCCCAACGACCCCAGCCTCACAAAAAAGCTCAACGGCCAGTGAATGGTAGGGACATCGCGCTGCGATGTCCCGGTCGCCGAGCGCAGCGTCAGGCGACCGAATCGGGCGGCCACGATGCGGGGCATGCCGGCACGGCTTGATCCAAAAATACTTTGTCAGATTCTGCGCTGGCCGACCACCTATGTGGCAGTATGATGACTACCAATTCGATGACCGTTTCCGCGCTCAACGACGCCGACCTCGTGGGTGAGAGCCTGGCTGGCAATCGCGATGCCTTCGGCCAGATCGTCGCCCGCTATCAATCCTTGATCTGTTCTCTGGCCTACAGCGCCACCGGCAGCCTCGGCCAGAGCGAAGATCTCGCGCAAGAAACCTTCGTCGCCGCTTGGAAACAGCTCGCCGGCCTGCGCGAACCGGAAAAGCTCCGCCCGTGGCTCTGTGGCATCGCCCGCAACCTCATCAACGGCACGTTACGCAAACAAGGCCGCGAACCATCCCACGCCGCCGGCCCGCTCGAACTCGCCGATGACTCCGCTTCGCCCGATGCCACACCACCGGAGCAGACCATCAGCCGCGAAGAAGAAGCCATCCTCTGGCGCTCCATCAGTAACATCCCTGAAACCTACCGTGAGCCGATGGTCCTGTTCTATCGCGAGCATCAATCTGTCGAGAAAGTGGCGTCCGCCTTGGAATTGAGCGAGGAAGCCGTGCATCAGCGCCTCTCACGCGGCCGCAAATTATTGCAGGAAGAAGTGCTGGCCTTCGTCGAAGGTGCGCTTGGAAAAACTAATCCT
>DASZCA010000405.1:0-14359 GCA_035943555.1 Verrucomicrobiia bacterium
CTGTCAGGGTCCGCCCCGTCATCAATAACTCCACCGCTTCCTTCCGGAACGCTTTGGAATGCTTCTGTTGGCTCTTGAGTTGTTTCATAAGTCGCTCCCGAAAGCTTACATGCTTTGTCCACTTTCGTGGGGCAAGCTCAATGGGCGGCGGCTGTGTCGGGAGCAAGGGACCAGCCGCAGCGCATGGACTGCCACCAGCGCTCAAATCACCACTTCGACATTCGCCTCGTCCATTCGTCATTCTGCCTTTTTCATTCATGACGCCTCCAACCTTACCCTCCCCGGTTGGACACAGGCTGTCCAAGTGAATGGTGTGAACAACTATTTTTGTGGCTGAAATTGGTTATCGTCTTCCTCATCCTCTTCGTCTTCCTCGCTTGTTTTGCCCGATTTTGAATACCCCAACGAGCTTCAATCATTTAGCCCAGCGGTTGCAGTCCGAGGCGCATTGGCGAGGGCTGCTACCCTGGGTAAAAACCACAAAGTAATTCTCTTCGCCTTTGCCCGCCGCCGCCGTGGGGTGGCGGGGCAAAGGCGAACCTCCCCGACCTATTTCCCTTTCGCCACCCTGCGACACCCGGAAAACTCCGAGCCCTAGCGCCGTCGGCGCAAAATATTTGTAGAAAATCTTCCTCAAAAACTCTCTCAGCTCCGTAGGAGCGGCATGTTCCCGTCCCAGCGGGACGTTCTATCGCACCGCCACCGGCAACTCCCCCAACCGCAATCTCACCCCGCCGTTCGAAATCATCACCCCAATCTCATTGGTCTTGACCACATAAATGGCTGGCCAGGTGAATTTAAAACCCAGTCTCCACGGTGTCGGCATCACCATTTGCCAACTCGCCCCAAAATCACCGCTCAGCGACAGTTCGTTTTCGCAGGAACTCACCGCCACGCGGCCATCCGGCAGGGCGGCGACAAACGGACCGCAATGCTGCCCGGGTATCGGCATGCCGATGCCCACCGGCCACGTAATGCCATCGTCCGAAATTTTTTGATGTACATCGCCGTGGCCCACATTGATGAGCTCGTACACGAGGATATATTTGCCATTCGTCATGCGTGCCATTTGTGACATGCCAGGACGTAGATTCCCGCCGCCGGGTTCGGCTACTGCCCGGATTTCTTCACCCCACGTGGCGCCGTTGTTGGTGGAGACCCGTTCCGAGATGAGCTGGCTAAAACCATCATGTTTCTCGTTGGAGTAAGTGACCACCAGCCGGCCATCCGCCAAAACCCAAAAGTCAGGTTCCCATAAGCCACGCCGCCCCAAGCCTTCGCTCGTATCAATATTGCTCAAGTAGTGCCATGTGGCACCAAAATCCATGCTGCGATACACCGGCAGCTTGTACGATTTTCCTTCGATCAATGACCGCCCGGTGAGCAACACATCACCATCTGGCAATTGCACCAGTTCGCCATTGTCAAAAATTCGGCCCGCTTCCGTCACCGTTGTCACCGGTTTCCAACTGCGGCAATCATCGCGGCTGCGGAATAATTTTAGAAACGAGTTCGTGCCGTGCGGAAATTGCGTGGCGACGCTCAACCAAGAACCGTCCGTCAACCGGATCATCCTTCCCCAACCGCCCGTGCTGACATGAATGGGTGCCTGCCAGTTGATAATGGGAACCGAATTGGTTTCCCCAAACACTGCAAATCCAGTGCTTACGATCAACAAAAAGATAAATGCAAATAAACGCATCACGCATTACTCATCTCATACCACCCTCACCCCACTCCCGGCGGCCACAGCGTATGCCCGATGTCCGTGCGATAATAGCTCCCCACTACCCGCAGCTGGCGCATGTTGTCATAAGCCTTCGCAACCGTCTCATCCAGTGGAAGAATTTTTATCGCGAAAGCTTGAAACAAATGAAAAAGAATTCGTGGAAATTTGCGTTTCACTTTGGCTCAATGACCCGCAGTCCGGGAACCGCCGAAAAATGTTTATGGTTGAAAGTCGCAACGGCGCTGCCGCGTTCGCGGGCGGTTGCGGCGACGATCAGGTCATGATAACCGATCATGGCCCCGGCGGCGGAAAGGCCTGCCCAGATACGCGCATGTTCGTATGCTGTTTCTTCCGTATAATTGATGACCGGCAAAGAGGCCATGACACTTTGAAGGTATTTCTCACGGTGCAAGCGTCTAGCCCCGGCAGCCCGTTCAACCCCATGCCAAAGCTCTGCTACGGTGATCGCGGCGATTTCAAATGTTTCCTCTGTTTGGGAATCCAACCAGACATCCAGATCAAACACGCCTTTTTCAGCACGGATGATGACATCCGCATCAAGCATTATTGCCATTTGTCAGCAACAGGTTTCAAAATTTTTCGGGCTTGAGCCAAATCTTTACGCCAGGCACGTGAGTCAGCGGGTGAAAGCCTGAACCGCCTTAACGCTGCGGCCAATTCTTTGCCGGTACAGACCTTTTCGGTTTTAGGGACCAGGCGGGCCAGCGGCTTCCCGTTCTTGACCAAAACAAAACTTCGGTTTTGATAGTGGACCCGGTTGATGCAATCCGCAAAATTGCGGGCTGCTTCCGTTACCGAGATGGTCGAATCTTTCACAAAATCAGATTATCAGATTTTTCAGCTTTTGTCAAAGGAGCCCTTATGGCTAAAACCGTGTGGATTTGTCTGCTGTGTTTCCGAATCAAGCTGTTCCCGGCGGCCACAAACTCTGTCCGATATCCGTGCGATAGTAGCTCCCCACCACCCGCAGCTTGCGCATGTTCTCATACGCCTTCGCGGTCGCCGCTTCCAGCGAGGGTGCCAGCGCGATGACATCCGCGATGCGGTGCCCCGCCGCCATCAAATGGCCGTCCGTATCGCGCGCCACCTCGTTCCACCACACGTCGCAATCAAATTCCCCGAGCGTCTCCAGCGGCAGATGCGGCCCGGTGATCTGCGTGAACGGATAGCCATAACCCGCCAACGTGAGCGAGCAGCCGAAGTTCAGCCCGTCATTGAATGCCAGATCGAGTTTTTCATTCCGCGCCGTGCGCAAGAGCGTTTCCGCGGGTTGTTTTAGCATCCGCAAGATCATCGGCCCGGACGTGACACCGATGCGGATGTTGTATTCGATCACGCGCCACTTGTTGTTGCGCTTGATGGCCGTCACCTGCAACGGCCCGTTATATTTTACCTCGCGCAACCACGGCAGCAGCGGATGGATCAATTCTTTTGCGAGGCCGTATTTATCATTTTCATCGCGCTCCACCAATCCGCCGAGCGGCGCGCCGGCGATGATGCCCTGGTTGCCGTTGAAGGCGTATTTGTATTCCTGGTTCGTGACGAGCGAATGGATTTCGCCGCCGCTCACCAGCACGATATGTCCGGCTTCCGCGCGACCCAGATATTCTTGGAGAAAAATTCCTTCCGCGTAATTCACATGCCGCAGCCACGCGCGTGTATCCGCCTCCGTCTCACACAAGATCGTATGGATGGGGCTGGTCGGCGAGCACAGCGGGTTCTTGATCACGAACGGCTGCGGGTGGTCGGCCAGGATCTTTTCGGCCGCCAGCCGGTTCGCCGCGACGAACGATTTCGGAAACGGTATCTTGAATTCGCCGCACAGCTTGCGCGCAAAGTCGCGCTCGCGCTCGATGCGCATCGCCTCACCGACCGGTGAAAATATCCCGACACCGGACTTCACCAACTCCCCTGACCATGGCTGCATCGCCCAGTCGATCGATTGCGGGACCACGAGCTCGGTCTGGTGCTGTTTCAGCAACGGGATCGGGTTGGGATGGACATCCCGCAAAAAAGCCGGTCCGACCAGCGAGGGTGGAAAATGGGCGTAATCGCGCGTGAGATAGGTTGAGACTTTTGCGCCCGCATCGGCCAGCGCGCCGCCAAAACTGTGCGCGAAGGACCCGACGCCGAAGATCATCACGTTCGGGGCATGGTGGGGATGGGAACGGTGGGGCATGGCTCGTTAATGATGTTTTTTGGGTTTCCCGGTCCCGTGGCGGGCGGCGGGCTTTTTCGGCGAAGCCGTTTCCGCACTTTGTCCGGGCTGGGAAATTTCTTCGACCACCAAAGTATCGGCGATCTGCGCGATCTGGTTTTCGACGGCACAGTCTTTGGGCGCATCGATGGCCGGACGGACGGGTTCGCGGGTGGCGAGCGTCAGCAGGGAAATTTTTTCGGCGGCCATCCGCTCGGCATCTTCGATGCGGGCGAACTCCCCGTAGATCTCCGCCAAGGCCGGCAGTTCCGCCATGGGCAGTTCGCGTCCGGAGCCGCAGCGCAGCGCGAGCAGGATGTGATGCGCGTTGATCGTATCGAGCGGACGCGCCGGAACATAACCCGCCTCGGTGCCGCCGACCTCCGTCACCAGGTGCGCGCAAGCGAGGGTGCGAAGGATCTGTTGCGTGAGGCGGCTGGGCACGCCCAGTTCGGTGGCCAGTTGAAGGACGCTCGCCGGTTTCAAGCCGGTCTGAAAGCGTTGCCCGATCAGCGTCATGATGCGCAACGCCACAAACTCGCGCCCGCGCTGGTTCACATTCTCCGCCAGTTTGTCCTGCAGATATGCCGCACGGTTCTGGAACGCATACGCCACTTGCGCGCCAAACAGCAGGATGGCCCACGAAAAATAAAGCCCCAGCATGAACACCGGCACCAATGCCAGCTTGCCGTACATCTGGCTGTTTTGGATCGTCCGCGAGACGTAGATGAAACCGAAAAGGTTGTTCGCATGCCAGAGCGTGCCCGCCACCATGCCGCCGACGAGCGCGGCGGGAAATTGCACCTTGGTGTTCGGCACGATCTGGTAGATGAGCGCGAATGTCAGCCACAACACCAGCAGCGGCAGCAGTTTTAAAATAAAATTTCCCAGCCCGGGCATTTGCTGGAAATAATCCTTCACCGCCTGGACCTGCGACCCGCCCGCGAGACTGATGGCGATCAGCAACAGGATCGGTCCGAGGGTGATGGCCGTCCAATAAAGCACCACGCGCGTCAACCAGCCGCGCCCGCGCGGCACGCCCCAGATGTCATTGAACGTTTCTTCAATGCGGCTCAACATCGTGATGGCGATCAATACAAACGCGACCAGACCGGTGACCCCCAACGAGGCGCCCTGCGTGTTCTTGACAAATTTTTGAAGTTCGCCCGCCAGCTCTTTTCGCACGGTGGTCTGGCTTTCCAGCGTCGAAGCGGTCGCGATGGCGTTGGTTCCGGCACTGGTTCCGGCCGGTGCGGATTCGTCATCCGTAAAATTGCTGTTGGCGGCGGAATTGGTGGCCGCCGGTGTCACGGGCAGGGCGGTCGGCGGCGCGATGCTGGCGATGGCCTGGTAAAATTTATCCTCGTCGGCATTCTTGAGCAGACTGGTGCTGATGCTGATGACGACGGCCAGCAGGGGGATCATCGCCAAGAGGCTTGTATAAGCCAGCGCCGAGGCGCGGATCAGGCAGCGGTTGCGGACGAAATGACGGATGACCAGCGTCCAGAAATGCGCGAGGCGTTCCAGCTTGCCTTCGAGTTGGAGAAGTTCCTCCCCTTCACCGGTGCTGGTGCCGGTCAAAATCTTTAAGAGACGGGAAAAGCGGTTGCTGGCCATGCCAGCCGTCACGCTAACAAACACACCGCGCAAGTCAACGCGCTGAAGAGACAGGCGCCGAAAAGGGGCCGTCCGCATTCTGTGCCTGATTTTGAACCCCGCCGCTCTTATTTGGCTTGTAAGCCGCCCCGGTGCCCTTAATGTTCCACCCGTCGGTAAAAATGTAAGTGGAGGTTTTCTGTGTCGCGTTTTTATGTCCGGTCAGCCGGAATCATAAATGCGACCCGGATAAGTTTTATGTCGCCAACCATCACCGCACATGTCCGCTGAAAAAAAACGCCTGACGGAAGACCAGGCCGGCCGGCAAAACTGGCGGCGGTGGGGTCCCTATCTCTCCGAACGTCAATGGGGCACCGTCCGCGAGGATTATTCCCCCGGCGGCAATGCCTGGGAATATCTGCCGCACGACCACGCCCGCAGCCGCGCCTATCGCTGGGGCGAAGATGGCATCGCCGGTTTTAGCGACGACCAGCAGCATCTCTGCCTCTCGCTCGCCCTCTGGAACGGCAAGGACCCCATTCTCAAAGAACGTCTTTTCGGCCTCACGAATTCCGAAGGCAATCACGGTGAGGACGTAAAGGAACTCTATTACTACCTCGACGCCACGCCCACGCATTCGTATCTCAAGACGCTCTACAAATATCCGCAGGGCGAATTTCCTTACGCGCAACTGGTCGCCGAAAATCGCCGTCGCGGCCCGGACCAGTCGGAATATGAACTCCTCGATACTGGACTGTTCGACACCGACCGTTACTTCGATGTCTTCGTGGAATACGCCAAGGCCGGTCCCGATGACATCTTGATGCTGGTCACGGTCTGCAATCGCGGGCCGGAAGCGGCCAAGCTGACATTGTTGCCGCAACTGAGCTTTCGTAACACCTGGTCTTGGGTTGCGAATGCGCCCAAGCCAACCCTGAAGGCGGACAATGGCGGCCTGAAAATTGATCATGCCAAATTAGGCAGCTTTCGATTGGATTGCGATGGCAACCCGGCCTTCCTTTTTTGCGATAACGAAACCAACGTGCGCCGGCTGTATGGCCAATCGGAAGCCAAAGGTTTTTTCAAAGATGCCTTTCACGAATATGTCGTGGCCGGTAACAAATCAGCGATCAATCCCGCCCAGACCGGCACCAAGGCTGGTCTGTTGTATGAATTGAACATCGCTGCCGGCCAGTCGGCTACGGTCCGTTTACACCTCACCAAATCTGACAGCGCACAGGGCAAGCCCGGGAATGATTTCGATGCGATCTTTGCCCGCTGCCGCAGCGAGGCCGATGAATTTTACAACGAACTGCAATCGGACATCTCTGATGCCGACACAAAACTCGTCCAGCGTCAGGCGTTTGCCGGGATGATCTGGAGCAAACAATTTTTCCGCTACGACGTGCCGCTCTGGCTGGATGGCGATCCGACCCAGCCACCGCCGCCCCCCGGGCGCAAACACGGCCGGAATGCGGATTGGAAGCACCTGAACACGGCCGACGTCATCTCCATGCCGGACAAGTGGGAGTATCCGTGGTTCGCGGCGTGGGATTGGGCCTTTCACTGCGTGGCGCTGGTGGAGATCGACGCCGAATTCGCCAAGTCGCAGCTCGTCCTGCTCATGCGCGAGTGGTACATGCACGCGAACGGCCAGTTGCCCGCCTACGAATGGGCGTTTGGCGATGTCAACCCGCCGGTGCACGCGTGGGCCGCTTTCCGTGTTTTCCAAATTGATCGTCGCCAGCTCCAAGAGACCAATCCGGCCGATACCGGCGACCTGTTCTTTCTGGAACGCGTGTTCCAAAAACTGCTGCTTAATTTTACTTGGTGGGTGAATCGCAAGGACGAGCAAGGTCGCAATATTTTTCAAGGCGGCTTCCTCGGCTTGGACAACATCGGCTGTTTTGATCGCAGCCAACCGTTGCCCACCGGCGGCTATCTCAGCCAGGCGGATGGCACGAGCTGGATGGCGATGTATTGCCTGAACCTGTTACGCATCGCGCTGGAACTGGCGCAGCACGACCACGTCTACGAAGACATCGCGACCAAGTTCTTTGAACATTTCCTGGCCATCGCCGCCGCCATCAACGGCGTGGGCGAGGACAAGCTGGGCCTTTGGGATGAAGCCGACCAATTTTATTACGACCATCTCAATCTGCCCGATGGCGAAAATGTGCCGGTGAAAATCCAATCGGCTGTCGGCCTGATTCCGTTACTCGCCGTGGAAGTGCTGGATCCGGAGATACTCGATACATTGCCGGATTTTGTCGGCCGCATGGAATGGTATCTGAAACATCGCCCGCAACTGGCCAGCTTGATCTCCGACTGGAAAGTTTGCGGTAACTGCGATCGCAAACTGCTTTCGCTGTTGCGCGGTCATCGGGTGAAGGCGCTGCTCCGGCGGATGCTGGACGAGACGCAGTTTCTTTCCGATCAAGGCGTGCGTTCGCTCTCAAAGATTCACGAACAACATCCTTTTCGCTACGAGACCGGCGGCCAGACCTACGAGGTGAGTTACTGGCCGGGCGAATCGCGCAGCGGTTTGTTTGGCGGCAACTCCAACTGGCGCGGGCCGGTCTGGATGCCCATCAATTTTCTCTTCATCGAATCGCTGCAAAAATTTCATTACTACTACGGTGACGATTTCAAGGTCGAGTGCCCGGCCGGCTCCGGCAAATTCATCACCTTGAACGAGGTGGCCGATGAATTGACGCGCCGCCTCGCCAAATTGTTTTTGAAAGGCGCGGATGGCCAGCGGCCGGTGTTGAAATATCACCCGAAGCTGGCGGGCGATCCGCATTTCAAAGATTACATCCTGTTTCACGAATATTTTCACGGTGATAACGGGCGCGGCGTGGGCGCTTCGCACCAAACCGGCTGGACCGGCCTGATCGCCAAGCTGCTCCGGCCCCGGAAATCGATTTATCCCACGCGAAAACAATGAGTCAAAATCCATGAGCGCGAATCATTACGACGTCATCATCATCGGCAGCGGCGCGGGCGGCGGCACCTTGGCGCTCAAGCTCGCGCCCTCCGGCAAACGCATCCTTATTTTGGAGCGCGGCGGTTACTTGCCGCGCGAAAAAGAAAATTGGGACGGCACGGAAGTCTTTGTGAAGAACCGTTATGTCACGAAGGACATCTGGCGCGACAAGGACAACCAGCCTTTCCAGCCGGGCGTGCATTATTTCGTGGGCGGCGCGACGAAGATGTACGGCGCGGCCTTGTTCCGGTTGCGAAAGGAAGATTTCACCGCGCATCGCACCGCCGATGGCATGACGCCTGATTGGGCCGTGGGTTATGATGAGTTTGAACCCTACTACACCCAGGCCGAGCGGCTATACAATGTCCACGGCCAGCGCGGCGATGATCCGACCGACCCGCCGGCGAGTGCGCCCTACCCTTTTCCACCCGTAAGTCATGAGCCACGCATGCAGGAATTGACTGATGACCTAAAGCGCGCGGGCTACCATCCTTCTTATGCGCCCACCGGCATCATGCTCAATGAAGCGGATCCGCCGCACAGCAAATGCATCCGGTGTGATACCTGTGACGGCTTTCCGTGCCTCGTTCACGCCAAGGCGGATGCGGAAGTCATCGCGGTCCGCCCCGCGCTGCAATATCCCAACGTCACCCTGCTGACCAACGCCGAGGTGCGGAAATTGGAAACCAACGCCAGCGGCAATGAGATCACCAAAGTCATCGTCGAGCGCGCTGGCGCCCGCGAAGAATACACCGGCGATATCGTGGTCGCTTCTTGCGGTGCGGCCAACACGGCGCGCCTGCTGTTGATGTCCGCCAATGACAGGCATCCGCGCGGCCTGGCCAACGGCTCGGACATGGTGGGCCGCAATTACATGTTCCACAACGCCATCGCGCTGGTCGCGCTTTCGCGGCGTGAGAACCACACCATTTTCCAAAAGACGGTCACGATCAACGATTTTTACCTGAACGCGCCGGATTATGAATTTCCGCTGGGCAACATCCAGATGCTTGGCAAATCCAAAGGCCCGATGTTCCGCGAGGATGCCCCGATGTTTGCGCCCGGCTTCACGCTGGTGCAGATGGCAAAGCACGCGGTGGATTTCTGGCTCACCGGCGAAGACTTGCCGCTGCCGCAGAACCGCATCACGCTGGATTCCGCAGGCGGCATCCAGTTGCATTACGAATTCACCAACCTTGAACCGGTCAACCGCCTGCGGAAAAAATTGCAGTACATGCTCGAACATCTCGACATGCATCCGCATCTCATTCCCAACAATCTTTATCTCGGAAAACACATTCCCATTGCCGGTGTCGGCCATCAATCCGGCACCTGCCGGTTCGGCCTCGACCCGAAAACTTCCGTGCTGGATGTGAATTGCAAGGCACACGAGGTCGGCAATCTCTATGTCGTCGATACCAGTTTCTTTCCGAGCATCGGTGCGGTGAACCCTTCGCTAACCGCCATCGCCAACGCGTTGCGCGTGGGCGATCACTTGCTGCAACGTTTGAAATAAAATGGCGCAACGCAGCGAAATCCTGACCGTATACACCGCCGGCGTGATCCAAGGCGTGGGACTGGTCACATTTCCGGCGGCGGGCGCGGTGTTCACAAGTCCCACCGACTACGGCCTCTCGAGCACGGAATACGGCGGCATGTTCCTGCCGCAGGCCATCATGGCCATCGCCGCTTCGTTGCTCGGCGCGGGCTTGCGCAGCCGTCTCGGCACCAAACGGATTTATCTGCTGGGCCTGTTCGCGAACCTGCTCGCCATGGCGTTGCTCGTGGCGAGCCGCTTTGTGATGAAAGACCATTCCCTCGCTTATGGAATTTTGCTCGTCGCCACCACCTGCATGGGCATCGGCTTTGGTTTCACCGTCCCCGCGCTCAACACCTTCGCCGCCGCTTTCTTTCCGCAAAAAGTGGATAAGGCCGTGCTCGCGCTCAATGCGCTATTAGGATTGGGCACCGCGCTGGCTCCGGTCTTTATCGCGGTATTCGTCGGGCTGGGAATCTGGTGGGGTTTGCCTGTGCTCGTGGGCGTGCTGATTCTTGGACTGCTGTTATTCAGTCTGAGCCAGCCGCTGAACGAAGGTGACTCTTCCGGCGCAACATCGAGGCAGAAAGTCAAATTTCCCGCGCGTTTCTGGGTCTTCGCGGCGTTTGCCCTGCTGTACGGCATTTGCGAAACCATGAATGGCAACTGGGCATCGCTGTATCTGAAAGAACATTTTGGTGCCAGCACCTCGTTGGCGTCGCTGGCGCTCACACTGTTTTGGGCCACGGTCACGGCCGGGCGCATTCTTTTGGCCGCGATCGGCAAATGGTTTCCCGAGCCGCTTGCGTGCCGTGTATTGCCGCTGGTCGTCGTGGCGGCGTGCATTGCCAGCGCATGCGCGCCAACAACAAACGCCATTCTGGGCGTCGCGACGTTTGCCCTCGCCGGCCTCGGTTGCTCGGCGTTGTTGCCGCTGACCATCAGTTTTGGCCAGAAGGAACTGACCGCCATCGCCGCTTCCGTGGCAGGCGGCTTGATCGCTTTTTACCAGATCGGCTATGGCATCGCGGCCTTCGGCGTCGGTCCGTTGCAATCGGCGGGCTGGGATTTGCATCGCATCTATGGTGCGACCGCGGTTGTCGCGCTCGCGCTGTCCGTGCTATCGTTCGTCGTCGTGCGCCAACCGCGGGCGCCGGCTGGAGATTTAACCTAACTACCATCAACCAAGGAGAATTATCATGAACCTGAAAGGCAAAGTGGCCATCGTCACCGGTGGCAATAGCGGCATCGGCATGGCCATCGCATTGGAACTGGCGCGGCAGGGCGCGAACATCGTCATCGACTACGTGGCCCACCCCGAGGCGACTGACGCGCTCGCGAAACAGATCCGCGATCTGGGCGATCGCGCCATCGGCGTGAAGGCAGATGTCAGCAACGTCGCCGAACTGCAAAACCTGTTCGCCGCCGCCGTCCAGGAATTTGGCCGCGTGGACATCATGGTCAACAACGCCGGCGTGGAGACGCGCACATCCGTCCTCGACACCACCGAGGCGCAATATGACAAGGTGCTCGATATCAATCTCAAGAGCGCGTTCTTCGGCACCCAGCTCGCCGCGCAGCAGATGATCAAGCAAGGCGGCGGCGGGCGGATCATCAACATCACTTCCGTGCACGAAGACTGGCCCATGCCCGGCAATACCGCATACTGCCTCTCGAAGGGCGGCATGCGCATGTTGACGCGCACGGCGGGCGTGGAACTCGCGCCGCATAACATTCTTGTCGTCGGTGTCGGCCCCGGCGCCGTGGCCACGCCCATCAACACCTCCACGATGGCCGATCCCTCGCTGCTGCAAAAATTGAACAACGCCATCCCGCTCGGCCGCATGGCGCGCCCGGAAGAGATCGCCAGCCTTGTGGCCTTCCTCGCGGGCGACGGAGCCAGCTACATGACCGCCACCACCGTCTTCGCCGACGGCGGCATCATGCAAAGCAGCCCGGGACTTTGAGCGGGTGGCGGACGCCGCTGACCGGCGGTCTTGCGCGCCCCCTTTTTACACTTGAAAATAAATAAACGTTCGTTTATTTTAGAGTGGTGAGAACGAAAGACCCGAAGAAAGAGAAGCTGATCCGCAAAAAGGCCATGGTCATGATCGTGGAGCACGGCTTTGACGGGCTGAGCCTGCACAAGCTGGCGCGCGCGGCGGGTCTGTCCGTGGCGACGTTCTACACTTACTTTCAAGACCGGGAAGATCTGATCCTCAAAATCCACGCAGAACTCAGCGCGCGGATGTTTGAACTGACGCTGGCGGGTTTTGATCCGCGCATGGATTTTGCGGAAGGATTGCGGCTGCAATGGATCAACCGGGCGCGCTACTTCCTCAAGCATCCGCTGGAAATGCATTTCATGGAGCAGATCCGGTTTTCCCCTTTGCATGAACGGGCGATGGCGCTCACGGGCGGAAAATTTCGCGAGCAGATGATGACGTTTGTCCGGCATGCGATCGAACGGAAGCAACTGGTGGCGGTGCCGGTGGAAGTCTATTGGTGCATCGCGTTTGCCCCGCTGTATCAGCTGGTGAAATTTCACATCCATGGCAAGAACATGTCGGGCAAGGGAAAATTTGTCCTTACCGAGGAGGCCTTGGAAACGACGCTGCGGCTCGTGTTGAAATCGCTCAAACCTTAATTTTTTTATTTCATGAAACTGACCGGTTATCAAAAATTTGTCATCGCCGTGCTGGCCTTTCTCCAGTTCACGGTGATCCTGGATTTTCTCATCCTCTCGCCGCTGGGCGCGGTGCTGTTGCCGGAATTGCATGTGGCGACGTCACAATTCGGCCTGCTGGTGTCGGTCTATGCGTTCAGCGCCGCGATTTCGGGCCTGCTCACGGCGGGCTTTGCGGACAAGTTTGATCGCAAAAAGATGCTGCTGTTTTTCTACACCGGCTTCATCGCGGGCACCGCGTTGTGCGGCGTGGCGCAGACGTATCATTTTCTCCTCGCGGCGCGGATCATCACTGGATTGTTTGGCGGTGTGATCGGGTCGATCACGATGGCGATCGCGGCGGACCTGTTTCCGCTGGAACAGCGCGGGCGCGTGATGGGCGTGGTGCAGACGGCTTTCGCCGTGAGCCAGATCATGGGGCTGCCGGTGGGGCTGTATCTCTCGAACAAATGGAACTGGCATGCGCCGTTTCTGATGATCGCAGGCATCGGGGCGGCGGTCGGCGTGGTGATCTTCCTGGGTTTGAAACCGATCGACGCGCATCTGAAGCTCAAAAATGACCGCAATGCTTTTCAGCACCTGTTCAAAACGGTGAGCCGGCCGCAGTATCTGAAGGGATTTGCCGCGACGATCTTGCTGGCGACGGGCGGGTTCATGTTGATGCCGTTCAGTTCTGCCTTCACGGTGAACAACCTGGGAATTTCACTGGATCATCTTCCGACCATTTATTTCGTCACCGGCATCAGTTCCATCATCGTCGGGCCGTTGTTTGGGCGGATCAGTGATTCGGTGGGCAAATATCCGGTTTTCTGCTTTGGCTCACTCTTGGGCCTGATCATGGTGATCATCTACTGTCATCTCGGTGTGACGCCGCTTTGGGGAGTGATCTTGGTGAACGTGATTTTGTTCATGGGTATCTCGGCGCGGATGGTGTCGGCTTCGACGCTGATTTCGGCGGTGCCGGATGCGCCGGATCGCGGGGCGTATATGTCCGTGAATTCCTCAGTGCAACAATTTGCCGGCGGCATGGCTTCGGGCTTGGCGGGTCTGATCGTGGTGCAGACGAGTTCGGGCCGGCTGGAGCGGTACGATTTGCTGGGATACATCGTGGCGGCGGCGATGCTGGTGACGATCGGGCTGATGTATTCGATCCAGAAGATCGCGAAGGCGCGGCTGGCCAAGCCGGCGGGCGCAGGATCGCAGGTTTTGGCGGGTAAAGGGGTGGCGTAGTTTGGGGGTTATCTAAAGACCGGCTCCAAGCACGCCTGGTGGTCACGCAGAGGGTGGATCGCAATCTCTGGCGGCCGGCACAACGATTATCTCGCGGCGTTCATGCGCAAGCCGAGCCACGGCGACGTGGCGGAGACGATGGGCATCGGCGAGCGGTTGGTGCGGGCGCGGAAGACGCTGGAGGAGATCGAATCGCCGGCGTATCTGGAGAAACTGAGCGGGACGCTGGGGGCGGAGCCGCATAAGCGCTAACTTGTTTTATTGACGATTTTATTTGGTTTTTCCATTATGGCCGCATGGAAACGATCAATGCGGCTGATGAGGATTGGGATTTGCTCCTATCCTTTTTTCCGTCCAACTGGAAAGAACTTGCGCAA
>DASZCA010000406.1:0-4273 GCA_035943555.1 Verrucomicrobiia bacterium
CAGCGAGTGGAATCGAACCACTGACCTCGGGCTTATGAGTCCCACGCTCTAACCAACTGAGCTACGCTGGCAGCCAAACGGCCAACCATTTTGCGGACATTTCGCCCACTGTCAAACCGGGAATTTCAAGATAGCACATTATTTGGGGTGTCGGTCATTGCCCGGCCCAAGAAAAAGACTGCCAGCATTTTAGCCGGGGGACGGCCAACGAGTCACGCCAAGTACCTGATGTCCAACGCTTCAAAGCAAAAAGTTAAGTTAACCCCCAAATTGGTCGATAAGAGGAAGGGTCATTGTATTGCGGAGTGGGGGAAACCCGCTGTTTATACCGGAATGACCCGTTTGCTGTTGTGATCATGGATTTATTGCTCGAAAAATTGTGGAAATTTGTCGCCAAGGACACGTCGTTGACCTTGCAGTTGCGGCTATTCCGGCTGTTGTGCCTCACCACGGCCATGGTCTGCCTGTTTGTCGTCCTGCCGGTCAACCTGATAGAGCCGGATCTGCCGCTGATCGTCACGGTGGCGGATATTTTATTGGGGCTGTTCGCCATGTTTTGCCACGAACGTTCCTGCAAGGGGCGGCATCACATCGTGGCCTTCCAGCTCGTCCTGTTCTTTTTGCTGAGCGTTTGCTGGCTTGCGAACGGCGGCATCACCGGCAGCGTCACCTATTATTTTTTCGCGGTGATGATGATGCCCATGGTCCTGAGCCAGGGGCGGATGCGGGTGGTCCTGACCCTGCTCGTGGCCCTGGACATGTGCGGGCTTTTTCTCGTGGAATACTTTTTCCCGAAGACTGTCACCCATTTTCCAAATCATACCGACTGGTTCATCGACAACCTGACCGGCATGTTTTGCAGTTTTCTGGCCATCGTCCTGGTGCTGTGGGTGATCGTGACGAGCTACGAGCATGAGCGGCGCGAACTTTCGCGTTCCACCCGGAACCTGGCGACCAGCGAGGAGAATTATCGCGGCGTGGTGGAGAACGCCATGAGCATCATTTTGCGGTTGGACATCGAAGGCCGGATCACGTTTTTCAACAAGTACGCGGAAAATCTGTTCGGTTATACGCGCGAGGAAGTGATCGGCCGCCCTGCCGTGGGCATCATCATCCCGCCGGTTTCCACCAAGGGCGAAAACCTGGCGGCGAAATTGGACGACCTGCTGGCGCACCCGGAAAAATATGCGCAGGCCGAAAATCAAAACGTGTGCCGCGACGGCCGGCGCATCTGGGTGACCTGGACCAACCAGCCGCTCTATGACGAGCAAGGCCGGTTGCGCGAGATCCTGTGCGTAGGCGCCGATGCCACCGAGCGCGTGGCCTTGCTGGAACAGTTGCGGCTGACGCAGTTCACCATGGATGCCGCCGCCGAGCAGATCGTCTGGACGAATGAAGACGGCCGCATCATCTACGCCAACGCCGCGACGGTCGCCGAACTTGGTTACAGCACCGGTGAGCTGCTGCGCCTGTCGCTGCACCATCTCGCCACGGATTTTCCGGCGGACTCGTGGAATGACCACTGGCAGGCGCTCAAGCGCGAACGCTCCGCGAGGTTTGAATTGACGCAACTGCGCAACGACGGTTCCACCCGGCCGGCCGAGCTTTCCGTCACCTATATCAAGGTGGCGGACAAGGAATACACCACGGTGTTCATCCGCGACCTGACCGAGCGCCGACGCGGTGAAGAACGCCGGCGCGAGCAAGAACAGCAGATGCAGCGCCTGCAACGCTTGGAAAGCCTCGGCATCCTCGCCGGCGGCATCGCGCATGATTTTAATAATTTGCTCACGGCCATCCTCGCCAATATCTCGTTGGTGAAGCTGGATCTGCCGCCGCGTTCGGAAAATCACGATCTCTTGGGCGAAGCAGAAAAGGCGTCGTTACAGGCCAAGGGACTGACAGCGCAGCTTCTGACGTTTGCGAAAGGCGGGAAGCCGGTCAAAACGGCCGTCAACCTCGAGCAGATCATCCGCGACAGCACCAGCTTTGCCCTGCGCGGACGGCCGGTGACCTGCGCCCTCAACCTGCCCGCCGACCTTAGCCGGGTGGAAGCGGAGGCCGCGCAACTGTCGCAGGTCTTCAACAACCTGTTCATCAATGCCTGCCAGGCCATGCCGGAAGGCGGGCTCCTCACGGTGACCGCTTGTAACCGCACCATCGGCCAGCAACCCGGCGCCCAGCCGGTGACCGGCGGCGACTATGTGGAGGTGATCATCCGCGACCAAGGCATGGGTATCGCACCGGACCATCTGGCAAAAATATTTGATCCTTACTTTACGACGAAGCAAACCGGCAGCGGTCTCGGCCTGTCCGTGGTTCATTCCATCATCAGCAACCATCAGGGATCGGTGCGGGTGGATTCCCGGCCCGGCAATGGCACCACTTTCACATTGTTATTGCCGGTTTCCCGGCAGGCACCGCCGGTGGCGCCACCGGTGGAAATTTTTGCACCGGCACATCGCCGCCGCATTTTGATCATGGATGATGAGGCGATGGTCTGCCGCGTGATGTCCAAAATGCTGGGCAAGCTGGGGTACGATGTCGAAACCGCCGCGCATGGCGAGGCGGCGGTACAGATGTATGAGCAGGCGCTCGCGCAGAAAAACGCCTTCGACCTGCTGATCATGGATCTCACCATCCCCGGCGGCATGGGCGGCAAGGAAGCCATCCGGCGTTTGAAAGAAATTGATCCGCAAGTGAAGGCCATCGTCTCCAGCGGCTATTCGAACGACCCGGTCATGGCGGAGCATATGGCGCATGGGTTCACCGGCGTGGTCTTGAAACCGTACACACGCGACCAGGTGCAGACCGCCATCAGCGCGGCGCTGGGTGCATGAAAAATACGGCGGTCATGCTCGGCCTGTTGCTCGCGTGGTTGCCGCTGACGGGAATTTCCCAGACAAATGATTCCGCCCTGTACCGCTGGGCCACGCAGGATTACATTTTGGGCGATTGGGACGGGTTGCGTCCGTGGCTTTCTGCGCACGGCGCGGATTTTGAATTTTTTTACGCCGGTTCCCGCCCGGACAATCTTGTGGCCGGCCTCCATACCGGCGGCGCGTATGAAGGCGCCGCGTTCGCGACTTTTGACCTGAACCTGCAAAAATATCCCGGTCTGGAAGGCGGCAGCTTTCATGTCAGCGCCTTGTGGTTGAACGGCCAGAAATTATTTTCGCCCGCTTACTCCGGCGATTATAACCGTGTTAACTTGCTGGATTTCGATAACGCCTTCCGCCTGGATGAATTGTGGTACCAGCAGAAGTTTTTTGATTCCAAGCTCGCCATCAAGGCGGGCGAACTGGCGATCGATTCGGATTTCATCGTGCCGGAATATTATGCCGGCAGCGGCCAGTTCACGTTGCTTAACCAGACGTTTTTTTATCCCTCGCTGCCCTATAACGTTTTTGACATCCCCGGTTTTCCGGCCACGTCCCATGGGCTGGCCACCACGCCCTTGGCCACGCCTGGTGCGGTCATCCGCTGGGATCCGTCGCCGAAACTCGGCCTGCAATATGGTCTGTACAGCGGTTCGCCGGACCGGAGCGCGGCGGGCGCGGCATTTCCCGTCAGCCGAGCGGGTGGGGCGTTAAACTATCTGGAACTGGCGTGGCGGCGCAACCCGGGCACGAACAATCCCGGCCTTGGCGGCAGTTACAAGCTCGGCGCCTATTATCACACCAGCAGTTTTGCGGACGTTTATCAGGGCGTTTTCTACGCCGTGGGGCTCGCGCCCACCCCGGCGCGGCATAATGGCAACTACGGCGCGTATCTGCTCGCGGAACAGCAGCTTTATCTCGAAAACGGCAAAGCCGATCCGGCGCAGCAAGGGCTCACGGCCTTTTTCCGTGCACTCGGCGCACCGGCCGACCGCAATCTTACGCAATTCGAACTCGATGGCGGCCTTGTCTATCGCGGCCTGATCCCGACGCGTGACTGGGATACGCTCGCGCTCGCGGGTTCGTATCTTGAGATGAGCGATGACATCGCCCGCGCCCAGCGCGACATCAATTCTCTCGCGCCCGGCAGCTTCGTTCCTGCGGATTACGAGGGCGTGGTCGAGTTGAACTACAAAATTCAAGCCACCGCATGGTGGACGGTGCAAACCAGTCTGCAACACGTGTGGCATCCCGGCGGCTCGGCGGCCACGCGCGATGCCACGGTGTTCATCGTGCAGACGACCTTGCGCTTCTGAATTTACGCGCGCGGGGCGAATCGACTACGCTCGCGCCGTGCAAAAACTTCCGCGCAGCTTTTATGATCGAGACACGAT
>DASZCA010000407.1:0-2524 GCA_035943555.1 Verrucomicrobiia bacterium
CTGTCAGGGTCCGCCCCGTCATCAATAACTCCACCGCTTCCTTCCGGAACGCTTTGGAATGCTTCTGTTGGCTCTTGAGTTGTTTCATAAGTCGCTCCCGAAAGCTTACATGCTTTGTCCACTTTCGTGGGGCAAGCTCAAAGTGAGCTTGCCCCCGATCAGCCCCGAGCGCGGTGGCCAGTACGGCTCATACCGGCCTGCCCGCGAATTCATGTCCGGTGTCTCTATCTGCCAAAAAATGTTTTTCATAGTTCATTCCCGGCCATGCGGCCAGTGCCTTTCCATTCGTCGGACAAAAGCTGTCCAACCCGTGAATGTTGCATTCACCCGCCACCTCTCGCCCACGCCACGGTCGATTGCAAATAAATCTTTTAAAATTCTTCACAGATATAAAACTACCTGTAGGAACCTTAAACCAGCCGCCGGTACCGTTGCCTTCGAATGTAAAAAACTGCCGCTATATATGTCCTCTCCTGGGGGAGAGGAGGCAGGTGAGGGCGGGCAATCCCTTTCCAAGCTTGCTTGCCAATATATTTTTTACAGAGCAAACCTCCACCTGGCTGCCTAGCTCAGCCTCGCCGGATGCCCAAGTCCGGCAAATCGGAAGAATTGTTTGCCGGATGACAGGTTCGTTGGCAGGCTGAAGGGGCAACGGATGTCACATCAACCGGATAACATCTTCGCGGGGACGCAGGTCGTGGCTCTTGTGGAAATAAGAGGGCCGGGCAATTCCTTGGTACATCCGCGCGGGGCGGTGGGCGTGGTCACGCGCACGCCGGCGGTTCCGGGGGAAAATTATCTGGTCCGCTTTCCCGATGGCTTTGAGAAAACGCTGGAACCGGCGCAATTGGAGGTGTTGAAACATTTCAAGGAGCGGATGCGGCGGGATGCGGTGTCCGGCGAAGCGTTCGCCGATCCGGCTTTCGACCTCGAAGAATTTATCATCTACCGCTGCGTCGTCGGTTCGCGGGCGTATGGCCTGGAGACCGAGACTTCCGACACGGACTTGCGCGGAATCTACCAGGCGCCGGCCGAGTTGCAATGGTCGCTGTTCGGCGCGCCGGAGCAGTTTGAAGATAACGGCACGCAAAGCTGCTACTGGGAATTGCAGAAATTCATCGTCATGGCGTTGCGGGCCAATCCGAACATCCTCGAATGCCTGTTCTCGCCGCTGGTAGAGAAAGCCACGCCGTTGGGGGAGGAATTGCTGGGCATCCGCCAGGCGTTTTTGAGCCAGATGATCTTCCAGACCTTCAATGGCTACGCACTGAGCCAGTTCAAGAAGCTGGGGCAGGATTTGAAAAATCACGGGGAAGTGCGCCCGAAACACGCCATGCATCTGTTGCGCCTGCTGCTGACCGGCGCGGCGACCTTGCGCGAAGGCTGCGTGCCGGTGCGGGTCGAGGCGCAGCGCGAACGGTTGCTGGCGGTCAAGCGGGGCGAACTGACATGGGCCGAGGTTGAGGCGTGGCGCACGGAATTGCATCGTGATTTTGAACAGGCGCTGACGGAAACGAAATTGCCGGAACGGCCGAATTATGAGGTGGCGAATAAGTTTTTAGTGAGGGCTCGTTCTATGACCGCCAAAGATTCGTTTTTGACTGACAAACTTTAGTTGAATCATATCATTCGCTCAGTTGAACCGACGCGCTACAATCAGTTCCTTCAAGGCTGCATTACAATCAGCCGGTTTTGAAAACCGACTGATTGCAGAGGATTACGCGTTTACAGATTTTAACGAGCAAAATGCTGTTGTTAACAATGTTCCCCTTGCTGCTTTCTCCGGCTATCCATGCACATATCGAAACGCGTGTATTGGAGTTCTTTTTAGCAGCCAGAGCGAGAGCGGTGCCGACTGGGTTCATCGTTATCGAGCCCTCGGAGCCCCACTGGTTTTTGAGGTTGTGGAGAAAACTGTTCAACCGTGGAGTATTGGACCCAATGAGGCTCGGCCGGATGGTCGATCATTTTCGCTTGATTCATTGGAGTCAGCCTTCAGATCACGTCGGGCAGTTTGGAATGCGGAGGTTTTGGGCCGCCTCAAATCAGTATCAGATGCCAAACCCAATCCTCAGCTTGATTTTTATGACACCGGCTTATTGCCGGTTTTAGAAGGTTTTTTTCAAGCGAAACTCAAAGATCTACTTGAACGTTCCTTTGCCGATACGGCTGAATGTTATCGGTCGGTGCATTGCGAAGAACCTGCTGTTGCATTCCTATTCCCATATTTGTTCCGATTTGTCACAGCGAAAATCTTCATGGATCGAGCTGATGCCAAGGGCTGGGCTGGCTTAAACACGCCCCGACAGATACTTGATAAGGCTGAAAGTCATTCTGGTTCTGGCCTGCTCAAAAGACTGCCTGCCGAATTTCTAGAGCGGCGAGTGTTAGCAAAAGCCTGGGAAAGCATTTCTGGGATGCTTCATTTTCAAAATCTCTCCGTGCCAGACCTTGTCGCCATTTACGAAGACTTGTTCATTGATGACAATACGCGTCGCAAGCTCGGCGTTCACAGCACACCCCT
>DASZCA010000408.1:0-51972 GCA_035943555.1 Verrucomicrobiia bacterium
CATCCACGATCGGCGCATGATTCGTCACCGGATAATCCGCCAGATGTAAAATTTCATTGGCGCTTAAAACCTGATCAAAGACGCGTATGTCATCAACTCCGCCGCTCCACGAAACCGGGCTATCCATGGCTCCCTTGCCCAAAACGAACTGGGTGCAATTCGTCAACCGACCGGCCACGCCGATAAACCCGGCTGTCGGGCGGTCAAGCTGCCCGTTGAGATATAATTTCGGCGCCCCACCATTCGTCCATGTGACCGCGACGTGTTGCCAGGCATCCGGCGTCACCGAGTTCGCGGCGCTGGCCCGCTGCACCACGCCTTTGGTCGTCGGCACCGTGACCTCGATGAGCTTCGCGCCGCCGCCGCAGGAAGCCGTGGCCCGGGCGGCAAAACTGAGGCTGGCATTCGTGCCCGAATCATCTCCTGTCAAAAACCCTTGGTCGGCCAGCACGCTGGGCGGCCTGATCCACATCGCCACCGTGAAGGCGCTCAGCCCGTTCAAGGTGTTTGACCCCGCCGATTGCCGCACACAATCCCCGGCCCCATGCAGATTTAATGCTCCGGCAATCACCCCGTTTGTCCAGCCCGGCACGCCACCGACCAAGAGCGTCCCGTCGCGTCCGTTGCCTGAGCTGTCGGCCGCCGCCGTGCCGCTGCCATCATCCAGCGTCCAATGCAAAAGGTTTGTGGCCGTCACTACATCCGAACCCACATAAACCAGCAGGTCCGCGTGTCCCTGTAACTGACCGTTGTCCGCCGTCAATCGTAACTGGTAGATGCCGATGTTGGTGAATACAACCGTGGTATTGTTCATGGTCGGGTCGCCAAATACCGCACCCGGCGGCCCGCTGAGTTGCGTCCACGTCAGCACATCATTTGTCGGGACCTGGTCAATGATTGTCGCGCCCAGCACCAGCCCCGCCGCGCCATCCGCATTGAGATTCATCAAGACCACCTGCGTCAATGGGTTCGTGATGATGACCAGCGGCGTCTGGTTCGTGCCGGCATCGTTGATGGTCAGCACCGCGTTGCTGGGTGATAAAATTGTGTAAGCCGGCAGTGGCACCAGCGAGGCGGTCACGGTTTCATCACCTTCCACCACCAGTTCGTTCGTAGGCGTGATATAGAGGTCGATCGAGGTCATGCCGCAGGTGAAATAAATGTTCGTGGCGAACGGCGGATAATCCACGCCGAATGTCGCCGTGCCGCCGATCGCCACCGTGGCGCCAAAATTATATTCCGGATTGCCCGTGCGGGTCACCCGGAACACGCCGTTGGAACCGCTGCCTTCAAGCACGTTCGTCACCACCGCGCTGATGGTGAGCATCGGCTCGTCATCATTGATGGTGACCGTGGCCACCTGTGAGATGCCCAACGTGAAATTTGCGGACGGTTGCAACGTCAGCGTCACGGTCTCCGGGCCTTCCACCAACGTATCATCGATCGGGATGATGGACAGCGTCTTCGTGATGCTCCCGGCCGGGATGATGACGAAGTTAGTGATGCTGATATAATCGACGCCATTGCTCGCCGTCCCGCCGATGGTATAAAAGATCGTGACCGGCGTGTTCGTCGTCCCAAAACGCGAGAAGGTGAATTCACCCGTGTCCAAGCCCGGTTCGGCGGCGGTGAAATCACTTGCATCGATCCAGACGCTCTGGTCGTTGTCTTGGATCGTCACCGTGGCGGCGGAGGGATACAGCACGCGGTATGTGTTTCCTTCAGTCAATGACACGATGACCGTTTCGTTGCCTTCGATCAATGAGTCGTCCACCGGCACAATGGTCACCGTGGCATTGCTCTGGCCGGCCGGAATCGTCACGCCATTCGTGATGGCCGTGTAATCTGTTCCGTTGATCGCCGTGCCGGTGACGGCGAAGACCACGGTCAGCGCGTTCGTGGTCGGCCCGGAGCGCGTGAACAGGAATTGCCCATTGCCGCCACCTTCGTAGGCCGTCGGATGGTTGGTGGAGGTGATGGTGACCAAGGGCAGGGTGTTCGTGTCGTTATCGGCAATGGTTACCATGGCGACATTGGGTGAAGCGATGGTCGCGTTGGTGGCACTTGTAAGCGTCATCACCACCGTCTGCGAAAATTCCATCGTAGTATCATCGACCGGTGTCACTGGCAAATCCACGAACGTCGCGCCCGCCGGGATGATGGCGCTGTTTCCCAGCGGCGCATAGTCCGTCGGTGCGCTCGCCGAGCCGGTGATCTGGAAATTAACCAGTTGGTTTGCATTCGTGGCGCCTACCCGCGAGATGCGGAAGTTGCCCGCCACCCGCCCGGTTTCCGCCGCGTTCGTTACCGTGGCTGTCACGCTCACCGAAGATGAATCATCATCCAAGATCGTATAGGTGTGGACCTTGATGGCGTCCAAGGTCGCATTGGTCGGGTTGAACAGAACCACCTTGATGGTTTGCGGCGGCTCAACGATTGAATCGTCGATGATCTGCAACGGAATGAAACCGACCCACGTGTTGGAGGGGATGATCAAGGAGCCTTGCGGCAACAGATAGCGGCTGGCGGCGGCGGTGCCACCGACCACCTTGTAATCCACCTGCACCGGCACGCTGGAGGTGATGCTCAATGACACCGCGATGCCCGGCGATTCGCTTTCCAGCGCCGAGGATGTCGCAAAGCAAAACCCGATTCCCGGAATCGGGCTCGTGCCGTCGTCCGTGATCTGTACTGTGGCCGAAGCCGAGGACGAAGCGTTGTAATTGGCATTCGTCGGCAGGGTGACGATGACTGTCTCCGTCGGCTCCAAGATGAGATCGTGGAACGGGATGACATCCAGCGTCACGGAAGTAGCGCCGTCCGGGATGATCACCGGGTTATCCAGGGGCAGATAGTCCGCCCCGCTCAGAGCCGTGCCGCTGATAGCCAACGTCACCGGCAGGTCACCCGTGGACCCGTCGCGCGTGATGGTGAACTGGCCCGTGGTGTCGCCTTGTTCCGAGACCACCGGGATGGTGGCGTCGATGGAGACGTTGGATTTTTCATCATCATGGATGAGGACCGTCGCGCTGCCCGGCGTGCCGACATCGTAGTTCAACATGTTGGTCAGTGAAATTGTCACCGACTCGTCGCCCTCCAGCAGCGCGTCATCACTGGGGGAGACCGTGATGCTGGCCGAGGCCGCGCCGGCGGGAATCGTCAGCGTGCCGGGCAACGCGACATAATCCACGCCGTTGCTGGCGGTGCCGCTGACATTGTAATTCACGATCAGTGCCGCCGTCAGGTCGCCGTCGCGTTTCACAGTGAATTGTCCCGCCGTCGAGGGTTCGGCGGCATCGGCCGTGGCGAACACGGTCACCGTCATGAAATCATCATCCAAGATTTTGATCGTCGCGCTCGCGGGTGAGCCGCTCGTATAGGCGGCATTGGCCGTGAGCGTGGCCACGATGGTTTCATCCGGTTCCACATTCTTGTCGTCGATCACCGTCACCGGCACGGTCGCGCTGCTTTGTCCGGTGGGGATCAGCACCACGCCCGGCAAGGCGACATAGTCCGCCCCCGGCGTCGCCGTGCCGCTCACTACATAATTCACATACAAGTCCGCCGCCGTGCTGCCGCTTCGCGTGAATACGAGCTGCCCGTTGTCGATGCCATCTTCGGAGATTTCCGGCGTGGTGGTCTTGAGGGTTACCGTCGGGGGCGCCGGCAGATCGTCATCGATGATTGTCACCGTTGACTCGGCCAGCGGCGCGAGCGCGTAGGTGGGACTGTCCATGTTCCCATCATCAGCCAGTAACGTCACCGTCACGGTCTCCGGCCCTTCGGCGGTCGAATCGTTGATGACATTCAGCGTCACGGTGATGCTGTTTGTCCCGGCGGGGATCACAATGGAAGTGGTTTGGCTCAGATCCGGGTCTATCACGTAGTCGGAATCCACGCTGGCCGATCCGCCGAGCGCCAGATTGACCGTCAGGTCGTTGTTCGTATCGCCCGCGCGCGTGATAGTGAACGTGTGCGCGGAACCATCCGCTTCGGCAATCGCGTTGGTATCGGCCAAGATGCTTACCGCCGGCAAAGCTGTCGCCACGAAATCCAGGCCCGCCGTGTCATTCGTCGGGAGCAGGGGATTGCCCCAGTTGGCATTGGAAAACGTATAGCCCGCGTAGAACGCGCCCAAGTTGAAATTGCTAGTAACGTTGACATTCACGATCGTGTAACGCCCGTCGCTGTCCGTCCAGCCGCCGATAAATTGGTCCGCCGGAATCAGCCCGTTGCCGACGAGCACGCCTTCGAGCGGCGCGCCACTTTGATCCGTCACGCGTCCGGTCAGATGGTAGCCTTGCCGGGCGCCGGTGGTGACCACGGCGTTCGCGCTCGCCTCGCCACCTTTCATGTCGCTCACCACGCAACGCACCACGTGATCGCCGCTGTTCGTAAAGGCCTTGGCGATCCACGGCAGGTTGTTGGTTGAAAAGGTGAGGTCGTCAAACGTCCATGAATATGACAGCGTATCGCCATCCGGATCGGATGCCGTCGCATGGAAATGCACGATCGCTCCCGGCGCGACATTCGTCTGGTCCACTTCCATGGTGAATGTAGGCGGCTGGTTGTTGGGGAAGGCGCCGAGGTTCACTTGATAATCGATCCATGGATCCTCGCCGTTGGCGCCGCGCAGGAGCGGTGTGATATGGACGCCCGCCGCGTTGTCATTGAAGGTGCGCCCGATCACCACGGCGGCGTCGCTGCGGCTCGCATAGTCGGCCGCATCCGGCGAACCGGGCGTGGTATCGATCATCTGCGCCCCGCCGTTGCTCTCATCCCACGGCGTCCAGTAGAGCAGCAGGCCGTTTTCCAGCCACGGATTGGCGGTGTACTTTTGCCGGAACTCCAGCCAGTAGTAACGGAGGGAATCTTTTTTCAACGCGCCCGCATACAGGCGGCCCGTGACCCGTTTCGACGCCGGCACGTCGAACGGATAGATTTTGTACACGCCATTGGTGGTGATGCTCTGGACGGCATCGGCTTTCAACCAGTCCAGGATGTTCTTATGAATGGCGTTAAAATGCGCCACCCCGCCGGAGCCCATCGTGTCATAGATATTTCCGTATTCGAGATTCGTGCCCGGCCCGATCATGCTGTAATTCGTCAACGTATTCCAAAAATTGGCATGCAGCAGCCCGTAGTTATGGCCCAATTCATGAGCGGTCACACCGGCTCCCATGCTCTGCAACCAGACGCCCTTGCCACCGACATAGGCCAGCCCGCCGAAACCGTAGCCCGGCACCGATGTGAAGGCGACGATGTCGCGATCATAGTTCGCCGTCACATAACCTGCCTTGGCCGCGTAAGCGCGGGCATCGTTCAAGAGCAATCCCGGATCGACCGAATAATATGCCTTCGTCTGCGGCAACGTGATCAGCGGCGTGACGGTCGCCGTGAGCGAGGTCAGGTCATAAGAGTTTTCCGTGTAATAAGTATTTACCGCGTTCATCACGGAAGAGGCATCCGTTGCGGAGATCGGTTCGGTGAGGTCATCCGGAAAATTCACGCGCATGTACAGGACGGATTTATTTCCATGCGTCCAGGTATCGTCCGTTGGCGTGGGCGTCCCAAAAGTGCCGCTATTACCCACGGCTGCCAGCTTGCCGCCTTCTGAAGCTGCCAACTGCTTGTTCGCCATGTTAAAATGATCTACACCACAAAAGCAGAGGATGCCCCCGCCGCTTTCGGCATAAACCGGTTGCCCGCGCGAACTGGCTGGCTTGGCGGATACGGAGCAAACCGGGTCTGTATTCAACAGGTTTTTATCCAGTGTTGTCGCCTCCGCCACCGACAACGCCCGCAACGGTTCGGCGGAAACCGCCAGCTGGCCATCCAGTGCCACGCCGTGCAGCGGGATGCTGGTCTGCGATATCTGCCCGGCGCGCCGGCCATAAACAAATGCCGCAAACCGCCGGTCGCCCAATTGGACGTTGCGATAGGTCGTCGTGCTGCCGGAGGCAAAGTCAGTCCCCACCAACACCTCCAGATCGCCGCGCCCATCCACTTGCTCTTCCAATAGCTTGGTGATCTGTGCCGGCAGGCTTTGGCGCAGCTCGAACGGCACAGCCATCGCGATGGCCTGCTGCGGATCATTTTGAATGAGATCCAGCATCGCCTCGCGCCGTTTCCACGCGAGCCTTTCGCCTTCGACCAGATTTGCAGATGAATTGGTGAACTGCGCCGCCCATGTTGAAAATTTGCCGAAAGCGACGTCCAAGGTTTTCTTTTCCAGCTTGGCGGGCGTCTGTCGGCTGGCTCCGGGTACGATGAGGTTTCTCGCTGAACTGGCCGGGCTAGATGCGGTTTGCGTGGCGGCGGATGCAGTCGTAGCTGGCAAAAGATGATTGGCTGTTACAACTGGTCGTGAATCGATTTTGTTACGGGTTAAAAAGAAGATTCCCAAAAGCGCAATTGCGCCGATAGCCAGTGCCGGTGCGTAAAAACGCTTCATGTGATTTCCTTGGGCGGGTTGACTGAGTTTCCTCACGACTCTAGCCCTTATGAACATCATTAGCCAATGGTAAATTCCCGCTATTATTATCATCGCCTCCGGCCGGTGATCACAGCCGTCATCCTCTGTTTTACAAGGCCCGCCGCTTCGTTTAGCCTCGTCTCGTGCCAAACGATACGCCCCGCATCTTGGTGGTGGATGACGACGCCGGCCAGCGCAGCCTGCTGGACTCCTTCCTGCGCGGCCAGGGCTTTGAAATCGTGCTGGCCGATTCTGGCGAACGCGCCCTCGAACTTCTCCCGGCCGGAAATTTCACCATGATGATTTCCGATGTCCGGATGCCCGGCCTTTCCGGCCTCGAAACGCTCCGCCGCGTGCGCCAGATTTTTCCTACGCTGCCGGTGCTGCTCGTAACCGCTTACGCCGACATCCGCGAGGCCGTTATCGCCATGCGCGATGGCGCGCTCAATTATCTCGCCAAACCCATCGACCTCGATGAGTTGCTTGCCACCGTTCGCCAAACTACCGGCATCGCGCAATCCGCCCCGCTGAACCTGGGCACGGAAAAACAACTGCCGCCGCACGTCGTTGCCAAAAGCCCGCTGACCATCTCGCTCTTCCAGCAGATGGCGCTCATTGCGCCGTCGGAAACCCGGGTTCTCATCACCGGCGAAAGCGGCACAGGCAAGGAAGTCGTCGCCGACGTCATCCACGCCTGGAGCGCGCGCGCCACCGGCCGGATCATCAAGGTGAACTGCGCCGCCATTCCCGAAACGTTGCTGGAAAGCGAACTGTTCGGCCACGAAAAGGGCTCCTTCACCGGCGCCAGTGCCATGCGCCTGGGGCGTTTTGAAGAAGCCGATGGCGGTACGATTTTTCTGGATGAGATCGCCGAAATGACCCCGTCGTTACAGGCGAAAATCCTGCGCGTGACCCAGGACGGCCAGTTTCAACGCATCGGCTCCAACCGCGAGATCCGCACCAACGCCCGTATCCTCGCTGCCAGCAACCGCGACCTTGAGGCCGAGGTGAAGGCCGGACGTTTCCGCGAAGATCTGTTTTACCGCCTCAACGTCGTGGAGTTGAACCTGTCGCCCCTGCGCGAGCGCCGCGAGGACATCCTGCCGCTGGCGAATTTGTTCATCGCCGATTTTGCCCGTCATCCGGTGCGCCTGGCCGAGGCCACCGCCGACTGCTTGAAAAATTATCCGTGGCCCGGCAACGTTCGCGAACTCCGCAACGCCATCGAACGCGCCGTCCTGCTCTCGCAAAGCGATCTCATCCTCCCTGAGCATCTCCCCACGAAACTCCGCGAAGCCGCCCGCCATGCACCGCCCGCACTCTCCGCCGATACCCAGCCCTTGGATGAACTGGAGCGCGATGCCATCCTCGCCGCCCTGCAACAACATAAATTCAATCGCACCGAAACCGCCAAAGCCCTCGGCATCAGCCGCCGTGCGCTGCTTTATAAACTCCAACGCCTGCGCCAGCAGGGATTTCAGTTCGAATAAACGTTCTTACTTTTCAACCGGTGAAAATTTCAACCGCAAAAAATAATTCATCGGCGGCACCGAATATTTCTCCAAAACCCCCGGTCCCGCGCTGCTGTTTCCCAGCCCGTTCATCTTCGCATCCACCGAAAGAATCGTCTCCGCCCGCGGCGGCAACTCATAACTATGTTTCACCGCCGCCAGATCATCCGCTTTGAAATGCAGCGCCGAAAATGAAAACGGATTTCCTTCCGTCGAAATCTTCACCCCGCCGCCGCTTGCATCCGTCAAAGCCACCCACCGCACATCTTCTTTATTTCCGTTTTCTTGCGGCTTCACATAGGGAACGTATTGCTCCGTCACCGTGCTGGTCCAAACCCCCATATCGGCGGCACTCTTGCGATCCGGATAATTTTCCCACGGCCCGCGTCCCAGCCAGCGGACATTTTCATAATCCTTCGATAGCTCCATCACGACGCCCACCCGGGGCAGCAGCGGCAGAGTGCCGAACGGCGTGAATTCATTATCCATCACCACCGAGCCGTCACCGCTAACGGTCCACACCGTTTTCATCTTATAGCCGCCATTCAAGGCGCTGCTCGTCACCACCGTGGTGATCGTGTCTTCACCCGCTTTCGCATGCCCGATCACAAAGGAATCCACATGCCGGTTCAGATTCGTCAGCCCCGCATCGCGCCAGTCGCGCGCCAGCCATTTGCCAAACCCCTTGTCATTATCCGTCGGCGCCCGAAAAAGTTGCAACACCGGCCCCGTGACCCCGTTCGTAGTTCCGTCCCGTCGCTCGCGAGGCAGTTCTCCAAAAACGGAATGTCCGCCTAAAAATATTTCATGCACATCATAATTGAGTGAAGTCATCGTCCCCGCCGCCCGACTGAACGTCGCCGCAAAATTCGTCCCCGCGATCTCCACCGCATCGCCCGCCTCAACCAGCACCAGCCCTTGATGCACGTTTGTCACCGTCTTTACCTTCACGACCGGCATCGTCAGTGGCATCTGCTGCCACGCAATCTCCTGTCCCACCTTCGCCCAAGGCAAATCCATCTTGGTGTGAAAGCTCACCCGCAGCCAAAATTCTTCACCTGCTTTTGCATTGCGGATGGCTTCAACCGGAATCTTCACCACGCAACGTGTCCCCGCCTCGCACTCCACCGGACTCAAAATCCCCGATTGAATCTCATCCCCTTGACTGTCGCTCACCGACCACATCGCCGTGTACTCGTTCAGATTCACGAATGAATTCCGGTTGGTAACGCGTACGGCAACTTTCCCCGGTTTCAAACTGACTGGTTCGACCATCACCGGCTGATAAACTTTTTTGACCTCCCAATATTTCGGATAAACCGTCCGCTCCGCGTTCACCAATCCCTTGACGCTAAATCCGCCATGATTCGGCACATCGCCAAAATCGCCGCCAAACACCGTCGCCGTTTTTTCATCTGCCATCATTTTGTGCAACCCTTGATCACACCATTCCCAGATGAACCCGCCCATCATGCGCGGGTTTGAATAAATCTCGTTCCAATACTCCTGAAGGTTTCCGACCGCATTGCCCATCGCATGCGCATATTCCGTGGCCAGCACGGGGCGGTTATCATTCGTGCGTTGCGCCAGTTCCAAAGTTTTATCCCAGCGCACATTCCATGCATCGTCAGCCTTGGCATAAATTTCTGTCGTCAGCCGGGGATAAAACCTTCCCAAGATATCCACCGTTGGCGGATTGTTCGTCGGACCTTGCGCGCCTTCATAGTGGACCGGTCGTGTCGGATCAAATTCATGCAACCATCCCGACACCGCCGCGAAATTCGGCCCGTATCCGGACTCATTCGCCATCGACCAGATGATGACGCTCGGATGATTTTTGTCCCGTTCAGCCATGCGGCTCGCACGATCCAAGAATGCTCCCGTCCATTGCGGATCATTCGCCAGCATCCCGCGCGTGCCATGCGTGCAGATGTCCGCTTCATCCAGCACATAGATGCCGTAACGGTCACACAACTCATACCAGCGCGGATCATCCGGATAGTGGCAGGTGCGTACGGCATTGATGTTTGCCTGCTTCATCAAGGTGATGTCTTGCACCATCCGCGCCGTCGAGAGCGCATGCCCGGTGTCCGGATCGATCTCGTGCCGGTTCACCCCTCGCAAGCGGACTGGTTGCCCATTGATGAGAAATCGCCCGTCACGTATCTCAACTTTGCGAAAGCCGACCTGACAACTGTCCGCCTCCACTAAGTTTCCCTTGTCGTCATTCAACGTCACCACCAGCGTGTACAAATTGGGCGTTTCCGCCGTCCATTTCGCCGGATTTTTCACACGGCCTTCAAGCCACGCGAATTTAGGTTCACCGCGCTGCGGCATCCGGTCGTCCATGATCTTGGCGCTGAAACTCGGATTGAGAATTTCCTCCGCATCATGTCTTAATTCATTTTGAAAAACCGGTTTTTTATCTGCGTCAAACAACTGCGCATGGACCGTCCAGCCCGCCAGCGAAACATTCTTTGCCACCAGAGCCGGTTTGATCTGCAACGTCGCATCCCGGTAATCCGAATCCAACTCTGTCCGCACGGTGAAATCGCGCACGCGTGCATTGGCCGTCGAATAAAGATAGACGCCGCGATAGATGCCACTCATCCGCCACATGTCCTGGTCTTCAAGATAGCTACCGTCCGACCAGCGATACACTTCGACTGCGATCTTGTTTGCACCGGCATGCAGATAATCCGTGAGATCAAATTCCGCCGGTGTCCGGCTGTCCTTGCTGAAACCGACCTGCACGCCGTTCACCCAGATATAAAACGCACTGTCTACGCCATCGAAATGTATGAAGACACGCCGGCCATCCCAATTTTTCGGCAACTCAATCGTCCGGCGGTACGAGCCAACCGGATCACGCTGCGAGAATGCGGTCCAGTTGGTCGGCGGCTCGCCGGTCACGCGTGGCGGATCGATCTTGAACGTATATCCCGAGCCCAAGTAGATCGGCAGGCCGTAACCTTTCATCTCCCAGTTCGACGGCACGGCGATGTTCGTCCAGGCCGTATCATCGAAGGTGGTCTCAAAAAAGTTGGTCGGGCGCAGTTCGGGGCGAGGTATCCAGTTGAATTTCCAGTCGCCGTTCAAAGAAAGATAAAACGGCGAATTAGTAACCACGCCGCCGAGTGCCTGCTCAACCGTCGCGTAGGGGATCAAGGTCGCGCGCGGTGGTTCAGTGTTGATGTGTAACACCTGCTCGTTCTCCCAATCTGGCGGTCCGGCAAGGGTCGCCGCCGACCGGCACAACAGCGCGGCCAGCATGATGGTCCATTGAAGCGGTTTGAGCATTTTGTGGTGACAAACTTTAACGCTTTTCAGGGGTAACAAGCAATCATGCGGATGTGGAGACGGGCGGTTTTGGCATTTCAATGCTCCCGGAAGATTTTTTTGGATTGGACAGCCTATGTCCAACCGGCTGTGTCACAGTGCGGGCATGGCTACTGGAAAAATCAGCCGGTTGCCGCGGGAAATCCGCGAGCAATTGAACCGGCAAATGGACGAAGGCGTGGCGGGCAAGCGGCTCGTGGGCTGGCTCAATGGACTGCCAGAGGTGCGGGTGTTGCTGGCGGCGGAGTTTGGCGGCGCGGCCATCAAGGAACAGAATCTGACGAACTGGAAGCAGGGAGGATTTCGGGATTGGCGGATAGAGCAGCAGGCGCGGGCGCTCGCACCGGCGTCGGCAGATGGTGCGGCTCCGCCGGTGATGACGCTGGAACAACTAACAACGGCGGTGGCGATCCGTCATTTGCTGGTGGTACGGGAGTGGATGGAATCGCCGATACCGGTGAAGAAGCGGTGGCGGCAGATGCGAGTCATCGTCCGGGACGTTCTGAAGTTGCAACGGCAGGGCCAGGCGGAGAAGCGGTTGGAACTGAACAGGGAACGGTTGCAATTCGCGAAGGAACGGTTTGAGGACAGGAAGGAGATGGGCATACGGCGGATGATGGTGGCGGTTTTAGTGAGGGCGCGCCAATGGCCGGAGGTGCAGGAGGCTTTCGCGGCGGCGTTCCGGTTGTTTCAGGAACGGAAGACGGTGAAGACCGGTGGGAAAGAGGCCATCAAGGTTAATCAAGGTACATTTAAAAAAGACGAGACACAGACCGAGTCAGTCAGTTGCTCGCCCTCACCTACCGATAAGGTGGGGAATCTTTCACCCGTTACTGTTGCAAATGGACGAACTTTGGTTCGCGACGACGGCGCGCACGGAGTGACGCGCCCTACCTGTGCCACTGTCAGCAAGAAACTTCATACTGACTCGGCAGTGACAAATGCAAATTTGAGTCGATCAGGCCAAATCAAGGTTGATCAAGGAGATGTTTTTTTGACGGGGCGGAAAGGGATGGGGACGATTCGTCCTCGCTGTGCCACGGCGCGACAAGTAGCGGGAAGGATCGACCTTGGTCGCCGAATCTCGTGCCACCCGCCGCCACTTCACCGGTCGCCGCACCGGCAAGGGAGGCAAGCGACAGACTGCGCTTGCGCTGGCGTAAATCAAAAGTCTTTCGGCAGATTTTACATGACATGTTCGGACCGATTCCGGCAAGCTTTTGCCGTACCTCAATGAAGTTTTTTGCCGCCAGAATTTTGGCCCTCGCCGGCGTTGTCTCGCTGGCCGTTTCCTGCGCCCAAATACGTCCGGCGACGGTACAAAAGATTTCCAGCTTCCCGCGTTGGACCAACAGCTTGGGCATGATTTTTGTGCCGGTGCCGGATGCGACAGTAAAATTTTCTATCTACGAAACGCGTGTCCGTGATTTTGCCGCGTTTGCTGCCACGAATCCCACGCTCGACGGCACCAATTGGGATCACGCGCTGTATCACGGCGTCACGCCCGTGTCCATCGGCCCGGACTATCCGATGATCAACGTAAGCTGGCAGGATGCGGTCGGTTTTTGCAAATGGTTGACCAAAACCGAGCGGGCGGCGGGAAAGATCTCTGCCAGCCAATCCTATTGTTTGCCGACAGATGAAGAGTGGAGTCAGGCGGTTGGCATTGGCGGCCGCGAGACCGGCGCCACCCCAAAAGAAAAAAGTGCCAAGTTGAAAGATGTCTATCCGTGGGGAACACAATTTCCCCCACCGCTGGGCGCGGGCAATTTTGCCGATCAAGCCGCGCTGAACTATTTCACCAACTGGCCACACATCACAAATTACAACGACGGCTATGTCACCACCGCGCCCGTCGGCAGTTTCACTCCAAACCAATACGGCCTCTACGATCTGGCTGGTAATGCCCTCGAATGGTGCGCGGATTTTTACGACGCGGGGCAGGGGCAGCGGGTGCTCCGTGGTGGCGCATGGATCAACTGCGGCCCCAAAAGCCTCCTGTCTTCGTATCGCGAACACGCCGCACCACACCGTTACAGCGTCGTGACCGGTTTTCGTTGTGTGCTGGCGGAAAATCCCTGATTGTCATTTCACATGGAACGCATTGTTGCCACCTACTTCATCGAGACACCGCTGCCCGTTGAAAAAGCGGCGGCCTCGCTTGCGGGCGAGCAGTCCTCCGGCACCTTCGTGGCCGTGCCCGGCGAGACCGAGGAGTTGAAGCACCGCTTCGCCGCGCGCGTAGAAAAGATCACGCTGCTTGAAACCGTCACCGAACCCAGCCTGCCGGGTGTTCGCAGCCAAAATGGAAAATTCCAACGGGCGGAAGTTGTCGTCTCCTGGCCGGTTGAAAACATGGGCGCAAACCTGCCGGTGCTGCTCTCTACAGTTCAGGGTAACTTGTATGAGCTAACCCAGTTCACCGGCCTGAAACTGATGGATCTGGAATTGCCGCCATCATTCGCAAAACATTTTCGCGGGCCAAAATTCGGGGTTGCTGGCTGCCGTAAGTTAACCCAAGTGGAAAACCGCCCGCTCATCGGCACCATCATCAAGCCCAGTATCGGCCTTACCCCAAAACAAACTGCGGAACTCGTCAAAACTTTGGCCGAAGCGGGAATCGATTTTATCAAAGACGATGAGTTGATGGGCAACCCGCCACACTCGCCGTTTGATGACCGTGTCGATGCCATCATGTGCGTTCTCAACGCCCACGCCGATCGCACCGGCAAAAAAGTGATGTACGCCTTCAATATCAGTGATGAGTTGGATGCCATGCAGCGACATTACGACAAGGTCGTCCAGAGCGGCGGTACCAGCGCCATGATCTCCCTCAACAGCGTCGGCTTTGCCGGTGCGAAAAAGATTTGCGATCTTGGCGCGCTCGCCATCCACGGCCATCGCAACGGTTGGGGCATGATGAACCGCCATCCGCTGCTCGGCATTGAGTTCCCGGCGTATCAAAAACTCTGGCGACTCGCCGGCGTGGACCAGATCCACGTCAACGGCATTGCGAACAAGTTCTGGGAAAGCGACGATTCGGTGGTGCGCTCGATCGAAGCTTGTCTTAAGCCCTTGTCTGGCCAGCCGCCGGTATTGCCCGTCGTTTCCTCCGGTCAATGGGGCGGCCAAGCCTGCGAAACATTCCGCCGCACCCATACGGTTGACCTGTTGTACATGGCCGGTGGCGGCATCATGGCGCATCCCGACGGTCCGGCGGCGGGCGTCCGTTCGTTGCAAAAATGGTGGGAAGCCGCGGTGGAAGGACTGACCCAAGAACAGGCCACACAGAAATATCCGGAACTCAAAAAATCCGTGGATAAATTTGGAAAGAAAGGCGGATGAGCAAGCTGCTGCTGACATTTTACGGCGACGATTTCACCGGCTCGACCGATGCGCTGGAGCAATTGACGCTTGCCGGCATCCGCACGATGCTGTTCATCAAACTGCCTTCATTGCGGGAAATAAAAAAATTTCCCGGGCTGCAGGCGATCGGTGTTGCCGGCTTAAGCCGCTCGCTGGCGCCTCAAGCCCAGGCGAAAGAACTGCGCCGTTATTTCAGAAAGTTTAAAATGCTGCGGCCGCGGCATGTGCATTACAAAGTGTGCTCCACCTTTGATTCCTCGCCGGCCATCGGCAGCATCGGGCAGGCGATTGATCTCGGGGCGAGTTTCTTTCCGGGCCAGTTCGTTCCGGTGCTGGCCGCCGCACCCGCCCTGGGGCGTTACACCGTTTTTGGCCAGCACTTCGCGCGCTATGGCATCGGGAGTGCAGGGCAGATCCATCGTCTTGATCGCCACCCTTCCATCAGCAGGCACCCCGTCACGCCGATGACGGAAGCCGACCTGACGGTGCATCTGGGACGGCAGACAAAAAAGCGCATCGGGCTGTTCGATATCTTGAGCGTCGCCCGGTCAAAAGATGAGGCTCGCGCCGCCCTGGAAAAACTCATTGCGAATAAAAATAAAGTCATCTTGTTCGATGCAATGTCCAACGAGCATATTTCGCGCATCGGTGAATTGCTGGAAGAGCAGGCCGCCGTCAGGTCTCCGCTCTTCTCCGTAGGTTCCTCCGGCATCGAAGCCGCATTGGCGACACAGTTCAATGGCCCGCAACAATCACAAAAATCGGTCGAACCGGTCAGCCAAATCCTGGTCGGCTCCGGCAGTTGCTCGCCCGTCACTTCGGGACAGATTGCTTGGGCATTAAAACATGGATTCGCCGAAGTGGCGATTGATGCCGGTAAATTGACCGGGACCAGGCTTGCCGCTGCCGAAATCAAACGCACCACCGCCACTACGGTCGCCCTTTTGCAAGCCGGACGTAGCGTGATTGTTCACACCACCCGGCACGGCTCTGATAAGCGGGTCATGGCAAAACTGAAAGGATGCACCTCGCTGATTCTCGGCACGGCACTGGGCAAAGTCATGCGCAAGACGATTGGGCAAAGCCCCGTCCGCCGGCTTTGCATCGCCGGTGGCGATACTTCGAGCTTCGCTGCCCGGGCGCTCGGCATTGAGGCGTTGGAGATGCTCGCGCCCTTGACCCCGGGTGCGCCGTTATGCCGTGCCCATGCGCCCGGTTCGCCGGTTGACGGCCGCGAAATCGTTTTCAAAGGCGGTCAGGTCGGTGCTGAAAATTATTTCGAAACTGTTCTTAAAGGCAATTCATGAAAAAGAAACGACTCGGATTGATCCACACCTCGGCCACGCTGGTGCCGGTGTTCGCACAGCTTTGCAAAGACAAGCTGCCGGATGTGGAAGTGTTCAACATCGCAGATGACTCGCTGGTGAAAGGCATCCGCGAAGCCGGCAGCCTGACGGCGCAGATCGCACGCCGTGTCGCCGCCTATCTGGAATCCGCCGAACTGGCGGGTGCGGATTATATCATGGTCACCTGTTCCTCCATCGGCCCGGCGGTCGAGGCGGGGGCAAAACTTGCCGGTGTACCGGTATTGCGCGTGGATCAGCCGATGGCAGACCAGGCGGTCGCCACCGCCAAAAAAATTGGCGTCGTGGCCACGCTCGCCACCACGCTCGAACCGACCGCTGACTTGATTCAGCGCCGTGCCGAAAAAGTCGGGAAGAAAATTGAACTCACTTCCCGCCTTTGCGAAGGTGCGTTTGAAGCACTGATGAGCGGTGATGCGGCAAGCCACGATGCCAAAGTCGCCGCCGTGTTGAAGGAATTATCGAAACAGGTTGAAGTCATCGTGCTGGCGCAGGCGTCAATGGCCCGCGTGGTGGATACGCTTGCGCCCGAAGACAAACGCGTACCGATCCTCGCCAGCCCCGGCATCGCGGTGGATTATCTCGCCACGGTCTTGTGATGAGTTTCTGGCAACCAGCCTTGGTGCTGCTGACCGTCGCCCTCGCGATTTCCTTGCGCTTCACCAAAAACTTTCGCGGTTATCAATTCACCGCATGGATCATCGCCGTGGTCACGGCGGCGATGATTTATCCGGCGCATTTTCTTCATGTCGGCGATTTTAACATGATGAACAAATGGGTCATGCTCATCGCCGTTCAAATGGTGATGTTTGGCATGGGCACGCAGATGAGCCTGCATGATTTTGCGGGCGTGGCGAAATCGCCCCGGGGCGTTTTCATCGGAATTTTCTGCCACTTTACCGTGATGCCGCTGGTCGGGCTGGCGCTGACGAAAATCTTCCACTTCGAGCCGGAGATCGCCGCTGGGGTCATCCTCATCGGCTCCTGTTCCAGCGGGCTGGCATCGAATGTGATGGCATATATGGCCAAATCCAACCTGGCGCTCTCGGTCACTGTGACGGCAGTGACGACAATGATCGCGCCATTGATGACGCCCCTGTGGATGAAACTTCTTGCCGGAACGATGATCCACGTCAGCTTTTTTAACATGATGGTTGATATCATCAAAATCGTGCTCGTGCCCATTGCCGCGGCTTTACTGCATGACTACTTGAAAAATGCCCCGCCCCGCGGAACCAAAGTTGTGTTTGGTATCGCAATCTTCGCCGCCGAATGGCTGGTGCGCCTGTTCTTCGGTGGCTGGGCAATTTTGCGAGGGGCCAGCACGCCCGAAGTGGCGTGTACCATCAGCCTGGCGGGCTTTTTGTTGAGCGCATTTGTCATCGGCGTTATCTATCACCTGCTGGCCAAGCGGGCGGCGTGGCTGGATAAATTCATGCCGACGTTCGCCATCATCGGCATCCTTTACGTTACGGCCATGACCACGGCGGCGGGCCGGGATAATCTCGTGAAAGTCGGTGCGCTGTTGTTTGTCGCGGCCATGTTGCACAACTTGGCCGGCTATTTCTTCGGTTACTTTTTGAGCCGCGGCGCCGGGTTGGACAAAAACTCCGCGCGCAGCATCGCTTTTGAGGTCGGTCTGCAAAACGGCGGCATGGCCACCGGCCTCGCCAGCGCCATGGGCAAGCTCGGCACCGTGGGCCTCGCGGCGGCGATCTTCATACCGTGGATGAACATCAGCGGCTCCATTCTCGCGAATTACTGGGGCAAACGTCCCGTCGAGGAAGCCGGCTCGCGCACGGTCTGACATTTTATCCTCTCGCTTCGGCTCCGCTGCGATTATGTTTTGGGGGCATGGCAATCATCGGTCAACGCAACACGCTCTCCATCATCCGCGAATCCACGCCCGGGCTCTATCTGAACGGCGGCGAACTCGGCGAGATTCTTCTGCCCGGCCGTTATATTCCGAAGAACCTCAAGCAGGGTGACAAGCTGGATGTCTTCATCTATCTCGATTCCGAGGACCGCCTCGTCGCCACCACGGAGAAACCGTTTGCCGTGGTCGGTGAGATCGCCTGCCTGAGAGTCGTCAGCATCAATCCACGCGCCGGCGCCTTTCTTGACTGGGGCTTGCAGAAAGATCTCTTGCTGCCGTTTCCCGAGCAGGAAAAGCCCTTGCGCGTCGGCAAGATCGTGGTCGTCGCCGTCTGTCTCGATCCCAAGAGCAACCGCATCATCGCCAGCGCACGGTTACGCCGGTTTCTCAGCCAGGAACCGCCGCAATACGCCGTGGGCCAGCCCGTGAATCTTCTCATCACCGCCCGTACCCCGCTCGGCTACAACGCCATCGTCGAAAACAGCCACCTTGGCCTGCTGTATCACGACAACTTTTCCGCGCCACTTGAAGCTGGCCAGCAGGTCAAAGGGTTTGTCCGCAAATTGCGCGAAGACGGCAAGATTGACCTCACGCTGGATGCCGCTGGCTACAAGCGCGTGCTGCCCTTGAAACTGCAGATCGTACAGGCGCTCGAAAAGAACGGCGGCAAATTGAGCATGGATGACGACAGTTCACCAGAACTGGTCCGCGAAACCTTTGGTGCCAGCAAAAAAGCCTTCAAGCAGGCGTTGGGCGCGCTCTATAAAAGCCGCCGCATCCAGTTCTTGAATCCCGGAATTCAACTGCTCGACAATTCGTCGTGGAAGCCCGGTCAGTGATTTTGGATCAGGGATATTTGAGCCGGAAGAACGTGCTGCCCGCCACCGGCAACACGACTTGATTCTGGCCGTTCGTGACGGCGGGCACGTTAGCGAGCGTCACCCAGTTCGTCGTCGCCAAGTTGGTGTTTTGCTGAACCGTGAAGCTCGCCGGCGGTGATGGCCAGGAAAGCAGGGCGTTCGTCCCGGTGCGATTGACGGTCAGCGGCGTGTTCGTAAGTGTGATTTGAAATGTCAGCGCTGCCAGCGTGGCCGTGGCCATGATGTCCCCGCCGCCCAGCGCGGTCGCGGTGCCGGAATAAACTCCCGGCGGCGTATTGGTCGCGATATTGATGGCAAAAACCGGATCGGTGTAATTGTCATCCGGCAGCAAGATGCCGGGAACGTTGGCGTAAAACGCGTTCGTATCCGGCGTAAGATAATTCGTCGCCGCACCCGTGAGTGTGTACTGCAATTGGTTGAGGTACACATTCGTCGTGGTGCTTGAGTTGGTGAACGTGCCGAAGAAAACAAGCGTATTACTGCCCACGCCGGAATAAGGCAGGGGTGTGAGCGTGAACGTCACCGCCGCCGGCGCCGCAATTCCGCAGAACAGCAGCGCGAGGAGCGGGAAGATTTTTACGGTTCGTTTCACAGCTATATTTCACTGACCGACGCAATACAGGATCGCGTCCTGGATCGCATATACGAAACCGTTCACGCCGATCACGGTGGGCGTATAAGCCTCGCCGGTTCCGCTGTTCAAAACATTGGTCTCGGTGAATTTGTTCGAGGCAAAGCTCCAGCGATACATCCGGCCGTCCTCATTGTTCACCAGCGCGGATTTTGACGCGGGATCGATGGCGACCGTGTTCACGCACCATTCACGCACGGCATTGGGCGCGGTGTTGGTGTACTCCGGATCCGGCGTCGGCCCGGCGATGGTCAGGACATTGGTCATCACTGTCGCGCCGGTGATGGGATCGGTCATGCTGTTCTGCGGGTCAAGGATGGCGAGTTGATTGATGCCGTCGCCGCCGTGGGAAACATAGTTGTTATATTTCACCAGCAACAGGTAGGGCGAACTTCCGCGATACGACGGCACCAGCGATGACGGCACGATGGACGGCGTGTCGTCCCAACCGAATGCGCCGGGTGTTTTCAATTGCGCGAGCGCGCTGTCGAAGTGCAGCAGCCAGCCACGCGTGTGATTTTCGCCAAACGGATTTTCTTGTACGCCAAAATAGACATCGCCATCGGGCGCGACCACGGGCGACGCCGTGCCTTTGTCCGCGATCGAGGCGTCATTGGCCGGCACTTTCACGTCCTTCAGCCGTACCTTCGCCAGCACCGCCAGTGTGCGGCTGTCCAACTCGACCAGATAACCGGCGTTGACGACATCGTTGTTGATGGCGACATACACCTTCGTGTGGTCGTTGTTGAGTGCGGGCGCGCAGCTCAACTGCACCTTGCTCATGCTCGTGTCACCGGTGATGTTCGTCGCGGAGACCCAGATCGCCGTGCCGTTGAAATCAATCCGTGCCAGCCCGCTTTGCAAAGTTACCGGCGTGGCGCCCGTCACTTGAAATCCGAAGAAGATATCGCCGTAACGGTCCGACGTGATGGGCGTGTTGATGAAGGCGTTCGTGAGATACGCGTTGGTGTTCGCCAGATAATTGGCCAGCCCGTAGAACGCCGCCTGCCCGAAGGACGGCGTGCCGTTCGTCTTGTCCGGCTTGTCACAGAAATAAACCGTGCCGCCGCCGCCCGGAAGATACAGCCGGCCTTTTGGCGTCAAGGCGGAGGACAGTCCCGGGATCCAGTTGTGCGGTGGCAGCAGGTAATCTGTCACCCAAGTCCAGTTCGTGGCGCCGCTCGCCCCGGACAACGCCTCCACAAGAAATCCGTTGGTCAGCCCGGTGTTGACCGGCACGATCACCGTGTTGGAGCGCGTGACCAGCGGCGAACCGTAATGGATGGCCAGAAAGTTGCCGCGAAACTGCACAAGCCCGTCCATGGAAGTCCGCCACTCGATGCGGTTGAGCGACTGCGACGCCGTTGGAGATAGCGCGCTATGTTGCGCATCGTGGGCGTGGCCGCTCCATGGTGTGCGGAGGCTTTGGGCCCGGGCGGCAAGGATCAGCGCAGCGAGCGTGCCGGTAACGAGCAAAAATTGTTTAAACCCTGCCATGGCGTTGTGAGCTTAATGTAAAAATTCCTTCACCCGCAAGAACCGTTAAAATGTGAACAGTTCAATGAAATACCCGTCCGGGTCGCGCAAAAAAATCTGCCATGCGCCATCGGGCCTTTGTTTTTTGGGGTTGAACGAGGCGCCGACGTGTCGGAGATGCCGCTCCCATGCAACGATATCCTCCACGCGCAGCGCGAAATGATTGTTGCTGTTCGCCGGCGGAACATTCCCGATGGGCCGGCCGATCAGGTGCAGTTCCTGCACCGAGCCGAGGCGGAACCACGCGCCCGGAAAATCAAACGCCGGGCGCGGCATGCTTTCCAAGCGCAACACATCGCGATAAAACACGCAGCTCCGTTCCACATCCGTAACGTGGATGGCGACATGGTTGAGCTCGTGAATCTTCATCGGCAGTTACTTCACTTTCCATCCCAAGTGAACGTCTCACCCTTCTTGGTGCCCACAAATTTTGTTGTCCCACCATAGCGCAGGCGCACAGGGTTGCCGTTCAATGAATGCAGGGTGACATTCACGATCTGCCCCTCTTTCCAAGTGATGCCCACCTCGAAGCCCCCGCGCGCACGCAAGCCGGTCACGCTGCCGTTCGCCCACGCGCCGGGCAGGGCGGGCAGGATCTGGATCTCGTCATTTTGGCTTTGCAGCAACATTTCGGCAATGCCCGCGGCGCCGCCAAAATTACCATCGATCTGAAACGGTGGATGCGCATCGAACATGTCCGGAAACGTGCGCGCCGGGCTCAACAAAAATTCAAAGATGCTGAACGCATGATCGCCGTCGTGCAAACGCGCCCAGAGATTGATGCGCCACGCCGTCGCCCAGCCGGTTGCCTGGTCACCGCGGATCTCCAGCGATTTTTTAACGGCGGCGGCGTATTCCGGCGTGCCGTTCACATCGATCTGTGCGCTGGGATACAAACCATACAGGTGCGAAACATGGCGGTGATGCAAATCGTGCGACAGCAGGTCGACATCCGTCAGCCATTCTTGAAGCTGGCCGGAACCGCCGATCAGCAAGGGTGCGAGCCGCGACCGCGCGACGGCCACCTCCGTGGCAAATTTCTTGTCCTTGCCCAAGGCGTTCGCCGCCGTGATGTAATTGGCAAACAGGTCGCGCAAAATCTCCTCATCCATCGTCGGCCCCGCGCAAAGGCTGGTTTTTTCGGAGGCAGGATTTTTGTTTTCGGGCGAGAGGGAAGGGCAGGTGATGAGCCAATGATGCGTCCGCTCCTCGACGAGCGTATCCAGATAGAATTGCGCCGCGCCCTTCATCGCCGGATAGATTTTCTCCAGATATTTATTATCGCCGGTGAAGAGATAATGCTCCCACAAATTTTGTAACAACCACGCGCCGCCCATGGGCCACATGCCGGAGTTCGGGCCATCCACCGGTGCCGTGGCGCGCCAGAGATCGGTGTTATGGTGCGCCACCCAGCCGCGCGCACCATAATGGATCTTCGCCGTCCGCTGGCCCGTCTCGGCCATCTCCAAGACCATCTGCGTCAGCGGTTCCACGCATTCAGAGAGATTGCACGTCTCTGCGGGCCAGTAGTTCATCTCCGTGTTGATGTTGATGGTGTACTTGCTATCCCACGGCGGCGTCATGGAATCATTCCACAAACCCTGCAACGTCGCCGGCTGTCCGCCCGGCTGGGAGCAGGAGATCAGCAGGTAGCGCGCAAATTGGAAATACACCGCCGCCAGTTGCGGATCGTTACCGTTTGAAAAATTCTTGATGCGCTGGTCCGTGGGGAGATTTAATGCCTCGTCCGTGTCCAGCGTCAGTTGGACGCGGTGAAACAATTTTTGATAGGCCGCGACATGGGCCGCGCGCAGCGCGTCATATTTCTTCTGACTGGCGGCGGCGACCTGTCCCTTGGCGATCGTGATGGGGTCACCGCTCACGTCATGATAATTTTTATAACTCGTCGCGGCGGCGATGATCAGCGTTACCGCATCGGCATTTTTCACGGCGATCTGGTTCGTGCTGCTTGTGTATTGCCCGTTCTCCGCCAGCGCCGTGATGCGCGCTTCAAACCGCAGCGCGCCCTTGATCCCGTGCGCCTCACCGTTTTTACCTCGCAAAATCAGCGTGTTGGTGCCCGCCATCGTATTGGTCGCCTGTTGTGGCGTTTGGGTGGTGGCGGTGAAGGAGATTTTTCCCGGTTGGTCGGCCGTCAGGCGCACAACAATGACCTGGTCCGCCGCGCTCGAAAAGATTTCGCGTTTGAAGCGAACTCCCTCCGCCGTGTACGTCACCGTGGCGACGGCTGTGTCGAGATCAAGATCGCGACGATAGTCGTTCACCGGCAGGTTCACCGGGAAATCGAGATACAGGTCGCCCAAAGTCTCATATGGCATCTCACGCACCGGCGTGGCCATCATTTTATCACTGACGAGCTTTGCGGCGTCATCGTATTTGCCGGCGAAGATGAGCCGCCGCGCCTCGGGCAAGGCGCCAAGCGCATTCGTGTTGTTCGGATCATACGGCCCGCCCGCCCACAGCGTGGATTCGTTGAGTTGAAGATGCTCGCGCGTCACGCCGCCGAAGACCATCGCGCCCAGCCGCCCGTTGCCGATGGGCAACGCCTCCGTCCATTTCGTGGCGGCGTCGGTGTAATACAACGTCAACGGCGAAGCCGCTTTGGCGACCGGCTGAAGCAGGAGCAGCGCCGCGAGCGCGGCGAGATAAGTGCGGGACAGTGTCGGCATATCTAATTTTTCGACAGGCTTGTCCCGCACTCAAGCTAATACTTGTTCTAGGGCACGTTCGGACGGCCCGGGCTGGCCGTGGTCTGCACCGCGACCGTCGCGGCGGTCAGGCCGTCCGCGTTCGCGGTCAGTTTGATTTCACCGGCCGTCTTGCTCGATTGCACGATGACTTGCGCGAGACCGTTGAACAGGCTGCGCGACCACGGTGCGGCCACCGGCTCGCCGGTGATTTCCACGTTCACGTCCGGGTTAAGGCCGCCCGTGCCGGATTCGTTCCGCACGCCCACGGCGATCACATTGTCGCCCGCATGCAATTGCCGTTTGATTTCATAGACCGGCTGCGCCGCCCAGTCGCGTGATTCGCCCACGCGCACATTGTTCACAAAGATCCAGCCGTGATCATCGATGCCGCTGAAACGCACCGCGATACCCGGATTTTTCAGATCATCCTCCGTCAGCTTGATGTGCGCGCGATAAATGGCCGTCTCGCCTTCTTGCAAAACCATTTCGCCCGTGTCGCCGTCCGTCTTGGGCTTGATGGTATTCCAGCCGGATTCGTCATAATCATTCGCGTACTCCGGCGCCTGTCCGCCCTTATTGGGAACCGCCGCCAATTTCCAACGCCAGTCATTCACCGCGATCGAATGCACCGGCATGGCCGCGATGTACGTGTCTGGTTCGTGGCTGCTCGGGTCGCCGTTGCCTACGCCGATGATCTTGCCCGCGCCAGCCAATTCAAAATGAACCATGTTCTGCGCCACCGGCACCGCACGACCTTGCGCATCCGTCGCGGAAACTGTGAACACGCTCACATCCTCGCCATCCGCATTGATGCTCGAACGGTTCGGGGTCAACTGGATCGCCACCGCGTCCCCGGTGGTTTCGATCTTTTGTTCCGCCACGACCTTGCCGCCGTTATAGCCCTTGGCGCTCAAAGTGCCCGGCGCATATTTGACCTGCCACGACAGCTTGGAATAGCGTTTCATCGCCTGTTTGCCGAGCGATTGGCCGTTCAGGAACAGTTCCACCTCTTCGCAATTGCTCAGCGCATCCACGCGAATCTCCTGGCCTTCCTTGCCCGCCCAGTTCCAATGCGGCAGCAGGTGCAGCACCGTGTTCGTGGTCCACCATGCCTGGTAATAATAAAAATTGTCCTTCGGAAAGCCGCACACATCGAGGATGCCGAAATGCGAATTGACGCACGGCCACGCATACGGCGTTGGCTCGCCACGATAATCAAAACCCGTCCACACAAAACCGCCGCTCAACCACGGACGCGGGGCAAAAACGCTCCACCATTCTTCGGCAGTGTTCGCCCAGCTCGGCGCGTTCACATCATACGCGCTCACATAGCCGCGTTCCTTGTCGTTCTCGTAGATGCCGCGCGTGCTGACCGTGCTGGCCTGCTCCGTGCCGACTTCCGGCTGGTTCGGATGCTTGGCGTGGTAGCTGTCCATGTCGCGACCGTACTCGCTGCTTTTTTTGCCGACATGATAATTCCAGCCGCGCACCTCGATCACGCCGTTGATGCCGTCGAAGGTGTCGCCCTGCGGCGCGGCATAGGTCGTGGGCCGGGTCGGGTCGAGCTGCTTCACGAAATTCTGCATCGTGCGCGCCACGTTGCCGCCTTGCGGCGTGGTCTGTACCGCAAACTCCTCGTTCGCCACGCTCCACAAACCGACGCTCGCGTGATTGCGATCACGCCGGATCTGGTCATTCCATTTTTGCAAATTTTGCGCATCGCTGCCCAGCAGGCGGCTCTCATCCATCACGATCATGCCCAGATGATCGCACGCCTCGAGCAGTTCTGGCGTCGGCGGATTGTGGGACGTCCGCAGCGCGTTATCACCAAACTCTTTCAGCTTCGCGATGCGGAAATATTGCAATGCATCCGGCAACGCCGCGCCGACCCCCGCCATGTCCTGATGGTTGCACGTTCCCTTGAGCACATACGGCTGGCCGTTCAGCAGATAACCTTTGTTCGCATCGAACGCCACCGTGCGGATGCCGAACTCCGTCTCCTTGCGGTCCACGACCTTGCCGCCCATGGAAACCGTCGTCACCAGTGTGTACAGTTTCGGCGATTCCGGCGACCACAGCACGGGCGCGGCCACGCTCGCATCCAGCTTGATCGTCCGCGCCATCAACGCCTTGACCGTCTCCATTTCGTCATCCTTCGCCACCACTTTGCCCTCGGGCGAGCGAATTTCGCAGTTCACCGTTGCCTTCACGTCATTCGTCAAAGTGTTGATCACATGCGTCTCGATCTTGATCGGCGCCTTGCCTGCCGGGATGTTGTTCTTGAACTGGCTGTACACGAAGATGCCATCCGGCGCGATCGCCACCGGCGCCGTCTTGTCCAGCCACACATGACGGTAGATGCCCGCGCCTTCATAAAACCAGCCCTCAAACTTCGACGCATCCACCCGCACCGTGACGGTGTTCTTGCCGCCAAAATGAATGATGTCCGTGACATCCGAACGGAAGCCGTAATAACCGCCCTCATGCCGCGTCACCAGCCAGCCGTTCACCCACACCGTCGCGCTCTGAAACACGCCGTCGAACTGCAACCAGATGCGCTTGCCGCTGTCCGTCTCCGGCAGGTCGAACGTGCGGCGATACCAGCCGACGCTGTTCTTCGGAAACCCCGGCCCGACCGGCTTGAATCCGTGGCTCGTGTCCGACGTCTTGTCGAAGGGCAGTTCGATCGCCCAATCGTGGGGCAGATCGATGGAGCGCCAGGCTTGGTCACCGAACTTTTCCGCCGCCGGCCCCGCGCTCGCGCCGGCCTTGTCCAGGTGCAACGCCCCCGGCCAGTCATCGCCCATGTGAAATTTCCAGTTCGCATCCAACGAGAGGTGTTCGCGCGGCGAATCCGCCGCGAACGTATTAAAAGTGAAGGCCGCAATGGCGAGCAGTTGCCAGAACGCTGTATGGAGGAATTTCATCCCGGAAATTTGAGCAAGTTCACGCCGCGAGGCAAACCCATTTAGTAACTCTTTTAGGTGATACCCTGTCATTTGTTTTGATGACTTGCCCCCGAGCGCAAGCTGTCCCAACTCGGAGCGCAGGGACAACCCTGAAGCTGTTCGCAAGTGCGAGCCTGCGTGGTGGAACCGCCGAGGCTGGCCACCTCACAACCTCCATCGCCCTTTATCCGTCAAGCGGTTCCTGTCTGCAGTTTTGTTGCTAAACTCTGAATTCCTCAAAACTGCACATCCCACTGCAACACTTCCGCCGGTTGCTCCGCAGTTTCCGGCATGATGCCTTGGGCAATCAAAGAATCGGACACAATATTATATAGCTCGTAGAAACCCACCCGGCTGACCGCCTCAAAAATATCCGTGATGGGACCGGCATCGTAAAACTTCACGCGATTGCAGCGTTTGAGCATCTCCTCGGCGAGCGCCGGATGCTGGTTGACCAATCCCACCACTTGGTCGATGTCATGGTCAGAGTCCCGGAAAACCGTGAGCAGTTGCATGGCGACCACCGCATCCAGCGCCAGGGCGGCCGGTTGCACGTGTGAACGGACGTTTAAATGGCTGGCGGTAGGCATAAAAATCTTTAAAAAAACAATTTCTACGCTCCTTATCGGCAGCCGGTTGTAGAAATGAAATAAATTTTTTGCCCAGAACTGCAAGTTTGCGGCCCTTTGGTCAGATCTCCCTGATGAGATCCGCACATTTAACCTGTTGCCGAACCGCTGAACACAGGCGATAGTCACAAACTTGAAAATGAATTCAACCGCTGCAATCAATCCGGGCAACCCGGGTGCGGGCAATTTCTTGAAAGAATTGATCCGGCCCGTTGTGATAAAAGACCGGTTGATCCGGGTCGGCAAGGAAGCCGATGGGGCGTATATCATTCCTGAACGCGTCCTGCGGCAGTGCGATGTCTGTTACAGTTATGGCATCTCGGACAATATCGACTTTGACCGGGCTTACCACCAGATCACGGGCCATCCGGTGCAGATGTACGATTTTTCCGTTACGGCCCCGCCGAACCTGCCCGCTCCGCTGATATTCCATCAAGAGGGACTCAGTGCCGCCAAGACCGCCAATTGCGATAACTATCTGGTTCATCTCCGGGCCAATGGTGACGAACATAAAAAAGTGCTGCTGAAAATCGACGTGGAGGGCGCCGAATATGATTGGCTGCTCCAGACCGATCTCGCGGAAGTGGCCCGGACGGCCATCTGTATCGTCATGGAATTTCATTCACTGCACACCCAGGGGCAGATCTTTCTCCAGTGCCTCGAAAAGTTGAAAACTGAATATCACATCGTTCATGTCCATGGGAATAACTACAATGGCACCGTGCCCGGTGCTCCGGAAGTGCCGCAGGTGCCGGAGATAACCTTTGTGCATAAATCGGCCGCGGATTTCAGCGGGCCGGTCGCGGTAAAATACCCGCTGGCGGGCTTGGATGTTCCCAACCGGCACGGCATGCCGCAAATGGTCATTGATTACCGGGCTTGGATTATCCGGGCACCCCGAAGACTGCTGGTGCAGTTCAAAAACACGCTGAAACCGATTCTGCAAGGCAGTTAGGATTGCCCCCGTGACGTGCTGTGTTCCCAAACCCTAAAGTCCGGAGAGCGGCTGACAATTTCTGATACCCTTTGCTGCATCTCATCTGAGCGCCATCGATGCGGCATCTTTGTAGAACCCGTCTGGATAAAATTCGCAAGCTCCGTCAGGAGCGATATATTTGATAGTGGTCATTATCGACAGGAGCAAAACGAACTGATATCAATTCAGATACCTATGGCGGCATTTGTATTTCCGATGCGCGAATTGATGGTGATTTAAACCTTCAGCAAGTTAAAATTCCATTTCGCATTCGTGTGGAAAAGTGTGTTTTTACAGGCGATATTTCATTGTTTGCGGGACATATTGCGGAACTGGATATGGTCGGAACTCAAATTAAAAGCCTCTCCGGTTCTAGATTAAATGTTGAGCAAAGTTTGAATTTGAACGATGGCTTTGTGGCTAATGGAGAGGTTAATTTGCAGAATGCTGTAATCGGTGGAGATTTGTCTTGTGAGGAGAGTCTGTTCGAAAATGCAAATGGGATGGCAATTTCGGCTGACGGAATAAAAGTCAATGGGTCTGTGATGCTGCGGAATAATTTTTCTTCGATTGGAGAGGTTCGATTTGTTGATTCAACCGTTGGGGGAATAATTGACTGTGAGAGTGGAAGTTTTAAAAACATTAATGGATCTGGGTGCGCCCTTAATTTTACCCGGGCAAAAATTGAACGAGCATTGAGTATGAGAAACTCAATCTTTGATGGTAGAGTTAGTATGGAGAACGCTTTGATCGGGGGGGCCAATGTGGTGCAAGGGCGCAAAATTCATCAGCCATCAGTTCGGTACACTGGTGTTGGATGGTGTTGATTCAGAAATTCAAGGTATGCTTGATTTAAGCTGTCCATATGAAAATAATATGAGGATAGATTTTTCTGGCGCAAAAATTCAAGGCAACGTCATAATATTACATGGCATTGTGCTCAATCTCGCTAACATAGGCGGGAGTTTGTATATAGGAAATGTTGATAGCATAAACGATCTCCAGGCAAACCAGAATATCGTTTATGGTTGTTCAGCCATCGGTGCAAAAATAGGAAAAGATATCTGTATAAAGGGTTGCTATATTTTGGGGCCAATCGATTTTAAAAAATCAAGCGCTTCCGGACTTGCGATTGTAAACAACGCGTGGTCGGATCAAGCCGAATTGGACATATCTTCCCTAAAAATTGGAACCTTGCTGGATATGGAAAATAATTGGCCAAAAAATGGTCGCATTTTCTTCAATAATTTTGTCTATGATGAGATAGACAATTCAAGCCCTTCCGATGCGGTTTCTCGGATTAGATGGTTGCATTTACAATCGACAAGTTCTTTTTTGCCGCAGCCTTACGAGCAGTTGGCCGGCGTTTTGCGGAAAATGGGTCGTGAGGATGATGCGATTGAAGTGTTAATTGCAAAAAATGACGATCGTGCTCAGAAAATGGCCGGCGCAAAACGAATGTGGTGGTTGCTCAAAGGTTTGGTTATCGGATACGGGTACAAATCATATAGGGCTTTATATATAAGTTTAGGATTTATTTTGTTCGGCTGGTTTTTATTCAGGTGGGCTTATTATTTGAAAATTGTTTGCCCCACCGAACGAAACAAGGCTTTTCCTGATCATCCGCATGTTTTTTCAGATGAATATCCTCCTTTCAATGCTTTTATATTTTCTTTGGAAAACTTTGTTCCGTTACTAAATTTAGAAATGGGAAAAGATTGGGCCTTAAATTCAGAAGTTAAAAAACAACTGTGGAGGCTGAATTTTTCATTGAGAAGTGCGTTTCGGTTTTATTTGTTTGCGCACATAATAATTGGATGGGTTTTGACGTCGCTCTGGATTGGTTCCTTGACGGGGTTGGTTAAATCATAAAGAGGTCGGTTTGATTGTTTTAACTGTTTTCTCGATGCTGATAACTGGCTGTGTCACAGCTTTGCATCTGGATTCCGCGACCCATCCCACCCTTCAGATATTTTATCGTCCTTCCCACCTTTTCTGCTAAAATTTCCTCATGGGCGCACTCGATAAACAACTCGACACGTTTTTACGGAAAAAGCCGAAACTCGGCAAGGGCGTCTACCTCGCCAGTACCGCCACGGTCATCGGCGATGTCACGCTCGGCACGCATTCCAGCGTTTGGTACGGCGCGGTCTTACGCGGTGACATCAATCGCATCGTCGTCGGCCATCACACCAACATTCAGGACAATGCCGTGTTGCATCTCGCAGATGATTTCGCCTGCGTGCTTGGCAACTGGGTTACCGTCGGCCACAGCGCCGTCGTCCATGCGTGCAAAGTCGGCGATGAAGTCCTCGTCGGCATGGGGGCGGTGATCTTGGACGGCGCGGTGATCGGCAAGCAATCCATCATCGGCGCGAAGGCGCTGGTGACCATGGGCACCAAGATTCCGCCCGGCTCGCTCGTCCTTGGCGCGCCTGCCAAAGTCGTGCGCAAACTCACCAAGGAAGAACGCGCCGGCCTGAAATGGTGGGCGCAAAAATACGTCGATAACGGCGCCTATTGTCTGAAACACAAGATCAACGTGGGCAATCCCGCCAGTTGAGAGCGTGCGTTTGAAATCTAACAACCTTGCTTCCGGAGTGCGCGCGTCCACGGGCGCAGCAACTTTCGTGAGCGGAGTTGTGTTGAATCTGTGGGAGCGTTCTTACCTTTGGACATTGCTGCGGCCGGGGGCGGCCGCACTCCGTACCTTATGCCCGGCCGCCTGAACAATTTTCAGCGGACGATGCTCCACTGGAACGACCTGTATCCTTACAACGCCGTCAACGTGGTGCGGCTGCCGGTGGTACTCGATCTGACGCGACTTGCCCAAGTCATCAATAACTTGCTAGCAACTCAAGGACTCACGCATCTGACTTTGAATCGCAGCCAGGGAACCTTTTGCTACCACGGCGGCGCAGCGGACTGCGAGATCAGAAGCGTCAGTCACGGTGCCAATCCTATCAATACGGTGGCCGATGAAATCAGTCACCAATTGAACACGCCGTTCATCATCAAAGCGCGCTTCAATCCGTTCCGTTTTTTTGTCGTGCCGGAATTGGCGGGTTTTTCGCTGGGCATCGTTTACTTCCACGCCATCGCCGACGCCGAGGCCGTGTTGTTGTTGGTCCGGGAATTGGTGGAAACATACCTGGCGCACAAGCAATCAAACCTTTCCCAACCGCTCGATCTTTATCCGAAATGTCGCGACGGCGTGTTGTCGCATCCCCGCATGCTCGCGCGCAAGCTGGCGGCCCTGCCGGCCTATCTGCGGGATATGCGCAGTTCCGCCCGGCGGTATTGCCGCGATGAAAATGATTATGGCAACCGGTGCGATCTTTTCACCATGGACGCCGCTGCGCTGCCCGCGTTGCTCCGTACCGCCAAGGCCTGGGACATCACGTTGAACGACCTTTTTTTGGCCCTGCTGCTAAAATGTTTTTCGCGTTTGCAATCAGACCGTCTGAGTCATCATCGCCGCCGTAAAATTTCCATCGGTTGCATCGTCAACCTCCGCAAGGATCTGGGCTTGGGCGGCCGCCGCGCCTTCGGCCCCTTTCTCGGTTCATTCGTTGTCACCCACGCGCTGTCCTCCGGCATCACCTTGCAGGAGATTGCTCAAGATATCCGCCACCAGACTGCCACGATCAAAAAGAGCCGGTTGTATCTGGGCTCCAGCTTGGAGCTTGCCGTGGGCCGGGTATTGTTTTCAGGATATTCCGGCGAACGGCAGAAACGGCTCTATCAAAAACATTTTCCGCTCTGGGGCGGCATCACCAACGTGAATCTCAACACCCTCTGGGACCAGTGCGCCACTGCGCAATCCTTCGATTGTCTGAGTGCCGTTTCCACGGGCCCGCTGGTGCCGCTGGTGTTCTCGGTTATGACCGTCCGGGACCGCCTGAATGTCGCCCTGACGTACCGGCCTTCATTTTTCAGCGAATCCGACATCGGGCAGATCAAACATGATTTGCTGGAACAACTGACGGATTTAGAAAAAGATAGGTAGGGATGCCGCGCCACGGCGTCCCCGCCCGAAATGCGAAGCTGAGGGCGGAACGGGTGTGGTAGGAGGTGTCTCTTTCCGTCCGGTTTCCGTCGTCTGACACTCGCTCGACGATGGGGACAGCGCAGCGCGCTGTCCCTACCAACCGGAAAAAGTGAGCGGCAGTTGATTTTTAGCTGGTAACCAGGCGGTGTGATTTGAGTAAAATTCCCACGGACATATTAAAATGAACCAACCACTGGCAGGCAAAGTAGCATTTATCACCGGCGGCGCACGCGGCATCGGCCGCGCCTGCGCCTTGAAACTCGCCGGCGCGGGGTGCGATGTGGCCATCGCCTATCACAATAGCCACGAGGAAGCGGATGCCGTCTGCAAAGCCATCCGTGACCTCGGCCACCGCTCCATGTCAGTGCAGGTGGATGTCAGCGACCCCGCCAGCCTCGCCGAGGGCTTCGCCGAATTTCGCAAGCAATTTGACCGCGTGGACATCGTCATCAGCAACGCCGCCATCGGCGTGCTCAAACCGGCGATGGAACTGACGCTGAAACATTTCCGCCGCTGCATGGAGACCAACGCGCTGGCGCTCAATTCCCTCGCGCAAAACGCCGTGCCCATCATGCCGGAGGGCGGCTGCATCATCGGGCTGTCCAGCCTCGGTTCTGTCCGCGCCATCCCGCACTACACCTTCATCGGCGCTTCGAAGGCCGCCTTGGAATCGCTCGCGCGCGGCCTGGCGCAGGAACTGGGCTACACCAAAAAGATTCGCGTCAACATCGTCAGCGCCGGTGTGGTGGACACGGATGCATTGAAATTTTTTCCTAACCGCGAAGAGTTGCTCGCCGAATACGCCCGCCGCACGCCGCTCGGCCCCACGCTCAAGACCGAGCAGGTGGCCGATGCAGTTTTCTTGCTCTGTTTGCCGGAAGCGGCCATGATAACCGGCCATACATTGGTTGTGGATGGCGGTTACTGCATATCAGGATGAACGACCCCAAAGTAAGTGATTCCGGCCTGTCCGGAGGAATTGCCATTGTCACCGGCGGCAGCCGGGGAATCGGCCGTGCCATCGTCGAAATTTTGGCCGCCGCCGGGATGGAAGTCATCTTCACCTATCGCGATAACGCGGCCGCCGCTGCCGGGGTCATTTCCGCCCATCCCGGTAAAACCATCTCCGCCGAAAAGGTGGATGTCCGCGATTCCGCCGCCTGCGCCGCCTTCGTGGAAAAAATCGTTGAACGCACCGGCAAGGTCGATCTCCTCGTGAACAATGCCGGTGTCATCCGCGATAATCTGCTGGCGATGCTGGAAGACGACGACATCAAGGCCGTGCTGGACACCAATGTGACCGGCACTTTCAACATGACGCGCGCTGTCGCTCCGCATATGATATCCAAACGGCGGGGCAAGATCGTCAATATCAGCTCTGTCTCCGGTGAGAAGGGCGGGCGCGGGCAGACCAATTACGCGGCCAGCAAAGGCGCGATCAACGCTTTCACCAAGGCGCTGGCCGTGGAACTGGCGCCACGCGGCATCCGCGTCAACGCCGTCGCCCCGGGCGTCATCGAGACCGAAATGTCCCGCACGGTGCGCGAACTGGCGGGCGACCAGGTGAACGCCAAGATTTTATTGAAGCGCATCGGCAAGCCGGAAGACATCGCGAACGCGGTGTGGTTTTTGAGTTCCAAGTTTGCCGATTACATCACGGGCGAGATTTTGCACGTGGACGGCGGCTTCAAGATGGATTGACGCGCGGAACCGGTGCGCAGGATTGATTTTTATGAGTAACGAAAATATCAGCCAGGAAGAAATCGCGGCCATCTATCCGAAAGCGGCTGAGATGATCGCCGACGCGCTCGGCTGCGATGTGGAGAAGGTGAAGCCCAACGCCTCGCTCATCAACGACCTCGGCGCCGAGTCGATCGATTTTCTCGACATCATCTTTCGCCTCGAACGCGGTTTCAAGGTGAAGATCCCGCGCGGCAAAATCGTCGAGCAGGCGCGCGGCCCGCTGTCGGAAGCCGAATTTGAAAGCGGTGGCGTGATCTCCGAGGCGGGCACGGCGCGGCTCAAATTCTTCTTGAGCGAAGTGCCGGCGGACCGTTTCAAAACGCCTTTGAAATCAGCGGAGATCGCGAAGCTGTTCACCACGGAAACCTTTTGCAAGCTGGTGATCCGCCAGCAGCGCGCGGCAGCCGAAACCCCGGCCGCGTAAGCGGCCCTCCTGCATGGACGGGCACTTTCGCGCATTTTCTTTTGTGGACCGGATCACCCGTCCCGGACTGCAAATTCGTGGCGTGTATCACATTCCGTCCACGATCGCGGAATTTCCCCTTGCGCTCGTCGCCGAGGCCTGCGGCCAGCTCGCTGCGTGGGCGTCGATGGCGGCGCTGGATTTCAAACTGCGCCCGGTTGCCGGCATCGCGCCGGTCATCGAACTTCTCCAGCCGGTCCGTCCCGGCCAGACGCTCGAACTGGAGAGCGACCTCGAAAGCCTCGATACCGAGGCTGTGTCGTATAATTCAGTCGCCAAAGTGGACGGTACGCCCGTGCTGCGTTTGCAGCATTGCGTCGGGCCGATGATGCCGGTGGAAGACTTCGATGATCCGCAATTATTGAAACAACGGTTTGAACTGATCTGTGGCGCGGGCGCGACGCCCGGCGCGTTTCGCGGCATTCCGCCGCTGGTGCTGGAAGTCACCGAGGTCGAACCCGGAAAAACTGCCCGGGGAATCTTGCATGTGCCGGCGCAGGCGGATTTTTTCACCGACCATTTTCCGCGCCGCCCGGTTTTTCCCGGAACATTGTTCATGCACAAGGTGCTGGAACTCGCCACGCGCGTGGTGGAGGGGGTTCCATTGACACAAAAAAATACGGCTTGGGTCGCCCGCCGGATCAACGATTCCAAGTTGCGGGCCTTTATGTCGCCCGGTGGCAGCCTGGAATTTGAAGCACGGCTTGCCAAACAGGAAGGCGGAGAACTCACCGTCCGGGTCGAGGCAAAGAAGGACAACAAGGTCACCGGCCATTCGCGGATCATTTTCAAGGCAGAGGAACTCGCATGAATCAGCGCAGAAGAATCGCCATCACCGGCATCGGCATGGTCACACCGGTGGGCAATGATGCGCCCACAAGCTGGGCGAACCTGCAAGCCGGGCGCAGCGGCCTCGCCACCATCCAACATTTTGACGCCAGCGGCTTTCCCGTCCGCATCGGCGCCGCCGTCAAAGACTTTGATGCCGCCGCCGTCATCGGCAACCTGAAATTGCTCAAGTACGCCACGCGCCCGCACCGCTTCGCGCTCGCGGCGGCGGAGGAGGCGTTGCGGGATGCCGGTATCCGGCCGACCACGACGGACGGCCATCGTTGGGGTTTTTGCGTCGGCGCCGGCATGATGGCCATGGATTTCGACGAATTGCAGGCGACTCAAAAAGTGTGCGCCATCGACGGCGAGTTTCATCCGGAGAAACTTTTGGGCGAAGATTTCCCGGCCGACCCGGTCACCTTTTCCCGCAACCAGACCAACTCCGGGCTGGCGCTGCTTACGCGGCACTTTGGGATTCAAGGCTACGCGACGGCGGTTCACACCGCCTGCGCTTCCGGCGGCCAGGCGCTCGGCACCGCGTTGAAAGTGTTGCGACGCGGCCAGGCGGATTATGTGCTTGCCGGCGGTTTTGATTCCATGCTCAACCCCATCGGCTTGACGGCGTTCTGTCTCCTGGGCGCCTTGTCCACCGATAATGATTTGCCCGCCGGCGCGAGCCGTCCTTTTGACGCCACGCGCAACGGCTTTGTGCTTGGCGAAGGTGCGGGATTTTTGGTGCTGGAAAATTGGGACGCGGCCCGCGCGCGGGGTGCAAAGATTTACGCAGAACTGGCCGGTGATGGAAACTCCCTGAGCTGCTACCGCATCACGGATTCACCCCCGAACGGCGACGGCCCGATCCAGGCCATGCGGCAGGCGCTGGCCGATGCCGGGATGACGCCGGAATCGCTGGATTACGTCAACGCCCACGGCACCTCCACCATGATGAACGATCGCAGCGAATGCGCCGCGTTGCGGGCCGTGCTGGGCAGTCATATTAATCACGCTGCCGTGAGTTCGACCAAGAGCTGCATGGGCCATTTGATCTCGGCGGCGGGCGCGGTCGAGGCCGCCATCTGTGCGCTGGCCATCCGCGATGGCATCGCCCCGGTCAACGCCAATTACAAACAGCCGGATCCGGACTGCGACGTGAACATTGTGCGCGGCCAGTCCAAACCCATGCGCATCCGCGCCGCGCTTTCAAATTCGCTCGGCTTCGGCGGTTCGAACAGTTGCCTCGTTTTTCGCAATCCGGAGGAAGTTGAATGAATCCAAAAATCGTCTTCACCGGGCTCGGTGCCGTATGTGGTGCCGGTTTGAAAATCGACGCCATCTGGGACGCCATCTTGACCGGCAAATCTGGAGTCAAAGAAATCAGTTCGTGGGACGTCAGCGGCTGGCCGCTGCGCATGGCGGCAGAAGTCACCGGCGTGGACAACCGCACGCTGGTCGAGGATCGCAAACTGCACAAGATGATTTCACGGACGGATTTGTTCGGCTTGTATGCCGCCAATTGCGCCATGCAGCAATCCGGCCTGCTGGCCTATCGTGAATCGCTTGAGGCATCGGCGGCAGTCCAGTTCAGCGACCGCAGCGGCATCTTTGTGGGCTCCGGAGCGGCGAATTACACCTGCACCCACGATTTCTTTCCCGCCCTCGCGGCGGTGGAAGGTGATCTGAAAAAATTCGGCGGCCAGTTCGGTGATTCGGTCAACCCCATGTGGTTGTTGCGGAACCTGCCGAACAACGTGCTTTGCCATGTGGGCATCCGTTATAATTTCAAAGGGGCCAATGCCTGCGTGACGAACCATTGTGTCAGTGGCGTGCTGGCGCTGGCGGAAGCGGCGGCGGCCATCCGTGCCGGCGAGGCTGACCGGGCCATCGCGGTTGGCCACGACACGCCGTGCGAACCAGAATGCGTGTTACACTTCATCCGGCTCGGATTGATGGCGCCGGACGCCGTGCGGTCCTTTGATCGCGATCGTGCCGGCACCATTTTCGGCGAAGGCGCGGCCGGTGTCGTGTTGGAAAAATCCGCCGATGCCCAAGCCCGCAACGCTGTCATCCTGGGTGAATTTCTCGGTTCCGGTTGCGCTTCCGAGGCGACCGGTGTTTTGCGCATCCGTCCGGACGGTGACGGTGTGCGTCGCGCCATCGAACTTACGCTGGCCGATGCCGGGATCACGCCCGCCCAGGTCGGGATGATCGTGGCGCACGGAAACGGCACGCCCGCCTCGGATGCTTCCGAGGCCTCCGCTTTGCTAAAGATTTTTGGTGAAGCCATGCCGCCGGTGACCGGTTTTAAGTGGGCCTACGGCCATCTCATCGCAGCGTCCGGAATCGTGGATCTGGTGTTTGCCCTGATGGCTTTGCGCGACAAGGTTGTCCCCGGCATTCCCACTTTGAAGACGCTTGATCCGGAACTCGCCCCGCTGGCCGTTTCGGCCGCGCCCCAAACTCCGCGCAGCGACATCGCGCTTGTTCTCTGCCGCGGTTTTGGCGGCATGAACGTCGCATCGCTCGTGCGCGCCCATCCCTGATGACCGCCGCCCCGCCCAATTCGCGTTGCGGGATCGACACGGTGGACATCGCCCGCATGGAAAAATTGGTTCGGGATCATCCACCGGAAGGGTTGCTGAATTTTTTCTCGGAAACGGAATTGCAAGACGCCGGGCAGGGTGCCGGCCGCGCGGCCAGCCTCGCCGCCCGTTTCGCCGCGAAGGAAGCCTGTTGCAAATTGTTCCCGCGTGAAACCAGCCTGGGCATCCTCGAACCCACGGACTTCAGCGTGTGCCGTGATGCCTATGGCGCGCCGCAGGTCGTGGCCAATCCGCAGGCGCAGGCGGTGCTGGACCGGCACCGCATCGGCGCGATCCGTCTCTCGCTCACCCATACGGACACAAGCGCGTCCGCCGTGGCCTTGGCCGAAATGCGCCGGACGGAGGTGCCGTGGTTCGGGAAAGTGTTTTATCATCTTTGCCCCTGGCGCCGCGCGCTGGTGCTGGAAAATTTTCACCGCGTCTTTGGCGATGTGTTGCCGAAGGATGAGATCATGCGGTTGGTTTACGCGTATTATGCGCACTACCTTCGTTTCTTGATCGAGTTCATCCGCCTGCCATTCATGTCCGCCAAAAAACGCAAGGCGTTCATCCGGGTTGAGAACATGGAGTCTCCATTACGCGCGCGCCGGGCAGGGAAGGGGGTCATCTTGCTGACCGGACATTTCGGCAATTGGGAGGTGTCCACCATTGCCGGCATCACGCAATTTCCGGAGTTCAAAGGGTTGCTTCATTTCGTCCGGCGACCGCTCAAGCCGGAGTGGTTGAACCGTCTGGTCACCCGCCGTTTTCGTCGGGCCGGCTTTGGCACGCTGGCCAAGCGCGGTTCGCTCGATGAATTGCTTGGGCTGCTGGAAGGCGGCGCGGCCGTCGTTTATGTCTTCGACCAATATGCCATCAACAAGGATGGCGTGATGGTTGATTTTTTAGGCCATCCGGCCTCTACGTTCAAGAGCCCGGCGCTGCTCGCCCTAAACACCAAATCACCGGTCATCCCCTGTTGCAGCTGGCGCGAACCGGATGGCACCCACGTATTGCGCTTCGAAGAACCGCTGCCCCTCATCGAATGTGAAGACGCCGGCGAAGCCATCCGCCAAAATACCCGTACCTACAACGCGGCGATCGAACGGATGCTGCTCCGCCATCCGGAACAATGGATCTGGATGCATCGCCGATGGAAAACCCATTGGACGCGGCCTGCGCGCAAATCATTCCACGCCGGACATCAACCGGCGGATCAAGGGCGAAAGCAATAGCAGCAGCAATCCGACGCCACCCACAAACAGGGCGACATGCAGGAATTGCGTCGGCATCCCGGCAACATTCTGGGCGCTCATGCCGCCGGCGAACATGCCGGCGAGGAGGTTGCCGAGCGAGATGGATAAAAACCACACCCCCATCGTCTGGCTGGCAAATCTGGCCGGCGCCAACTTGCTTACCGCGCTCAAACCCACCGGGCTGAGAAACAGTTCACCGAGCGTGTGTAACAGATAGGTGGCGCACAACCAAAGCGCGCTGACTTTGCCGATGGAGAGCGCATGCCGCGCCGCAAAGTGCATGACGACAAATCCGGCGGCGAGCATCAGCAGGCCGGCGGCAAATTTCACGGCAAGCGAGGGCAGGACGCCGCGCCGCGCCAAGCCCAGCCACAACGTCGAGACCGGCACGGCAAGGATCAGGATTAGAATGGCGTTGACGGACAGGAGCCAGCTTGCCGGCATTTCGTGGCCAAACATCACCCGGTCCGTGTAACGTTCCGCAAACAGGTTCATCACCGAGCCGGCCTGTTCAAAACCGGACCAGAACAGCGCCGAGGCAAAAAATAATATCGCCACCACAGCCAGACGTTTCTTTTCCACGCCATCCAGCTTTCCAAATAAAAACGCCCAGATGAACCACAGCGCGGCCGCAGTGACGATCACGATGCCGGTGCGTGCCGCCAGCACGACGGGATTGATGACCAGGCAGCCGGTCAAGGCCAGTCCGGCAACCACGATGATGGCGGTGAGAGCCACGGCGACGATGATCCAATCGCGCCTCACTGTTCTGCTGGGGGCGGAGGGCTGGAGACCGGCCGAACCGAGCTGATTGCGCGTCAGCACATATTGGATGACGCCCAATACCATGCCGATGCCGGCGGCGGCAAAGCCATAGTGCCAGTTCACATGTTCGCCAAAATAGCCGCAGATCAGCGGCCCGAGCAGGCCGCCGATGTTGATGCCCATGTAAAACAGGGTGTAGCCCGCATCGCGCCGCGCGCCGCCTTCCGGATAAAGCTGGCCGACCATGGTGCTGGCATTCGGCTTGAGCAATGACGTACCCAATACCACGATCAGCAGACCAGCAAAGAAGGCGTGCGGGTCGGGAATCGCCAAAGTGAAATGGCCGAGGGCGATGACGCATCCGCCTACTAGCACGGCACGTTGCGGGCCGATCAACCGGTCGGCGATCCAGCCACCGGGCAGCGCCACCAAATACACGGCACAAGTGTAGAGCCCGTAGATCGCCCCGGCGGTCGCATCATCCAATCCCAGTCCGCCTTTCACGATGCCCGCCGTCATATAGAGGATGAGCAGCGCGCGCATCCCGTAATAGCTCATGCGCTCCCACACTTCGGTGAAGTAGAGCGTGTAGATGCCGCGCGGATGACGGAGAGAGGCGTTGGCGTCGTCGCTCATTTTTTACGATGCATGAGGTCTTCGATCTCATCCGCTTCGATCGGGATGCCGGCCATCAAATCCAACTGTCCGGACGCTGTGACCTGTACCGTGTTTTCAAGGCGGATACCGAAACCTTCTTTTGGCAGATAAATCCCCGGCTCCACCGTCATCACCCAGCCGGGCTCGATCTTGAAATGCGCATAGGTCACGTCATGCACATCGAGCCCGATAGGATGCGACACACCGTGCATGAAATATTTTCGTACTGCGGGCTCGCCGGGCTGCTGGTTTTTGAGGTCGGCCATCTTCAGCAGTCCGAGATCGACACATTCCTTGGCGATATGTTCCTCGCATTCCGTCCGCAAATCTTTCGTGGTCTTGCCCGGCGTGAGCGCGGCCACCTGGGCACGGAAGACACGCAGCACGGCATTGTAGACCTGTTTCTGGCGGCGCGAGAATTTGCCGTTCACGGGGATCGTGCGCGTCAAATCGCTCATATAATTGCCAAGTCCCGCCGCGACATCCAGCAGCAACAAGTCGCCGGCCTTGCACGGCTGGTCATTCTGGTTGTAGTGAAGAATATTATTGTTCGCGCCGCTGGCCACGATGGGCGGATAGGCGAACTGTCCTTTGTGCCGGATGAATTCATGCGCGAACTCGGCTTCAACCTCGGTTTCGTTCACGCCCGGCTTGAGAAATTTGCAGACGCGCTTAAAACCTTTGCCGGTCAGGTCGCACGCGGCCTGGATGGCGTCCACTTCGTATTGCGATTTGACGGAACGCAGCTCGTGCATGAGCGGCGCGAGGCGCTGGTAATGGTGCAACGGGAAATTCCGCCGGCATTGGCGGATGAACCGTGAGTCACGGGTCTCGACCGTATCATCGGCGCGCTGATGTTCGTTCGTGTTGAGATAGATATTTTGCATCTCGCAAGCGAGCTGGCGGAGAGTGCCGGGAAAATCCGTCAGCCACCTTACCGTTTTGATGCCGGAAAGCGCCGCGGCCTGTTCCCGATCCAGCTTGTGGCCTTCCCAGATGGTCAGGTGCTCATTCGGCTGGCGGATAAAAAGAATTTCGCGATGATTCGGGTCGAAGGCGCCGGGTGCGAGGAGCAAGATGGTTTCTTCCTGATGGATGCCGGTGAGGTAAAAAAGATCGGCGTTTTGCAGGTGGCCCATCGTGCCATCGCCGTTGGTGGGCATGATGTCATTGGCGTTGAGGACGGCGACGGAGCGCGGGAGCAGCTTGCTGGTGAGACGTTCGCGGTTCAGCGTGAATAACGCGGTTGGCAGCGGCACAGCTTTCATTCGCCGCCAGTCTAGGGGGTTGCCCGCTGAAAATTAAGCCAATTTAACTCACTTATTGACGGGCTGCCGCCGGAGCCACACCAAGCCGCCCAGTCCCAAGGTCAACAACCCCGAAACGGCCCAGGCACCGGCGCCTGCATTTTGCGGGGCCAGCCATAATGCCGCCGCACCCGCCGCCGGGCCCAGACAGTTGCCGATACCGATGGCCGCCTCATGAATGCCGCTGTGTTCGCTGCTGGAATCATGCGCATCCATCGCATAAAACAGGGAGGAGTAATACATCAGCCCCACTGTCACGCCAAAGAAAAGCTGGGCGGCCAGGATGACCGCGAGGCTCGGCGCGATGAGGATGGTGGCAAAAGAGAGGATCATCAGCACGAACGCCGTCACCAGCCAGCGAAACCGGTAATGCCAGCCGCTCCATTGCCAGAGCACCACGAACGCCACCACCCGCGCGAAGCACCAGAGCGAGCAGGCAAAACCCGCGAGCATGGGTGACAGGCCGAATTTGTGCGCGATGCCCGGCAGCACGGCGATGAGCGTGTTGATCGCAATATACGCAAACGGGTTCGCCAGCCAGGCCATGCGCTGGAAGCTTTTGGCCAGCGCCGGGGCGGGACGATGCGGGTTGGCTTCCGCCAGATCGTTTTCCATGACGGCCTTGAGTTTGGCGGGCTGGATTTTCTCCAGCCAGAACACCATCGCCAGCTGCAAGAGCATCAGCGCGAGCGGCACAAAAAACATGCTCCGATAGCCAAGTTTTTCGATGATCGTGCCGCCGATGAAAAAAGCGACGGCATTATTGATGGCCCAGGTGATGTTGTAGATGCCGACGGCATTGGCGGCATTGGCGCCTTCGCTGACCAAGGCTTCCAGCACCGGCCAGATAAGGCACATGCCGGTGCCCGTGACGCAGGAAGCGGCGATCACGGCGGGCACGGATTGAAGCTGTGAACCGACCGCCAGTCCGGCCGCCATGATCGCAAAGCCGAGTTTCAACGTGGTGAAATAGCCATAACGCTTGGCAAAGATCCCGGCGCCAAAAGAGGCGCCGATGTAGATCATGCCGATGAACGCGGCGAGCTCGAGGTTCTGCCGGTCGTTGAAACCGAACCGGTCACGGAAGTAGAAATAAAGATAGTTAAAATAGATGACGGTCGCGAAGGAGTTGATGCCTTCGATGACGTAACAGGCGGCGCGAAATTTTCTCCCGGGATTCACGCTCGGGAAATCTCGGTGATGGCCTGGTGGCAGTACCACTTCACGGCATCGGTCATCGGCGGCGAGAGTTTGTCGAGGTCCGTCAGGCTGCACCAGCGGATGTCATGATGCTCCGCGGCGGCCAGCGTCATCTGGCCGTCTTTGGGCCGCGCCCAATAGATCATCCCGATGTGTTCGTGCGTCTCGTTGATGCGATGGATGTCCAGAAAACGCGGCGCAATCAGTGCGCGTGTGCCGGGCGAGGTCGTGGGCGGACGCTCGCCGAGCAGTTCCACGTCGAAACCGCTCTCCTCCTTCGCTTCGCGTAATGCCGCCTGTTCCGGGTCCTCATCCAGTTCGATGTGCCCGCCAAGCGGCAGCCATTTATCGAGCTTGCGGTGGTGGATGAGCAAAATTTTGCCGTCATGGACGACAAAGATCGCGACAGTGAAATCAATTTTTTCGTGGATGTGGGCCATGGGAATTATATTCAGGTAACGGGCAGCAAACGAACACGGATTTGAAAATCACGGATCGAAATCATGGCACCTCGTTTTAAATCTTCGGCGCAACTTTCGATGACACTCAGTAAGACTTCGCTGAAAGCCTCTGCCCGCAGGCCTTCCATGCGGATGCGGATGACGGATGGCTGGCGGGCTTGGGATAGTGCCAGAATTGTGTGAAAGTCTGCGTCCAAAGTCACGACGACGCGGAGGTCATCAAATGCCCGTTGGAGAATTTTTTGATCACTTGATTCGGCCATGCCAATTTCAGCGGTATGCACGGCGTCAAAGCCCGACTTGCGCAGAATGGAAGCCGCTGACCGGGGCGTTCCCTGATCTAAAAGCAATTTCATTTGGCCGGAGCCAGTTGAATCACTTTATCTTCGAGATTTGCTGCCGCGTAGGCAAGGGCCTCTTGAATGTCGGCTTCCTCCAATTCGGGATATTCCTTTTTTAAATCATTTCGGTCGGGGTAGGTGGCGACAGCTTCGATTACCCGGCGCACAGTCAGGCGAAGACTGCGGATGCACGGCTGGCCGTTCATCCGCTGCGGATCGCTGGTGATGCGCTTAAAAGTCATGCTTAATTCTTACGCTTCCAAACCCGTTTTTGCAAGCCCTTGCACGATTGTAGCCGGTTTGATCTGCCATAAAAAACTACGGGCCCGGTTTGCACCGGGCCCGTATATCGCAAATCGTAAATGCGAAATTACTTCATCCGGTCAAAGTTCTTCTGCAGGATCTGCCAGGGTTGCATGCCCTTGGTCTTGTCCAGGAAGCTCTTGTTGATCTCGGCTTCCTTGGCGTTCTTGGTCGGCTTGTTGACCTTATAGAAGATGCCGAAGTTGCCAGGGAACGGTTCGCTGGCGAGCTTGTAGGCCGCGAATTCATCGGTGACGTCGTGCGTCTTGGGCACTTCGGCGAACACGCCGCCTTTGCGCGGGTTGCTGGCGTCGAACGCGCCTTCATAGAATTCCACGCATTCGCTGAGGCATTCGATGAAGCTAAAACCGTCATGATCCATGGCGGCTTCCATCATTTGGAGAACGTGGTTCGGATTCGTGTGCGTGGTGCGCGCGACGAAGGTGGCGCCGGCGGAGATTGCCTGCTTCATCGGGTTGATCGGATAATCGACCGCGCCCCATTGATCAGTCTTGCTCTTGAAGCCGAGCGGTGACGTGGGCGAGGTCTGTTTCTTGGTCAGGCCATACACCCAGTTGTCCATGACGCAATAGGTCATCTTGACGTTTTTGCGCGCGGTATGGTTGAAATGGTTGCCGCCGATGGAGAAGGCGTCGCCATCGCCGCCGAACACGAACACATGCAGGTCGGGGCGGGTCAGCGAGATGCCGCTGGCGAAGGGCAGGGCGCGACCATGGATGAAATGCGCGCCGTGGGCCTGTACGAAATACGGGAAACGGCTGGAACAGCCGATGCCCGCGACGGTGGTGATCTTCTCGTGCCACATCTTGCGTTTTTCAATCAGCTTGAAATACAGTGCGAGCACGGAGAAATCGCCGCAGCCGGGGCACCACGTCGGGTGATCGGCGGCGATCTCTTTTTTGGTCAGCCCCTTGCGTTCCCCTTCGGGCGGCGTGGTGGTGCTGATGGCGGCGTTGGCCGGATTAACAATCAAAGTTTCGCTCATAATAGTAGGCGGTTAAAAGTTGGATCAAATTTTGCGGAGGCCGGCGGCCACGTTGGTTTTGGCGCGTTCGAGGATTTCCTTCACCTTCCAGGTGAGGCCGTCGGTCTTGTTGATGCCCTGGATCTTCGGATCGCAATAGCGGGCGCGGAGGATCTGGCCGAGCTGGCCGAAACCGTAGAGGCCTTCGTCATTCATTTCGACCACGAGCACGTGGTTGAAACCGGCGAAAATGTTTTCGAGGCCGTTCGGCAACGGGTTGACGTGGCGGATGTGGATCGAGGACACGCTGTCGCCGGCCGCGCGGGCGCGATCGACGGCTTCCTTGATGGGACCCTCGGTGGAACCCCAGCCGACGAGCAGGACATTGCCCTCCGGCGGGCCGTACACTTTCGGCACCGGCAGGCTGGCGCCGAGCGCCTGCAATTTCTTGCGGCGTTTCGCGGTCATCAGCGTGTGCAATTTCGGAGAGCCGGTCGGATGGCCGAGCTCATCGTGTTCCAAACCGGTGGCGATCGGATATTTGCCGCTGAGAATCTTGGTGCCGGGCGGGACGTGCGTAGTGATGCCGTCCTTCGCGGACAGATCGTACGGCTTGTGGTCGGCCACGGGGGTGAAGTCAGGCGAGATGTCCTGGCAAACTTTTTCGAGATTCGGTTCCACAAACGCCTCGATGCGGGTGGCGATGCCCTGATCGCTCAACAGAATCACCGGGACGCTGTATTTGCGGGCGATGTTCACGGCCTCGATGGACATGTAGAAACAATCTTCGACGTTCGCCGGGGCGATGACCACGCGGGGTGAATCACCGTGCCCGCCGTTGATGGCGATATTGAGGTCGGACTGTTCAATGTTCGTCGGCATGCCGGTGGAGGGGCCGCCGCGTTGCACGTCGATGATGACGAGCGGCATTTCCGCCATGATCGCCCAGCCGAGGGCTTCGGTCTTGAGCGAGATGCCGGGGCCGCTGGAACCGGTGACGGCGACGCGTCCGGCGTAGCTGGCGCCGATCGCCATGGAGATCGCGGCGATTTCGTCTTCCGTCTGGATGAAGGAGCCGCCGTATTTCGGCAGTTCGCGGCGGAGCAATTCCATGATGTCGGACCACGGCGTGATGGGATAACCCGCGCCGAAGCGCACGCCGGCGGCGATGAGGCCGTAACCGATGGCTTCGTTGCCGTTCATGACGACCTGATGGCCGTCTTTCTTGTTGGCGTCAACGAACTTGAAAGTCTCGAGGATGTTGCCGAGCGAATGCGAGTAACCGGCATGGAATGCGGCGAGCGCGTTGTTCAAGATGCTGGGGTCTTTGCCGGTGAAACGTTCGCCGAGCAATTTTTCGAGCTTCGGAACGTTCAGGTCGAACATCTTGGCGATCAGGCCGAGCGCGTAGATGTTTTTGCCCTTGTCCTTGGCCGTGCCGCCGATGGCCTCGACCGTAAGGCCGGAGATCGGGACGCCAACGTGGTGATAATCGCCCTGCAATTCCGGCTTCGGCTGCACGTGGTCGGAATCGTAGAGGACGATGCCGCCCTTTTTGAGGGAGTTCAGATGGTCTTCGTAGCTGTGCTGGTAAAAAGCGAGCAGGATGTCAGCTTCGTCGCCGGAGCTGAGAACCTCGCCGCTGCCCATGCGGACCTGAAAGATGGAGGCGCCGCCGGAAATGGTGGCGGGAATGGTCATGAACGTCATGACTTCCTGTTCGCTGCGGCCGGCGAGGCGCGCGAGGAAACCGCCGATGGCCTGGATGCCGTCCTGCGAATTGCCCGCGATGCGGATGACCGCTTCGTTGATCGACGAAACTTTCGACGCGCCGCCTGACGACGGTGCGCCCGTTGTTGCATTACTCATAAGGAACCTTGGAACTAGAGAATTACTTCGGCAAAGTGGATTTAACGCCTGAAGACATTTCAGTGCGACACCATTGCTCTATCACATTAAGGACATAAGGGTAATGTGTCAATTTCTAATGCAAGTTATATCTAATTGATTATTAGAGTATTATAAAAGTTGTTAAAACGAAGGCTGAGTCGTTTTTGAATAAAATAAGTAATGTTAATGATTGCTGGGGGGCAATATCAGGCTGGGATTCGGTGCGGCCTTGAGGCTGTGGTGTTTATATGAGTTAAAAATGTTTTTGAATTTGTGCATCGGGGGAGTGTCAGTTCCCTTGGCTTGCCGAAGCCGGTATTCGCGGTTAGCGTTGCTTGGTCACCATGACATTACAGGAACAATACGACGACGCGATGTTCGATTACAGCCAGGGCGAATACGCCTCGGCCACGGGCAAGCTGCAGGCTGTGCTGACGCAAGACCCGCAGAATTTCGATGCGCAGCTTGCGCTCGGCATGGCGCATTACCGGCTCGGTGATTATCCGGCAGCCATCGCCGAGGGCCTAAAAGCGGAGAAATTGCGCCCGCGTGAACAACTTGTTCACACCAACCTGTCCCTTTTCTACATGAAGTCCGGCGACAAGGTCACCGCCGAGAAACACGGCTTGCAGGCCAAGATCGAGTCCTGGCGTGAAGAAGCCAAGACGGCGGCCGCGCCCAAAACGGAAACGGAAGCGGAAGCACCTTCCGAATTACAGATGTCCAAGCCGGCGCCCGCACCCATGAAATTTCCCAGCCAGCCGTGGAAGAAGAAAAAAGTTGATAGTGCTGAGTTGATGGTTGATATCAAGCCCGCGCCGCCAAATCCAAATACCAAAACGATATGAAATCCGCCTACGAACTTGCGATGGAACGCCTGAACAAAACCGCGCCGACCGTGAAGCTCTCCGGCACCCAGAAAAAAGAACTGGCCGAACTGGATTCCAAATACGCCGGGCTGATCGCCGCGCGCGAAATCGCGCTGAACAGCGAGATGGCCAAGGCGGCGGATGATGTGGCCAAAGAAGATTCCCTGCGTGAACAACTGATGAACGACCGGAAGAAATTGCAGGCGGAACTGGAGGACAAGAAGCAGCGGGTGCGGGCGGGGAAGAACAGATAACAGGCCCGTTTCAAGGGTCGAAAATTTGACCGGCGCAGTCAGCGGCCGGGAAAATAGGCGATCGCCTTTTTAAATTTCATCACATCCATTTCGCCCATCTGGCGCAGGATGATTTTTCCGCCGGGTGCGACCAGGATGGAAAAGGGCAGTCCGCCCGGCCAGGCGGGATCGAGGGCGGTGGCGAGGGCGTCCTTGTCCGGCTGGCTGAAGAGGTAATTGCGGCAGGCCACTTTTCTTTGTTGCAGGGCGGCGAGGACTTTGCCTTTCCGGTCCAGATCGTCCGCGCTGATGGTGACGACCTCAAAATCGCCGTTGCGGTACATGCGGTTCATGGTGACCAGCTCCGGGAGTTCATGCAGGCACGGGCCGCAGGTGGTGGCCCAGACGTTGATGAGGCGCAATTTGGGTCCGTCGTTTTTCACCAAGGCTTGGATGGTTGAGGCATCGGCCAGTTCCAAGGTGACGGGTTCCTGCTCCATTTCCGCCAGTTCGCGGGCGGCGGCGGTTTTTTTCTCCGACCATTTGATGGAACAGCCAAAGGTCTTGGTTTTTTCCACCGGCACGGGTTGACCGGCCAGCAACGCATCCAACGCGGCGCGGGCATCCTGATGCGTGACGCCGTTGGTATTTTCCGAGTTATCGATGTGCCCCACATAACGAAGTTTGCGCGCCTGATCGAAAATGAAGACATGTGGCGTGGCGACGGGGCCGTAAGCGCGGGCGGTGGTTTGTGTATCCCCGTCGTAAAGGTAGGGGTAATTAAAATTACGCTCCTTGGCGCGGGTTTTCATCTCTTCAAAGGAATCACCCATGTCGGAGTAAACCATTTCGCTGAGGCTGAGGGCCTGCGGATCATTGGCCCCGATGGCGACCACCTTGACGCCCCTGTCCTGGTAGTCGATGACGATCTGTTTGAGCCGGTCCTCGTAGGCTTGGGCCGTTTTGCAGTGGTTGGCCGTGAAGACAATCATCAAAATTTTGGCGCTGGCGTAGTCTTTCAACGAGTGTTTTTTGCCATCCACGCCGCGCAGATTAAAATCCGGCGCGTCCGCGCCGATCGCGAGCGTTTTGGTCAGTCCATCCGGAGTGAGCTGGGGGCCGGCGGCACACTGGGCGACGGGCAGGCATACCATGGCGGCGATCAGGCCCGCAAAAGGCAAGGAGCGGATGAGGTTCATCAATTTAGATTTGGGAAACAGGTGTCGCATTTGCTTTTACTGGCTGTTGACCCGGAAGAAGCGCGGGGCATTAGTCATCGTGTTGGTGATCGAGATCGTTGCGCCGGTGCCCATCACCGAACCGCCCAGGGGTGTCCAAGCCGGTGCGGTCAAACTGTCGGCCCGCTCGATTTGAGACGTTTGGCCGAGACTGGTCGGCAGATTAAGCACGACTTTTGAACCGGATACTTGGATGCCCAGCGGCATGGCTTTGGTCACCACATAGCTTTCCCAGCCGCTGGCGGTCGCGCGGTTGGCCCACAAATTGGGCGGGACGCCCTTTTTCAGGTCGGCGCAAACGTAGGCGTTGTTGACGGGCGACCAGAGCGACACGGTCCGGTTGGCGTTGATCTGCCAGGTGAAGGTTTGATTGGTGCCGACGGAAGTTTTGCTGGCGATCAGCGGACTGGTGGTGCTGGCAGCAGTCACATATTTCCGGTTGGCTTGGGACAGGAGGGCGACATTGTGCTGGCCAAGGTCCACCACTTGGAACAATTCCGCCGGGCCCGCGTTGGTGCGGTTGGCGATGAGCGCGCCGGCCCCGGCGTTGGCGGCGGAAACATAATTGGTATCGGCCTGGGCGCGCAGGCTGACAATTATTCCGATGGGGGCGTAATTGCTTGAAACCATGGTGTTATAGATCGCGTTCATCAGCGATGTAGCGCCGGTCGTATCCTGGGAGAGTTCCCAGATCATGATGCCGCCTGCCGCCGACTTGGCCACCTGTGTCTTCGCCACCATGGAGGGAAGGCCGTTGTATTGATAGCCGTTGGAGGCATCCACATAAGGCGCGTTGGTATCGGTGGCCACGATGGCCTTGTAATCTTTCTCCCCGCCGGAGCCGCTGGTGGGGTTGCCAAAAAAACCGACGCCCATCATGAGCTTGGCCTTGGGCACGCCGCGTCCGGTCCAATAGGTGAGGCCGCTGCTGAAATAATAGTCCCCGCCCGAGTCATAGGCCATGATGTTCAACAGGTCGAGATACGCAAAGGAGGTGGCGGGAATATACATGCCGAACCAGTCGCCGGTATCCAGCGCGGCGGTGACCAGCTTTCCCTGCGGGTGCAGGTCCGTGGAGAGCGTCTGTACCAGGCTGTTGAACAGAGCGCCATCCGAGGCGTTCGCCGGCGCCTCCCAGTCGATATCCGCGCCATCCAGATTCCAGTTTTGGACGAAAGCCTCGATGTTCGCGGTCAGGTTGGTGCGGGCGTTGCGCATGGCGGTGGTCATGGTGCCGCCATTGGAGGCACCGCCGATGGAGATGAGCACCTTCACGCCGGCGGCATGGGCCTTGGACACGACTGAACCCAGATACGTGGTGTCGCAGGTAAGCCCGCCGGCGGCAGTGCATTCGGCAAAGGAAAAATTGAGATGGGTGAATTTGCCGTATTGGATGAAAGTGGGATTTCCGTTCCAGTTGGCAACGTAGCCCACGATGTTGCCGGCCATGGTTGTGCCGGCCGCGAGCAGCAGGGCCGCCAGCGGCGCCAGGATCCGGCACCGGCCAGCCAAGACGGCGAGTTTCATCCGAGCGCTGCTTTTAGGACGGCGGGCATTGAAACGCATATATATGACACGGCCAGTTTTTTTGCGGTGGGAATCAGCGCAAAAGCATTCCAGTTTTCAGCCGCTTTGCCTACCCCTCTTTCAGGGGGATGGAACGTTTCCGGCGGATGAAGTCGCCCAGAAGGATTTCTTGTGCAAACGGATCAACGACTGGGAGAAATTGCAGGCGGAATTGGAAGAGAAAATGGAATGGGTGCTGGCAGGCAAGGGTTAATCTCGATGAATAGCTAACACGGGCAATTTTTGTTTCAATTTTAATATCTGGGCGAACAGGTCGCCGTGTTTTTTCACCCGTTTTAAAACGTCATCGGCTTCAAAAGTGAGCAGCTTGGCATTTTTCTTTTTCAGGGCGTGGGCGACTTCGTCCCATGTGACGGGGGTGGATACGGTGGGGTGTTCTTTGGCGCGGAGGGAGTAGACGGAGACGGTAGTTTTGTGGGGATCATTCTGGCTCCAATCAACGAGGACTTTGCCGGGGCGCAGATGTTTTTGCATTTTGGAGACGACAATTTTGGGGAATTCGCGTTCCAAAGTTCCGGCCACGGCATGGGCGAAGGCCTTGGTTTTTTCGTAGGTCACACGGGTGTTGAGCGGCACGAAGACTTGCAGCCCCTTCGAGCCGGAAGTTTTGGGGAAACATTCGAGCTTCAGTTTTTTAAACAGATCGCGCAGCCAGAGGCCGACCTGGCAACACTGTACAATGTCCGCCGGCGAGCCGGGGTCCAGGTCGAAGGCAAGCGACAGCGGCGTATCGATGGCCGGGGCGCGATGCAAAAATGTGTGCAGTTCCAAATCTGCGAGGTTGGCCGCCCAGACGAGTGTGGGCAGGTCGTTCATCACGCAATAATTGATCGTGCTGCCGTCCTTGCGAGCGACATCCGCCGTTTTCATGGATTTGGGGCGCGAGGCCGGGCATTGTTTTTCATAGAAGAAAAAGCCTTCGACACCGTCCGGATAACGTTTGAGCGTGATGGGCCGGTTTTTCAGATGC
>DASZCA010000409.1:0-11103 GCA_035943555.1 Verrucomicrobiia bacterium
GAAGCCTGGATCCAGCCGCTGCCGGCCCCCGGCAACTCGCCGGCTAACGAAGAGTCGATTGTGGCCAAACGCTATGCCGCTGATCCGCAACACTATATCGGCTACATCCTTCATGTTAACGGCTCCGGCCAGTTGGAGATCGTCTATGGCGATGCCCCCATCAACATCGGCGGCATCATCGTCGCTGCGGGACCAAATCTCTATGACGGCAAGTTTCATCATGTGGCGTGCTCGGTCCAACGCGGTTCCGCCACCGGCGGCCAGTTGTTTGTCGATGGCACCAACGTGTCGACCTTTGATACCACCACGCACCTCGGCTCGCTCTCCAACAGCGAGTCGTTGCTGATCGGCAGCCAAAACACCGCCGGTTATGTGACACCGTTCAATGGCACCATTGATGAACTGTCACTGTACCAACGCGCCCTCTCTGCCAGCGATGTCGCCGCCATCTATAACGCCGGCTCGGCCGGTAAATGCTCTCTCACGCCGGCCGTATCCGCCGTCCCGGCCATCTACAATGTCGCACCCGCTTCCGGCACCAATGGCGCCGTCGTCACCATCTTCGGCACGAACTTCAGCGCCACGGCTTCAGCGAACATCGTTTATTTCGGCGCGGTACAGGCGTATGTGATCGCCGCCAATCCCGTCGCCCTGACTGTGCTGGCTCCCGTCAGCGCCACGTTCAGCCCCATCACTGTTACCGTCGGCGGTTTGACGGCCGCCTCCAGCCGGCCGTTTATGCCAACTTACAATGGCGGCGGCTCGACCATTACCACCGGCAGTTTCGCCCCGAGTTTCAATCTCGGCACACCCAATGGCCCCGGTCAGACCGTGATCGCCGATCTGGACGGTGACGGCAAACCCGACCTCATTGTTGTCAATGTCTACAATAATAGCCTCTCGATTTTCCGGAACATCAGCACTAACGGCACCTTGAGTGCCGGTTCGTTCGCCCCCCGGGTTGATATCGCGGCCACCTCGGGTACCTATAGCCCAAACAACGTCACCGTGGCGGATGTGGATGGCGATGGGAAACTGGACATCATCGTCACCGAGTTCGGTGACAACCTGGTATCGGTATATCGCAACACCAGCACCCCGGGCAATCTCACGTCCGGTTCGTTTGCGACCCGGGTGGATTTTGCGACGGGCGTTCAACCCCAAGGGATCGCGGTCTGTGATCTGGACGGGGACGGACGGCCCGACATCATCGCCGCCAACACCACTGACGGCACCATTTCCATCCTGCGCAACACCGGCACCATCGGAACGCTGACGACAAATTCCTTCGCGCCCAAAGTTGACATCACCACCGGCGCCGGCGCCGATCGCGTCGCCGTGGGCGATTTGAACGGCGATGGCCGGCCGGATTTGGCGGTGGCCAACGGCAACGCAGGCACCGTTTCCGTGCTCCAAAACATCATCACGTCACCCGGCAACATCACCACAGCCTCTTTCGCCCCCAAGATCGACCTCACGGTTCCATCGGGGGCGATGTGTGTGGCGATTGTCGATATTGATGGCGACAACAAACCCGACCTCGCGATCACCGCTTACCTGCCCCAGACCTTCTCCGTGATTCAAAACCTGAATTCCGGCGGAAATCTCACGACCAATTCATTCGGCCCCCGCATTGATTATTCGCTCAATGGTCGCGGCCATACCATTGCCGTCGGTGATATCAATGGCGACGGCAAGCCGGATCTGATCGTAGATGCGGAATTGAACAGCCTGATCAATGTTTTCCAAAACCTGAGTACGCCCGGCACCTTGACCAGCAGTTCACTGGCAACTCAAGTCGAACTTTCCACCGGCTGGAATGCTTGGGGCGTGTCCGTGGGCGACCTCGATGGCGATGGCCGGCCCGACATCCTCTTCGCCAACTCCTACGATAACAACATCCAGATCTATCAAAACCAGATGCCGTTCGCCGCGCCCTCAGCCGCCCCGGCAATAACCGCGCAGCCGACGAACCTCACGGTCACCGTCAACAACACCGCGGTCTTCAGCGTGACCGCCACCGGCGCGCAGCCGTTGATCTATCAATGGAGTTTCAACGGTACGAACATTTCCGGCGCGACCAACGCCGTTTTGAATTTGCCGAACGTCTCACCCGCGCAGGCCGGAACTTATTCCGTGCTCGTCTCCAACATCGTCGGCACGGCCATCAGTTCCAACGCCACGCTCACCGTCTTCGTCCCGGCGGTGCCGCCCGCCATCCTGTCTCAGACGCCCAGCCAGGTCGTCCTGCTCGGCAGCCTCGCGGCCTTTAGCGTCACGGCCACCGGCAGCGACCCGTTAAGTTATTTCTGGCAACGCAACAACGTGCTGATCCCCGGCGCGACTAATTCCACCTATGCCCTGCCCGCCGCTCAGCTCGCTGACTCCGGCAGCAAGTTCAGTTGCCTCGTCACCAACGCTTACGGATCCGCCGTCAGCACCAACGCCACGCTCAAGGTCATCGACACCGTCTCGAATGACTTGTGCAGCGGCGCGGTGGTCATCACCAGTTACAGTTATTCCAATCTCCAATCCACGGTGAAGGCCAGTTCCTATGCTGATCCGACACCCGATTGCATCGATGGTTTCGGCAATGGCGTCTGGTACCAGTTCACGCCAGCCTCCAGCGGCCTGCTCCTGGTCGATACGCTCGGCAGTGATTTCGACACTGGCCTCGCCATCTACACCGGCGGCTGCGGCTCCTTCACTGAAGTCGCTTGCGATGACGACAGTGACGGCGTGACTTCCGCCCTCAGCATCCCGGCCACGGCGGGTACGACCTACTACTTCCTCGCGGGCGGTTACGACGGCCATGTCGGCAACTTGGTGTTCCATCTGAACTACCTGACGCCGCCGGCTTTCAACCCGCAACCCACGAACATTTTCGTGGTCGTCAGCAGCAACGCCACTCTCACCACTGCCATCACCGGCACGCAGCCGATCACCCAGCAGTGGTATTTCAACAATGCACCGCTCGCCGACAACGGACGCATCAGTGGTTCCACCAACGCGGTGTTGAACATCGCGAATGTGAACCTGAATGACGGCGGCAATTATTTTATCGTCGCCTCGAATTTCGTCGGCGTCACCACCAGTTCCGTCGCCGTGCTGACCCCGGTCATCCTGCCGCCCAGCATCATTGTCCCGCCCGTCAGCCAGTCCGTGCCGGCCGGTTCGAACGTCACCTTCTCCGTCGTCGTGGGCGGCACACCGCCTTATGTTTATCAATGGAGTTTGAACGGCAACCTGCTCGCGGATGACGGCCTCCACATTTCCGGTTCCGCCACCGCCAGCCTGGCCATCTCCAATCTCACCACGGCCGATGCCGGCAGCTATTCTGTGACCGTCACCAACGTCACCGGCTCCGCCAGCGCCTCCGCTTCGCTGACCGTGATGATCCCGCCCACCATCACGTTGCAACCCGTTGGCCGTTCTGTGCCGCCTGGCTTGCCGACCATTTTTATCGCCTCGGCCTCGGGCATTCCCACCCCGGTTTACCAGTGGCAGTTGAACGGCACCAACATCCCGGGAGCGACGAAAGCCAGCTACACGAACTCCGCCGTGACTGTTGACAATGCCGGCTTATACCATCTTGTCGCCAGCAACTCCGTCGGCGTCGCCACCAGCGCGGATGCGCAACTGACCTTTGGCTCCGTCGCCGCGTGGGGCAGAAACCTTAACAATGAATCGCTGCCGCCGCCCGGCTTGAGCAATGTCATCAGCATCGCCGGAACATATCAGGCCGGCTTCGCGCTGCGGGCCGATGGAACCGTCGCTTCGTGGGGCAGCACCTCGATCACCAATGTCCCGGCCAATGCCACCAATGCGGTGGCCATTGCCGCCTCGGCTGACAATTATGAGGCTGTCGCGCTGCGGGCGGATGGCACCGTTGCTGGCTGGGGGCAATCGCCGCCGCCGGCTTTAAGCAACGTCGTTTCAGTTGCTATGTGTTTACGGTATGGCTTGGCGCTGCGTGCCGAGGGAACGGTGACCAGTTGGGGATCCCTGCCCTTTAACACGCTCCCGCCTGCCGGGCTGAATCACGTCACCGCCATCGCGGTCGGCTACCCGTTTGCGCTTGCCTTGCGGAATGACGGCACGGTCGTCGCTTGGGGATCTGGCAATGGAACAAATGTTCCTGTCGGGCTGGCCGGCGTCACGGCGATCGCCGCCGGCTCTTCTCATGGGCTGGCGCTGAAGACCAACGGCACGGTCGTCGCTTGGGGCGGCGGCGCGGGCACAAACCTGCCCGCCGGCCTCACCAATATCGTCGCCATCTCCGCCAGTGGCTCTTCATCCGGCCAGACGTTGTGTCTCGCGGTTCGTGCCAATGGACGGGTCGTCGCTTGGGGGGATAATACCGGTAATGGCGAAACCAATCCTCCCGCTGCTTTGACCAATCTATATTCCCTCGCGGTCGCCGCCTCGCCCTTTCACGGTCTCGCCCTGGTGAACGATGGCAGCCCCGTGATCACCCAACCGCCCGTGGGCCTCACCGCGTATGTGGGTCGCGATGTCACCTTGCAAGGCACGGCCACCGCCGCGCCGGTGACTTCCAGCGCCGGACCGCAAATTATCAACCTTCCGTTAAGCTACCAATGGCTCCTGAACGGCACCAATGTCCCCGGTGCCACCAACAACACATTGGTGCTGCCCAATATCCAGCTCGCCAATGCCGGCAACTACCAGTTGTTCGTTAGCAATATCATCAACACGGCCATCAGCCTGCCCGCCCCCGTCACCGTCATCAGCAATAACACGCTTATTTTCCTGAGCCAGACGACCGTTTCCGCCACCAACGTCTATCAGGCCGGCAAAGTCACCTTCAACAGCGGCACCGTGCTCGGCGGCGGTCCGCTCCGCTATCAGTGGTTCTTCTCGCCCACGAATAGAAGTTATCTGCCCGTGTTCAACGCGACCAATGATACGCTCACCTTCGATCCTGCCCTCGCGTCCCAATCCGGAACGTATTACATCGCCGTCAGCAATCTCGTCAGCGGCACCACCAGCGCGCCGGTCAGCGTGCGCGTTTTGTTCGCCCGTGCTTGGGGCTATCAGGCCATCACCAACCCGCCGGTCAATGTCACCAATTGCATCGCCCTCGCCACCGGTGGCGCTTCCGCCAGTCTGAACGGACATTATCTTGCCCTTGGTTCGGATGGAAAAGTCACTTCTTGGGCTTCCGGCACGGTGAATTATGGCGAAACCAACGTGTCCGCCTTGAGCAACTCCATCGTCACCGCCATCGCCGCCAATTATCAATCCAGCCTCGCTCTCAAGTCCGATGGCACCGTCTATGCCTGGGGTTACTTTGGCTACGGCCAGACCAACCCGCCCGCCGGCCTCAGTAGCGTCATTGCGATAGCCGCTGGCGGCTATCATGACCTCGCTTTGAAGGCGGATGGCACCGTCACCGGCTGGGGCGCAACGCAAGGCAATAACTACGGACAGGCGACCAATAATTCCGCCGCCACCAACGTCGTCGCCATCGCCGCCGGCAGCCTGCACAGCCTCGCCTTGCGGAACGATGGCACCGTCGTCGCTTGGGGCTATGGTTCGGACGGTTCAACGGCCGTTCCTTTCGGCCTCACCAACGTCATCGCCATCGCCGCCGGCAGCGGCATCAGCGCGGCGTTGCGCGCCAATGGCACGGTGGTGGATTGGGGCGGCTCCATTGCTAATTATCCGGTGCCGTCCAACTTGAGCAATGTCGTCGCCATTTCCGCCTCCAGTGTGCACGTCACGGCGCTGAAAAATGATGGCACCGTCGTCTCTTGGGGCTTTTTCAACCCCGGGACCATCACCTCGAATAACTTTGTCCCGCCCGACCTGACCAACGTCGTCGGCCTCGCCAGCGGCGGCGATCATGACATCGCCCTCTTCGGCACCCGGGCCCCGTTCTTCACCGTGCAACCGTGGAACCGCACAGTGACTTATTCAAAATTGGGTGTGGCCACCATCACGCTCGCGGCCAAGGCCGCCGGGGTCCAACCCGTGCGCTACCAGTGGTTGTTGAATGGCACCAACTACCCTAATGCCACCAACGACACTCTGACCTTGCGTGGCGATCCCCCCAGCCAGCTCCCGCCGGGTGCCTATCAGCTCGTCGCCAGCAACAGCTACGGCGTCACCGTCAGCAAACCCGCCAAGGTCACCCTGGTGATTCCGCTCGGTGAAGCCGTGGACGCCACCAATCTGAACTGGACCACCACCGGTTCCACCCCGTGGTACGGCCAGACCAACATCGCCCACGACGGCTTTGATGCCGCCCGTAGCGGCAGCATCGGCGGTTCACAGGAAACCATCCTGCAAACCACGCTCGTCACGAATTTCTCCGGCCAGGCGACGTTCTGGTGGAAAGTTTCTTCGGAACAATTCTTCGACACGCTCGAGTTCCGCGTCAATGGCACCGTCCAAGGCAGCATCTCCGGTGAAGTGGACTGGCAGCAGGCCAGTTTCCCTGTTCCCGCCGGCACCAACTTGCTGCAATGGCGTTACTCCAAGGACGCTACGTTCGATTCCGGCCTCGATGCGGGATTCGTCGACCAGTTTGCCTTTGTCGCCGGTCCGCCCGTCATCACCAACCAGCCTAACTCCGTCGTCGCCAATCTCGGTGCCAACGTGACCTTGTCCGTCGGCGCCATCGGCGTGCCGCAGTTAAAATATCAATGGTGGAAAAATGGCCAGGCGGTCGGCCCCAACGCCTCTACCCTCGGCATGAACAATGTGACCCGCGCGAACGCCGGCAGTTATTATGTCACGGTCACCAACATCAGCGGCGTCGCCACCAGCAGCGTGGCTGTCGTGCGCGTCAATGTTCCGCAATTGTTGGGCACACCGCAGATCCTGCCCGATGGCTCGCTGCAATTGACCTCGACCGACGCCAACGGCGGCCTGCTCCAACCGTCCGACCTCGCCAACTTTGAGGCCCTGGTCAGCTCCGATATGGTGAACTGGACTCCGCTGCCAAATGCTTTGAGCTTCACGAACGGCATGTTGCAATTGCAAGATACCTCGCGCACCAACTTCACGACGCGCTTCTACCGCATCGTCGAGCAAACCACGCCCTGACCTTCCCGCTAAACAAAAAGCCCCGCCGGCAACGGCGGGGCTTTTTTATTTTCCAGGGTGGATTAAATCAAGCTGCAAAGCACAGCAGCGAAAAGTTCAACATTCAATTCCCCAATGCACCCATTTTACGCCTTCCTTCGAAGTTGGGTGTTGAATGTTGAGTGTTGAATGTTTCAGAAACAGGATCTACCGCTTCGCCCCAAACCGCTGCAACAACTTCGCATGGATGTTCCCAAACCCCCCGTTGGTGAACACCACCACCACGTCGCCGCCGTGAACCAGCTTGCCCAGATGATCGACGATCGCGTCCGCATCCGGCAAATACGCCGTCGGTTTGCCCGTCGCACCGATCGCCTGCATCATTTTTTCCGGGTCCAGCCGTTCGCCAGGCGCGAGCAGTTCCAACCGCGCCACCTGCGCTACCACCACGCCGTCGGCATCGGCGAAAGATTCCGCCAGTTCCGCTTGGAACACATTGCGACGCGTCGTGTTCGTGCGCGGTTCGAACACCGCCCAGATTTTCTCGCGCGGATATTTCAAGCGCAGAGCCCGCATCGTCTCCCGGATTGCCGTCGGATGATGCCCAAAATCATCGATCACCGTCACCCCGCCGGATATGCCCTTCACTTCCATGCGCCGCTTGATGCCCTTGAACGTGTCGAACGCCGCCTGGATCTGCTTGTTCGAAAGCCCGCAATGCTTCGCGCAGCCCACCACCGCCAGCGCGTTGCGGACGTTCAATTCCCCGACCAGGTTCAGGTGAAACTTAAAGCTCGGGATCTCAAACTCCGTCGCCGTCGGCCCATAGCGCATGTTGAAAGCCTGTACCGCGTTGTGTTCCCCCAGCCCGAATTTCTTCACCGGACAATGCGTCACGTTCAGCAACGGCGCGAGATTCTCGTCGTCCCCGTTGCCCAGCAACAGACCATTGCGCGGGATGATCCGGATCAGATGCGAGAACGTCTTCTTGATCGCCGCCAGGTTTTCAAAGATGTCCGCGTGATCGAACTCCAGATTGTTGATGATCGCGACCTCCGGCTGGTAATGGATGAACTTGCTGCGCTTGTCAAAAAACGCCGTGTCATATTCATCGCCCTCGATGATGAACCATTCGCTGTCCGTGAACCGCGCGCCCTGCGTAAAATTGTTCGGGATGCCGCCGATCAGATAGCTTGGGTTCAGTCCTGCTGATTCAAACACCCACGCAAGCAGCGAGGTCGTCGTCGTCTTGCCATGCGTGCCGCTCACGACCAGCGATCGTTTGCCCCGGATGAAAAACTCGCGCAACAGATCCGGCAGCGAGCAGTACCGCAGCTTGTGATCCAGCACATATTCCGCCTCCGGATTGCCGCGTGAAATCGCGTTGCCGATCACCACCAGATCGGGCTTGTGGGCGAGGTTGCGCTCATCATACCCGTTCGTCACGGTGATTTTCTTGGAGGCCAGAAACGACGCCATCGGCTCGTAAATATTCTGGTCCGAGCCCGTCACGGAAAAACCTTTGTCGAGCAGCGCGCCGGCTGCGGAGGCCATCGCCGTCCCGCCGATGCCGATGATATGGATGGATTTGATCGGAGTTGAAAACATTGCGCGCATGAAGGTAAAACATCGGCGTTCGCAGGGAAGAAAAATCCGGCCAAAAAAATTCTTTCCGTCCGGTGGTGGTAGGGACGGCGCGCTGCGCCGTCCCCGCCGCCGAGCGCAGCGTCAGCCGGCGGAAGCGTTCGAACGGAATATAAATTGCACATTATCTGAGCATCGCCGGGACCTTCGGCATATTGGCCCCATCACCAGTTGTGTTGATTGCGCAACCCCGCCGTTCTGCCAAAATTAGCCCATCATTTCACCCAACCGCCATTAGTGATGAACGTTCACGCCATGAAACCGCTCTTTTTATCCGCCGCCGCCGCCATTTCCTTGCTTACCGTCAGTTCTCTCCACGCCCAAGACACTTCCCCCGCCCAATGGATCGATCCCGATACTGGCCATCGCGTCATTCAGCTTTCTACCGAACCGGGCAGCGAGAGTCTCTACTTCAACCTGAACCCGTTCACTCCCGATGGCAAAAGCATGGTCATCACCACCTCCAATGGCATTGCGCTGGTGGATCTGCAAACGCACGCCGTCAAAAAGATCATCGAAGGCCGTGTCCACGTCATCATGGTCGGTCACAAAACGGGTAAGATTTATTTTGGCCAGACGAAGATCTCAGACGGCATGACCAACCATACTGTGTGTGTGACCGATCCCACCACCGGCGATACCAAAGAAATCCTCAAACTCCAACGCGGCCAGGAAGTGTCCACCGTCAATGCCGATGAAACCCTTCTTGGCGGCACGTTCATCGAACGCAATGACTGGGGTACCAACGCCTATTTCGACGGCGGCCCGAACCGCCGCAACGACATCCAAAGCCAGGACGCCCAACGCGAGAAAAAAGGCACGATGATGGAAGAACGCCTCGCCAAACATTACCCGATGGAACTGTTCTTCTACAACATCCAGACCGGCGAAACCAAAAAAATTGATCGCTGCACCGACTGGCTCGGCCATCTCCAATTCTCCCCGACCGATCCCACCCTCATGATGTTCTGCCACGAAGGTCCTTGGCACAAGGTCGACCGCATCTGGACCATCCGCACCGACGGTTCCGGCCTCCAGCTTATCCACCAACGTACCATGATCATGGAGATCGCGGGCCACGAATTTTTCGGCAACGATGGCAAAACCATCTGGTACGACCTGCAAACCCCGCGCGGCGAAGATTTCTGGGTTGCCGGCTATGAAATCGCGACCGGCAAACGCACCTGGTATCATATGCAACGCGATGAATGGGGCGTGCACTTCAACGTCTCGCCCGATGGCACCCTCTTCTCCAGCGATGGCGGAGATGACAAGATGGTCGCCCACGCCAGCAACGGTACGTGGATGTATCTCTTCCGTCCCGAACTCATCGAAGACCGTTCCGCCGGCAACGTCGAAACCAAAAGTCTGATCCAAACCGGTGTCTTCCATTCCGAACGCCTTGTCAACATGAGCAAGCATGACTATGCCCTCGAACCCAACGGCATGTTCTCGCCCGATATGAAATGGCTGATTTTCCGTAGCAACATGAGCGGCGTCAACCAGGTCTACGCGGTGGAGTTGGAGAAAGCCAAACAGAATTGACCCGTACCGCAGGCCGGCAGCCTGCCGTATCGCCGACTGGCAGTCGGCAGGTTTGTCGCAATACCCGCAGGTTGTCAACTTGCCCGCTGCAAAAGCTTACCCCTTCAACTTCCGTTCCAAAATCTCCCCGACCAGCGCCGGGTTGGCCTTGCCCTTGGACAGCTTCATCACCTGCCCCTTGAGCGAATTGAGCGCCGCCACCTTGCCCGCTTTGTAATCCGCCACGGGTGCCGGATTGGCCGCGATGGCTTCATCGCAAAACTTCTCGATCGCGCCGGTATCGCTGACTTGCGCCAGTCCTTTTTCTTGTACGATGGCCGCCGGGGCTTTGCCGTTCTCAAACATCTCGGCAAATACCTGCTGCGCTGCCGAACTGCTGATGGTCTTGGCTTCCACCAAACCAACCAGTTCCAACAATGCCTCCGGCTTGAATTTCAGATCCGCGAGCGAGGGTAATTTCATATCCTCCGTCTCCATGCCCATCGCCGCCTGCTCGGCGGATTCTTTCTGGATAGACTCAGCTAGCTTCGCTTGCAAGTTATTGATTACCCAATTCGCAACCGCCTTCGGATTCTTCGCTGATTTCGCAATCCCTTCAAAATAATTTCCCAGCGCGACGTTGCTCTTGAACACTTCAGCATCGCCTGCCGGCAGTTGAAAGTCCTGCATGAACCGCTGCTTGCGAACGAGCGGGATTTCGATCACCTGCGACTTCACCTCGGCCAGCCACGCATCCGTCGGCGCCAGCGGCATCATGTCGGGCTCGGGAAAATACCGGTAATCATGCGCGTCTTCCTTCGTGCGCATCTGTTCCGTGATGCCCGCCTCATCGTCCCAGCGGCGCGTGGATTGGATAAGTTTTTC
>DASZCA010000410.1:0-8326 GCA_035943555.1 Verrucomicrobiia bacterium
CCGTGACTACGATGTAGGTGCCGATGCGACGCCGGTCCAGAAAATCAAACCCCACCACCAGCATCAGAACGGTTCCCAGTACAAGTGCGCCCAAAGAGGTCGAACTGTGTGCCATACGAAGCGCCCAGGCTGTCAGCAGCATGAATAACGCGCACAGGCATAATTCATTCCTGCGGGCCCTTCCCGGTTCCAGACGTCGTACGCGCAGGAAATACCAGATGAAAAACAGTTCCAGAATGAAACAATCGCAACCAAGGATGTTTTTGTTGGTGGTGATGCCGGTGTTCATCGGCATGCCCGTCCACCCGTCAAAAGCGCGTCCCAAGTTCGGGTAATAACGCGCAAACAAAATTGAAATCGGTATCCAAATAAAAGCCAGCCGCTTCATCAACCGAGTGAAAGATTCCATCGGATCCGGTTCCGTCAGGAGCACCAGCACCATCACCGGCTGGCCAAACAGCTTGATCCAGCGTTTAAAAGCCACCAATGGAATATCCGACCAAACGATGGCCACCAGACAAAAGACCAGATAAGCGGTGACCCACCGGTTATTAGCCGTGAACCAGGCCAGGCTCACCTGCCGTTGTTTGAGAACGTAAAGGCCCGCCGCGATCAGGAACATGAAAAACAGGGCGTCCAATGGCGAACCGTCATCCACGGAATTGCCACCCAAATGCAACCCCAGAATCTCCATCCAGCCCGAGGGAAATCGCGATCCGCTGATGAACACCCAGAAAAACGGCAGCCACAGCGCCCCCGTCACATTCGGTCTTTCCCGAAAATCACGCAGGAACATCCACCCTACGAAAAGCAGGATGATGATGGTGGCTATCAGGGGTGACATGTTCTTGGATCGTCAGATAAACTTCGCCACACGGGGCAGCCATTTCGTGGCCAGCACCTTGATCGTCAGTGGAATGCCGGTACCCGTAACGACCAATACTGGAAAATAAAAGAAAAAATAAGGTCCATCCCAGGGCAATATCAGAAACAAAACGCCTTTGACGAGGCCCATGACCGGGACGTTGAACAGATAGATCGACAAACTCTTTTGGCCCAGATAGCCAAAGAATTTCTCAAGCAGAACGGGCATCTGTTGCACCAGGCCGATCAGCGGCACAATGGAAGCCGCGCCGGTCACCCAACGGGGCATCGTATGACCGTCAGAATAAATGAGCAGCCCGATGAATACGGCCAGGCCGGACCAAACTGCCCAACCGGCCACCGGTGTCCACCACGCACGATAGATCCATAGCACCATGCCCAAGGCAAAAAACGGGAGATATTCCACCGCTGCCCGCAGCGCCAACTCTTCCGGCCAGTCAAAAAATTGGAGCACAATCGCCACCATGAGCAACAGGACCGGGCGCCGCCCGGCGATATGAAAAAGCGGCGGAATCAGGATCAGATACATCGACAGCACATAGATGAACCACAAGAAACGGACGGCGCTTTCGGTGGGATCAAACAGGAGCATCAACAGGCTGTATCCAAGGCTTCCCGGCGGGTTGCTCACTTCCAAAAAATGTACCGCGACCAGTTTGCCCACCACGATCACCAGCCCCAGAATGACAAAAGGAACCATGAGCGGCTTCACCCGTTTGACCGAATACGCACGAATTTCCCCCCAGGAACCAAAGACCGGCAACGACAATGCAAACGTGATGCCCGCCAAAGCCATGAAAAACGGCATGTGAAACTGATAGATCATCCCCATCAGCACGACGAACCAGTTATTGTCCGCCGGCACTTCACCCTTGGAGATGATATGGCCGATGACCACAAAAATGATCGCCAGGCCGCGCGCGGCGTCCAACTCAGGCAAACGCGGCGGCCGCTCCGTGACCGGGATTTCTTGGGAAAAAAAGTGGGTGATTCGCTTCAACATACTCTGCTGCATTGCGGGCGGCGTGTGCGCCCTTGAAAAACTTCGGCCTCAGCCGATCAGTCCGGCGAACAGGTCGATCATCTTCTGTTCTTCCCGGTTCCAGATGTGGTGATCGTATATCTTCCGGCCCCGTTCCATCCGGCCCTGCAACTCCGCCGGATGGCGGTACGCCCACTCAATCTGCTTCGCCAGATCGTCGACATCTCCGGCCATGAAATAGATGATTTCATCTTCGCCAAAATAATCCTGGATCCCCCGCGTGGAGGGCACGATGACCGGCTTTTTCATCGCCAGATATTCAAAGATACGGGTGGGAAAATTGATCTGGGTGAACGAACTGGAACGGTTGGGGATCACCCCGATGTCGATGCCCGAGATGCACTGTGCGATCTCCTCCAGCTTTTTAAAACCGTGGGACTTCACCCGGTCACCAAGGTCCAACTCCCGGACCAGCCGCTCGATGGTCTCCGAATAATCCGTCGGTTCGCCGTACATGTGCAACTGTAGCCCGGGAATGGCCTCCCGCAATTTCGCCACGGCTTGGATGGCGATGTCCAGGCCATGCCGCTCTACCAGCAGTCCGTGGTACATCAGGATGAACGGGCGGTCCGCCGCCGTACCGGCCGGCGTCGCCGGGTATTTGGCGGCATCAAAGATCGTCGTCTGCGGCGAATTCATGACCGTCTCGATCTTTTCCGGCTGGCAGCTTCGGGATGTGAACAGTTTTTTGAACGCCAGGTTCGGCGTCAGGACTTGATGGGCAAAGCCGATGCTATGCCGTTCCATGGCCTTCAACCAGCGCACCACATAATGTTCTTCCGGCATGTTGTAGATGCTGCGGAACAATTCCGGCATCGGGTCATGCAGATCCAAAACCACCTTTGCGCCACGCAATTTGGGTATCAACGCGCTGAACACCAGGAAATCCGGCATGTTGTGCACGTGCACGAGCCGGTAACGTTTCTTGAAGCTGCGCAGCGTCAAAAACCAGAAGGCACATAGCAAGAACCACGCGTATTGCGCCATGTACACGACCTTGCCCGCCCGGCGGCGTTTCAACGGCGCGTGGTAGACATTTACGCCGTTGATGACTTCGTGCCACGGCTCGGCACTGTTTTTCCGCAGGCAGATGACATCCACCTGCATGCCCGCTCGAGCCAGCGCTTCCGCCTCCCGCTTCGGCCGCGGATCGGTCGCATAGTACGAATACAGCACCACGCCGGTGGATTGGCCCTGAAATATTTTCTTCGCAACCGCCCCATTGGCCGTCGTCGCTGCAGCCGGCTGCCGTTTGGCCGCCGGCACGCAGTTCTCGCGATACCAGCCGGCCACTTCATGCGGCAGCGCGTGCCAATGACTGCCACCGTATTTTTCCGCGACGTACTTGAGCAACCCCTCATACAGCGCCACCGGAAATTCCGAGGCCTTCAATTTACCATTACCAAACCCGACATAATCCGGATGGACATTGATCAGGGCCATGCCGCCGCGCACCGCGATCCAGTCGATTTTTTTCTTCCAGATGTCCAGCGTCTTTTCCTTTAGCACCAGGAAGAGGGTGGAATCCTGCGGCAACGTGTAAGGCAGTTCCACGTAGCCCCCGCCCTGCGGACGCGCAACCCAGAACGGAAAAATGGTCTGCGCCCCTTCCGGTTGCGGTTCAAACGGATCGGTGTCAAAGGTCGAGGCGTCGTACTCGATCTCGAGTTCGTGCAGGCAGTCGCGATCGTGCAACATGAAGCCGGAACGAAAACCACGCGCACCCCACGTTGCCAGATAATTGTTGATGCTCTGCGCGTTCGTGGAAAAATCGCTGCGCGGCCAGTACAGCTTGCCGTCATGCCGCAAATCGTGAACGCCGACCTCAAAACCTTCCCGCACCAGTTCCGCGCGAAATTCCGGCGCCACGCGGTACTCGCCTTCCGGGATGAAATTGAACGAGGAACGGAATCCCAGCGATTTTTCCAACCGCATCAGGTCTCGCACCTTCGCAAGACCGTTGGGCCCCTCCACATCGTGGGTGAGCACCAGCGCGAATTTTTTCCCGCCCGGCCAGCCCGGCCAGTTTTCGGGGGTCTTGCCGGCTGCCTCGTTGATCGGCCAGGTATCCGCATGAAAAAGGCGCTGCCGCCGCGCCAGAATGCGGCGGGCCGCCATGCGTAGCGACCACGGAATATATGGCTTGAACCGGTAGTATAAACGGTTGCTGATCATTAAAGGTCAGGCGGATGGCCGGGCAAAAATCAAATGTCCGAGAGGAAATCCTGGTGCAACCGGGCGGGGATGTAAGTCTTCGTCTTGTTCAGCACGGCCGTGACGTTCGCCTTGGATTGCGCCAGCAGCGCATTGGCTTGTTGCACGACCTGTTGATCGGTCTTTTCCGATTCGATGACTAGCATCACCGTGTCCATGAAGCCGGACAGGCGCGCGGTGACGCTCGTCGGGCTGACGGGCGGCATGTCGAAGATGATATAATCATAATCGCTCGCCTTGAGCTTCGGGATGAGCGAGGCGAAGCGTTTCGGCAGCGCGCGCGGCAGTTTGTCGGTGAAGGTGTCTTCCGTGACGACGTATAGATTTTCCGAAACCAGCGCGCCATCGCGGGTTTCGCTTTCCAGCGCATCATCCAATTTGCAGCTCGGCTTGCCTTGGAAAAATTGCTGGGCCGCGCCATTTTCCAGGTTCATATCGACGAGCAACACGCGCCCGTCGCCAGTTTCCGACAGTGATGATGCCAGGCCGGCAGCGATGGTGCTGACACCCGCGCCCTTGTGGGTGCTCGTCACCGCGACCAGCTTCGGTTTGCGGGTAAGGTTGATGGATTCAAAATAAACCACCAAACGGTCGCGCAAGGCATCGTAATAGGAATCAAAACGCCGGTTCACTTCCCACGACATCACTTCGAGCGGGGTTTCCTTCACGGCCACCGCGCCGCCGGCGGCGGCCTTGCCGTTCGCATACCCAAGCTGCTTGCGCACGGGCGCGCCCAGCGCCTTGCGATTGCCCTGGTTCAAGTCCGGGATTGAGAGGAAGAACGGGATCTTCAACTTCGTCTGTACCTCGATCGGACGCTTGATGGTGCGGTCGAGATAGAATTCGATCAGGAATGCCAGCCCGATGCCGAACAGAAAGCCGCCGACCAGCAAAGCACCGATCGTCTTGTAAAACTTTTTAAAGTCACGGAATGGCGGTGTCGGATCTTCGATGATCGGGATGTTCGAGTACAACTGCCCGGGTCCGAGCGCTTCATCGATCTGCTTGTGCTCCAGCTGGCTTTTGAAATTTTCAAAATAGCTTTCTTTGATCTTTTTCTTGCGCAACAGGTCGTTGATCTTGCCTTCCGCATCCCCCATTTTTACGGCCTCACCCTGGACCTGCGCCAGTTGGGCGCGCAATGTCTTGATGCGCGTAGGCAAGGAGGTGACCTGGGGTGATATGCCGCTATTTGACGCGGTGGGAGAAGAAGATGCCGCCACGGTGGAAAAATCCAGGGCGGCCAGCGCCGGACATTGTGACTCCAACGAACTCTTGAGCTTGGTCGCATCGCTGATCTGCCCGCGCGCTTCCACGACCAGTTTGTTGCTTTCCGTGAAACCCTGGTACGAAAATTCCGTCAGGCGTTTTTGGAGGAAATCGATCCGCGTACAGGCGGCCTTGTACCGGATCATGAGATCGTCCGGAATTTTCTGATCATCACCCATTCCGTTGGTTGAAGATATCTTGGCCGCCGCGTTCATGTCCGACACGCTGGCCTGGTGTTCGGCCAGATCCGCCTCGGCCTTGAAAAGCTCCTGCCGCAACAGGGCAATTTCATCAGAATAAGATTTCTCGGCGTCAGCCACGTCGATAATGCCGGCATTGGTCTTGGCCTGGCGTAACTCTTCATCGATCTGGGCGATTTGCTGTTGCAGATCTGAGGTCTTCTCCATGAGAAAATCATCCGGAATTGCGATCGATTTGTGCACTTTGATGTGCTTCTCGCGATAGGCCTGTATGAGCGCATCCAACACCGGGCCGACAACATTACGATCCGGGTGGCTGAAGGTGATCTGAATGACCGAGCTATCATGCGAAGGCACGATTTTAACACCGGAACTGATGACCCCGGCGGCCACGATCCCGTCACTGCCACCGCCGACCTTGGCGAGAATTTTTTCCGGGCCCACATTGGTAGCGACCTGTTCGTAAACGTCAAAACTGGTCAGGACGTCCATTTCGGCATTCAACAGGGCCGCATTCGGATCGCTGGTGGTGACCTGCGCGCTGTTATCCACCGGGTTTACTGGACGTGAATCAGAAACATATTTGATCATCAGCTTGGCCGAGGATTCATACTTCGGCTGATGCATGAAGTAGTAGCCCGCCGCCGCCGCGATTCCGAGCAGACCGCAGATAAGGATCACCCATTTCCGGCGGAACACCACAAAGTAGATGTCCACCAAAGTGAGGCCCGGTCCAGGCAACGGATGCGCCGGATGCGCTGCATGATCTATGTTTCGGCCGCTATTCATTTTAGTTCAATATTAAAAGGCATTTCCCGTCACCAATCAGCAAAATTCACGCCCAATGGCGGTACAGCAGGCTTCCTGCCGCCCGCGAGGCAAACAGCGGCAAGGCGCGAAAAACCGCGTTATGCCACCCCTCCACGCCATCGGCCTCGGTCACAAACTGTCCCTGCCGGAGGTCATACTTCACATATCCCACGCGTTCCTCGTGAGCGCCCAAATTCAGCTTAAAACGCCGCAAACCCTCGTTTCCCAACGAGGTTTTACCCAAATTCAACCGGCTCGCCCCGTGGCGGACCAGCCATTTCATCGCTTCCCACATCACCAGATTCGAACCGCGCAGATGCTGCCGCGCGAAATCCGACGCCCCGTATTTATAAATGGCCCGGCCGCCCAGAAAAAAGTACACCGACGCCGCTATTTTTTCGCCGGCATGGCTGGCCACCGTCACCATGCCGAGATTCTGAGACAGAATATGCCGGTGAATGTTCACAAAAAACGACCATGGCTGGGGCGGCAAGCCATGCCGCTTGCGCGTCAGACACTGCAACCGGTAAAAATCTCGCATTGCTTCAAGGCTCTGGGAAACCTCCACGGTGACTCCTTCGCTTTCCGCCTTGCGCACCGCGCGGCGCGCCGAGCCGTCCATTTTTTCAAATATCACCCGCTCGTCCATCTTTAGGTCCACGCTATGACCGTAAAACGAGACGGACGCCGGTCCGGCCAGCAGATTGCCGCCGCCGCGCAATTCGATGTATTTCCAGCCGCGCGATTTCCCGAACGCCACCGCCCCGTCAAAAATTTTCCCGAACGCCTCTTTTTCCGCCCCCAGCGGCGCGCATTCATCCGTGAATGGCAGCCCGATTCCGCGCCGCCCTGTCAGCCAGCTGTCCACCTCCATCAACGGCAGCAGAGTCTCCGGCGATCCGGCATCGCCCGTGTAAAAATAATGCGGTACATATCCGTAGGCACCCGTCAGCACCCTCGCCCAGGCCGTTCCATGGAAAAATGAAAAATCGGGACGGCTGGTCAACAACACATCCCAATTCGGGTTCTCAAGCGGGTTTAACCGCCGCGCCGCTGCCGGCGCAAATTTTTCCGTGGCCACAAATTCTTTGGTCGCTTCTATCAGGTTTTCGCTGCGTGCTTCATAATCCGCGCCGGGTTTCCAGCGACGGTCGCACCGGCCGGGACATCTTTCGTCACCACGCTGCCCGCCCCCACCAGCGCATTCTCGCCAATGGTTATGCCGCACAACAAAACTGCGCCGGAACCGATCGAGGCGCCCCGTTTCACCAGCGTGGGCACGCACACCCAATCCGCCTCCGTCTGCAATTGTCCGCCCGCCGTGGCGCGCGGAAACCGGTCATTCGTGAAGACAACGTTGTGGCCGATAAACACCTCGTCCTCCACCGTCACGCCTTCGCAGATGAACGTATGGCTCGAAACCTTGCAGCGTTTGCCGATCTTCGAGCCCTTCTGGATTTCAACGAACGTGCCGATCTTGGTGTCGTCATCGATCTCACAACCATACAGGTTGGTGAAACCAAAAATGCGCACACCCTTGCCCAGCTTCACATCCGGCGCGATCCGTTGGATCGCCTCGTTGGATGAACTCATGGCGCCGGGTCAATGGCCGTTCAGGACCAGCGTAGGCCGGGCATTTGCGCCGGCAACGCGCTTCGCGCGTGTGCCGCGGGCCGCCAAGGCGGGTGCCGTGATCTTGATGGGAACGCCGGACACCGCCGCCGGCACGTGACCGTTTTGTGATTTGCCGAAATGCACTGGAGCGCCGCCCTTGCGGAGCGACTCGGAGGAAGCCTCCAGGATGCTGACCAGCTCGGTGCCGCGCGTGCCGCAGCTCACCGGGGTCGCCCCGTACTTGATGCAGTCAATGAAATGCTGGCACTCCGTCTTCAGCGGCTCTTCCTGC
>DASZCA010000411.1:0-2161 GCA_035943555.1 Verrucomicrobiia bacterium
TATCTATGAGCAGCAGCACGTCGCGGTGCTCGTCATCGCGGAAATATTCGGCCATGGTCAGCGCGGTGTGCCCCACGCGAAACCGGCTGCCCGGCGGCTCGTTCATCTGGCCGAAGATCATCACCATGTTCGGCAGCACGCCCGCCGCCTTCATGTCGCGATACAGTTCCTCGCCCTCGCGACAACGCTCGCCGATGCCGCAAAAAATGCTCACCCCCTGTTGATGCCCGATCATGTTGTGGATCATCTCCGTAAGCAGCACCGTCTTGCCGACCCCCGCCCCGCCGAAGAGACCCGCCTTGCCCCCGCGTTCCAGCGGCACCAGCACATCGATGACCTTGATACCCGTCTCAAAAATTTCCGATTTGGTGGAACGCCGCGCCAGCGGTGGCGGCGCGCAGTGCACCGAACGCCATTGGACATCCGCCGGGGCCGGCTGGCGGTCGATGGCATTGCCAAATACATCGAACATCCGCGAGAGAATGGCTTTGCCCACCGGCGCCTTCAACGGCCCGCCCGTGTCCGTGACCGCCATGCCACGAGCCAGGCCTTGCGTCGGGGTCAAGGCGATCCCGCGCACGTGCCGTGCATCCGGTTGCGCCAGCACCTCGATGATGATCTTGTTCTCCGCCCCGGCATGCAGCACCGAATGAATCGGCGGCAAATGCCCGTCAAACCGCACATCCACCACGCTCCCCCGCACGGCGGTGATCGCCCCACAATTGGTTGATGTGTTTTTTGTTTCCATGCGGACATTGCCGGCAAAATTCAATTACCCGCCGGTGCAGAAATCGGCTGGCGCGGCTGCTGCGGTTGTGTTCCAACCCGCCATCTCAGGTCACCGGTCGCCAAATAAATGAACATGGCCACCAGCATCAAAATGAAAAAACACCAGATGCGCCAATCGCGGTGCGCCCGTTTCCAATAAGGCCGATGGCTGCGATGGGCGTTATCGGGCGAATGCCCGTGGGGATTTGTTTCCTTCATAAGCCGCCTGTTTTTCCGGTCCATTTCCAGTTGCGAATTTCCGGCATGTCTTCGCCGTGTTTATCAATGTATTGCTTGTGCTCAATCAGCCTGTCCCTCAGTTGTTGCTTGAGATAAACGCCGTGCGGCCCGCTCTGCGGCACGCGGTCGATGGTGTCCATCACCAGGTGAAAACGATCCAACTCGTTCAACACCGTCATGTCGAAGGGCGTGGTGATGGTGCCTTCTTCCTTATAGCCGCGGACATGGATGTTGCGATGATTCGTGCGGCGATAAGTCAACCGGTGGATCAGCCACGGATAGGCATGAAATGCGAAGATGACCGGTTTATCCCGCGTGAACAGTTCGTCAAAATCCGCATCGCTCAATCCGTGCGGATGCTCGCTTTTAGGTTGCAGCCGCATGAGGTCCACCACATTGACCACCCGAATTTTCAGTTCCGGCAGATGTTCGTGCAGGATGGAAACGGCGGCCAGCGCCTCCAGCGTGGGCACATCACCGCAACACGCCATGACCACGTCGGGCGCGCTGTCCTGGTCGTTGCTCGCCCATTGCCAGATGCCGATGCCCTCGGTGCAATGTTTCAAAGCCGCCTCCATGGTCAGCCATTGCGGCGCCGGATGTTTGCCCGCGATCACCACATTGACGTAATGACGGCTGCGCAAGCAATGGTCCATGACCGACAGCAAACAGTTGGCATCCGGCGGCAGATAAACCCGCACGACTTCCGCCTTCTTGTTCACGACATGATCGATGAAACCCGGATCTTGATGCGTAAAACCATTGTGATCCTGCCGCCAGACGTGCGAGGCCAGCAGATAGTTCAACGAGGCGATCGGCCGGCGCCACGGCAGGTGCGCCGTGATCTTCAACCACTTCGCATGCTGGTTGAACATCGAATCAATGATGTGGATGAACGCCTCGTAGCAGTTAAAAAGCCCATGCCGCCCGGTGAGCAGATAGCCCTCGAGCCAGCCTTCGCATTGATGCTCGCTCAACATTTCCATGACCCGGCCTGCGGGCGCGAGAAATTCATCTTTTGGTGCCGTCGCCGCATCCCATTGGCGGTTGGTCGCTTCAAACACGGCTTCCAGCCCGTTGGACAACGTTTCGTCCGGACCAAATATACGGAAATTTCGCTGCCGGTAGTTCAACTTGATGACATCGCGCAGAA
>DASZCA010000412.1:0-11194 GCA_035943555.1 Verrucomicrobiia bacterium
AAGAGACCCAAGGTGCGATTGCGGATAAAACGGCGGCGTGGTTGGCGGCGCGGTATCTGGTGGAGGCGCAGAAGCTGAACGCCGGGGAGTCGAAGGCGGATTGGAACCGGCTGCGGGAGCTTTGCCATGATGTGGTGGCGCTGCGGCGGGCTGGGCACCAAGCGCAGAGACTGGTCTTGGCGGACGGCCACCATGAAATACGAAGGTCTGGCGGCACACTTATTTAATTTATGAAGCTATATGGCTGGCGACGCGAACGCCCCCTCATCCTAGCCTTCTCCCCCAAGGGGGCGAAGGGACTCATCGCGGGTTGCTGGGAGGTTGCGGTCGAATTCGTCTGCCTAAAAAGTTTCACCGTGGCACCGGGTGGCGGGGACGCCACCCTCTACGTCAGGCAGGATGCCCGACGCTACGCCGCATACCACCGATATACGAACAAGTTTGATTCTTCATTCTTAATTCTGCATTCTTCCTTTCCACAATGAGCCTTTCCGAACATCGTCAGGCGATCGACAAACTGGACGCGCAAATCGTCCGGTTGCTCAACGAACGCACGCGGCATGTGCTGTCCATCGGCGAGATCAAGCTCGCGGCGGGCGAGGAGATCTATGCGCCGCATCGCGAAAGGATCGTGTTCGAACGCGTGTGCGGACACAATTCCGGGCCGATCACCAACGAGCAGCTCCGCGCCATTTACCGCGAGATCATGTCCAGCGCGCTGGCGCTGGAGAAGACGATGACCATCGCCTACTTCGGCCCCGAAGCGACGTTCACGCATCAGGCGGCCATCCAGAAATTTGGCGCGAGCCTCAATTACTCCGCGCACAAGACCATCGCGGATGTGTTCACCGAGGTCAGCAAGCGCACGGCGGATTACGGCGTGGTGCCCGTTGAGAATTCCACCGAAGGCGTCGTGACGCATACGCTGGACATGTTCGTGGACAGCGATCTGAAGATCGTTTCGCAGATCGTCCTGCGCATCCAGCAATGTCTGATGAGCAACTGGCCGATGGCAAAGATCAAGAAGCTGTACGTCCATCCGCAATCGCTCGCGCAGTGCCGCAACTGGCTCGCTAAAAATTTGCCGCGCGTGGAGATCATCGAGGCCTCTTCCAACGCCCGCTCCGCCGAACTCGCGGCGAAGGAAAAATACGCCGCCGCCCTCGGTGGCGTGCTCGCCGCTGAGAAATACGGCTTGAAGATTTTGGCGCAGGACATCCAGGACAACACGGTGAACGTCACGCGCTTCATCGTGCTCGGCCGCACTTGCAGTCCGCCCACCGGCGATGACCGCACGAGCCTCATGCTGAGCGTGGCCGACAAGGCGGGCGCGTTGCACGAAGCCATCGCGGCCTTCCGCAAATACAAGATCAACATGACGAAGATCGAGTCCCGCCCCAGCAAGCGCAAGGCGTGGGAATATTTCTTCTTCGTCGATTGCGCCGGGCATTTCCAAGACCCTAAAGTGGCCAAGGCCATCCAGTTGCTGGGCCAGCATTGCAACTTCGTCAAGATCCTCGGTTCGTATCCGAACGCGGAGTAACGCTTTTTCCTTTTCAAGGCCACCACCAGCTTGTAAATAAAAGACAACATGGAATCAGCGGGTGCAAATTTTTACTTTATCTGGGGTGTCGATGACACGCCGTATGGCCCCGTCGAACTATCCACTTTGGTCGACTGGATTCGCGATGAACGCGTGATCCCCGAGACCTGGGTTTTTTCCCGCAACGCCGCCAAGTGGTTGCAAGCCGTTGACCTCTCGGAATTGCGTCCCTATTTCACGGGCCGAATCGTTCCCGAACCCGCCTTGGAAAGGCCGTCGCAAAAAGGTTTCAAGCCGGGCATGCTGCGCCGCATCAAGATCCTCGCGGAATTGAACGACGCCCAGCTCGCCCAGCTCGCCGAATATCTCGAAGTGCAGCAAGTCAGCCAGTGGACGGTGCTCTTCAATCAAGGCGATGCCAGCGATGCGATGTATCTCCTGATGAGCGGCGAGCTCCGCGCCCGCACCATGATCGGCGGCAAGGAAACCATTCTGGCCACGTTCAGCCCCGGCGATTTTTTTGGCGACATGGCTTTGTTCGATCATGGTCCGCGTTCGGCGGATGTCCTCGCCAATGTGGACAGTACGCTGTTCCGCCTCTCCGCCGGTTCGTTCGAACGCCTCACGCGGGAAATGCCGGCGCTGGCCACGCCTTTCTTGCAAGCCACCGCCCGCACGCTGGCCGCACGCATCCGCGCCGACAACAAACGCCTCGCCCGGGTGACGCAGCAGTACACCACCGGCAGCGAGATCTAAATTCTTCTTACGTGACACACATCGCCCACGCCCGAAAAGTTTTTGATATCGAGCTCGCCGCGCTTAAAGCGGTCCGCGCACAATTGGATTCTTCTTTCGATCTCGCGGTGGAAACGCTCGTGGACGTCCTGAAAAAGCGTGGCAAGATTGTCATCGTCGGCATCGGCAAATCCGGCAACGTCGGTTCCAAGATCGCGGCCACGCTCACCAGTACGGGCTCTACCGCGGTCGTCCTCAACAGCGTGGACGCCTTGCATGGCGACCTCGGCATCATCAACGATGGCGACGTCATCCTCGCCCTGAGCTATTCCGGCGAATCCGAGGAACTGCTGAATCTGTTGCCCGCGCTCAAACGGTTCTCGGTGAAAATCATCGCCTTCACCGGCAATGTGAAATCCACGCTCGCGCGTCACAGCGATATTTCGCTCAACGTGAAAGTTCCGAAGGAGGCCTGCCCCTTCAACCTTGCTCCCACAAGCAGCACCACCGCCATGCTCGTCATGGTCGATGCGCTGGCGATGACCGTGCTCGAAGCGCGTGGCTTCACCCAGAAAGATTTCGCAAAGCACCATCCGAGCGGCGCCATTGGCCGTGCGATGTTGCTCAAGGTCGGCGACATCATGCGCAGCGGCCCGCGTAATGCCATCGCCCCGGAAACCCTGTCCATCAAGGAGGCCCTGTTCGTGATGACGCAGGCCAAGTCCGGCAGCCTTGCCGTCGTGGATAAACGCGGCAAACTAGCCGGTGTATTTACTGACGGCGATTTCCGCCGGCATATGGCCACGGACGAAAATCTCCTGTCCGAACCGTTGAAAAATGTCATGACCCGCAATCCCATCTGCATTCGCGAGGATGCGCTGGCAATGGAAGCCTTGAAGATTTTCAACGAGCGCAACATTGACGATCTGATCGTCGTCAATGCCAAGCGCGAACCCGTAGGCCTTGTGGACTCGCAAGATTTGCCGAAATTGAAAATCATGTGAACGGAGCGACTTCCAGTCCACCGCGCGTCCTCATCTTCATGGGCGTCGCTGGCTCCGGCAAAACCACGGCCGCCCGCTTGTTCGCCCAAAAGACCGGCGCGATCTTTTACGAAGGCGATGATTTTCATCCGCCGGAAAACATCGCCAAGATGCGCAGCGGCATTCCCCTCACGGACGAGGACCGGGTGTCGTGGCTGCTGGCATTGCGAAAAATCATTTCCGATTCGCTCGCCAAGAATACGTTCGCAGTGCTGACGTGCTCCGCGCTGAAAGCAAAATACCGCGAGCAACTTCAAAGCGGCGACCGGCGTGTTCAATTCGTATATCTAACCGCGCCCCGGGCCGTTCTCGAATCGCGTCTCAAAGCCCGCAGCAGTCACTACATGCCTGCCAGCCTGCTGGACAGCCAGCTAGCAACCCTTGAACCGCCCATGGATGCCCTAACCATCAACCGTGAAGAAAGCCCGGAAGAAATCGTCGCGAAAGTGATTCAAACCTTTGGCCTGGCCTGAATCGGTGCTGACTGGCCGGAAGTTGATCTGGGCAACAAGAAAGCCAGCGCTGCCGCCACCAGCAATCCGATGCCCAAGGCGTTAAATGGAATCGCGGTGCTCTGATATTCCGTCTTGAGCCAGCCAACAATGAATGGCCCGGCAAACCCGCCGATGTTGCCGATGGAGTTCACCAGACCGATTACCGGTCCAAACACATTGCGCGGCAGCGTCTCGCTCGGGATGGCCCAAAACGGCGCCAGCGCCGCAAACGGACCGGGAATCGCCAGACACATGAAAGCATAAGCCGGCCAGAAGTGATCGCGCGTCAGCACGCTCAAAACCAAACTCACGCCGCTGATGGCATATACCAGCGCCACATGCCCGCGACGTTCGCCCGTCTTATCCGAATGCCACGAATTGAGCACCATGATGACGGCGGTGACTGCATACGGCACGGCGAACAGAAACCCATATTGCACCGCGCTAAAATGTTTCGATTTCAATCCTTCCGTGAAAAATATCATGCAACCGTAAGCGGCAGAGTTGTGCAGGAAGTTGATGACGATCATCACCAAGATTTCCCGGCGAAATATCCGCTGCCAGAACGGTACTGCTTGCACCGGCTCCAATTCATCCGCCTCGGCTTGCAATACGGTTTCCAGATGCTCTTTCTCTGCGGGTGAAATCCACTTCGCATCCTGCGGCCGGTCGCTGATAAAAAACCACCAGATCGGCAGCCACAAAAATGGCAAACATCCTTCAAGGATTAACATCGTTTGCCAACCATAAGCACCGAGCAGCCAGCCGGTGACAGGTGCCGACGCGGCCACGGCCAGCGGCTGACAGAGATTCCACAAGGCATTCGCCCGCGCGCGTTCCGCGCGAGGAAACCAATGGGCCAGCAAAACGACCGTCGCCGGAAAAACACAGCTCTCCGCCACCCCCAGAAGGAAACGCATCACCTCAAACTGTTGAAAGCTTTTCGAGAGACCGCACCCGACCGCGCAAACGCCCCAAAAGATCAGGCACAGGCTAACCAGCCTCTTCGCACTCCAACGTCCCGCCAGATGTCCGCCCGCCGCTTGCAACAAAATATAACCGATGAAGAATATCCCCGCCGCCCTGCCCTTCATCCGGTCGTCCATCAGCAGATCGCGCATCATGCTTGAGATGTTCGGATCCAGCGCGAGGGAGACGTTCGTGCGGTCCACATACGAAATCGTGTACATGATCAACGCGACCGGGATGATGCGAAGCCAGCGTTGTTGGGGCATCGGCAGATGTTGGGCAAACCGCATTCCGAACGCAAAGATTATTGCGAATGCCACGCGACAATCGTGCATGGATTGAACTTGCCGCCGCGCCTCCAACCGTTTTGAATCTCCCTCAGAAAAGTGAAAAGAATAAACATTCTGCTGCCGCTGCTGCTGCTTGGCCTGACCGCCTGCAACAGTCTTAAATCTCCCATTGCCATGACATCCGGCCAAACCCCGCAAACATTTTCCCTCGAACGCAAACAGGTGCTGGCCGCCAATTACTTGCTTTCCCTGCCGGAAGGTTACGGCACCGAACCTGCAAAGCGCTGGCCACTGCTCATGTTTCTACATGGTGCGGGCGAACGCGGTACCAATATCTGGCTCGTTGCCAAACACGGCCCGGCCAAGATTGACGCCGCCGCAAAAAGCTTCATCATCATCTCGCCGCTTTGTCCCGCCGGAAAAAACTGGTCGGAAGATTTGCTCCTGGCGCTCTTGGATGACATCGAAAATAAATATCCCGTGGACAAACACCGCGTCTATCTCACCGGCCTGAGCATGGGTGGCTTCGGCACATGGAACCTGGGCTTGAATCACCCGGAAAAGTTTGCGGCGATCGCACCCATCTGTGGCGGTGGCGAAACCATCGGCATCGTCCTCGCGCACTATTACGATCCCGCCACCTTGGCCCAGATGAAAAGTCTCGGCATCTGGGCCTTTCATGGCGGCAAGGACACCACTGTCCCCACCGATGAATCCGCCCATATGGTGAACGCCTTGAAAAATGTTGGCTGCGAAGATATCAAGCTCACCATCTATCCCGAAGCCGGCCACGATAGCTGGACCCAAGCCTATGCTGAACCGGACCTGTTCCCGTGGCTCTTGAAACATTCACGCTAAAATTCAGGTGAGAAATTTCAGGTAAATCACTTTCAAATATTCCGCCTCCTTGAAGCCCGCCGGATGATCTGGCGGGTGCAGCTTGGTTTTCAATTCGGAAAATTTACGTCCAGATTTCATCGCCGCATGCCGCACCGCTTCGAAAAACTCTGCCGCCGGCACATGCGCTGAACAGGAACCGGCAACCAGAACCCCCTCCCGCGCCAGCAGCTTGATGCCAAGCGCATTCACCCGCTCGTAAGCCCGGACCGCGCCCTCCCGTTCCGTCGCCCGCTTGGCGAGTGACGGCGGATCAAGCACGACCAGATCAAACTTGGCCGTCGCTTTTTCAATCCATTCAAACGCATCCGCCTGCACGGTTTCATGGCGACACGCCGCAGCCGCGGGGAAATTTTGATTCAGCGCAAAGTTACGCTTCGCCGATTCCAAAGCGTGCGCACTGATATCCAGATCGGTCACGCTGGCCGCACCACCACGCGCGGCATAGACTGAAAATCCGCCGGAAAAACTGAACGCATTCAACACGCGTTTGCCGGCCGCCAAAAACCCAACCTCCTGTCGGTTTTCTCTTTGGTCGAGAAAGAATCCGGTTTTTTGCCCACGCAAGACCTCCGCTTCAAAGCGAACACCATTTTCTGAAAAAATCACCGGGCCGCTGGGTGGCTGACCAAAGACAACCTGCCCATCACGAAGCTTAAACTCTTTTTCTGCCGATGCCTGGATATTCCGGCTAAGGCGCAGCACTATCCGTTCACTCGCCACATTTTCTTTCAAAACATCCAAGATTTCCGTCAAGCGCGGCAGCCATGCACCAGTATAGAGCTTAAGCACCAAGGTGGAGTCGTACTTGTCCAACACCAATCCCGGCCAGCCATCACTTTCACCGTGGATCAAACGATATCCGGTGGTATCCGCACCAAATAAACCAGAGCGACGCGCCAGCGTTTGCTTCAAATGCGCCTGCCACCACGCGGCGTCAATTGCCTGAGGTTTGCCTGCGTGCAGAATGCGGACACGGATGGGTGAATCCGCATCATACAACCCGATCGCCAAAAACTTGTCCTTGCGGTCGAAGATGACCGCAAACTCACCGGTCTTTCCGGGCCGGTTGGTCTCATGGATGCTGTCGGCAAAAAGCCAGGGATGGCCCGAGCGCACGATGCTCTCCGCCGTCGCCGTGACACGCAGGCGCAAACGGGGTGCCGCCGCCTGGTTTGCGGCCGGCTTGTTCATTCCAATCCGCTCGCCTTGCGCGCACGTTTGAGAACGTGTTGCGCGAGCGTACGCGCTTTCATCGCGCCATTGGCCAGCACACCGTTGACATAATCCATATCCGCTGCAAGTTCGGCACGTTTCTTCCGTGCTTCGGCAAAATAATTCCAATAATTCTCAAACAAACCCTTTTTCAGATCGCCATATCCCAGACCGCCCGCGCGCAACCGGTTTTCAAAATCTGCCGCCACCTCCGCCGGGGCGACAAGCTTCAGCAATTGGATGGCCAGATTCACGTCCGCATCCGGCTTCGGTTCCTCCGGCAGGCGGGAATCCATCTTGATGCCCATGACTTTTTTCCGCAGCGGCTTTTCCTCGCCAAAAATCTCGAGCGTATTTCCGTAGCTCTTGCTCATCTTTTCACCGTCCAACCCGGGCACTTTGGCCGTCTCGCCCTTGATCTGCGGTTCCGGAATCACGAACGTCTGTCCATAGGCTTCATTGAACTTCACGGCGATATCCCTCGTCATCTCCACGTGCTGCTTCTGGTCCTGGCCAACGGGAACGACATTGGAATCATAAATCAAGATATCTGCCGCCATCAGCACCGGATAGGCGAACAAACCATGATTGATGGGAATGCCTTTGGCTGACTTGTCTTTGAACGAATGCGCTTTTTCCAGCATGCTCATCGGCGTCAGCGTGGACAGGATCCACGAGAGCTCGGTCACTTCCGGCACATCTGACTGGCGGAAAAAAACCGCCTTTTTCGGGTCCAAACCGCACGCGAGAAAATCCAGCGCCACATCCAGCGAGTTCTTCCGGCGCTGCTCCGCGTCAAACAACGACGTCATGGAATGGTAATCGGCGATGAAATAAAACGCCTCGCCTTTTTCCTGAAGCTCGATGGCGGGCCGCATCATCCCGAAAAAATTCCCGAGATGTAAGGTGCCGCTGGGCTGGATGCCGGACAGAATTCGCATGGCGCCAAGTTAGCAACGAATCAGCAAGGCAGGAAAGCAGGAAAGCATGCCTTGATTCGCGCTGACAACGTCAGAGCTTGCCCTTGGTGCTGGGCAATTGCCCGGCGATCCGCGGATCATGCCGGCGGGCGGCATCCACGGCACGGGCGAACGCCTTGAAGAGCGCCTCAACAATGTGGTGCGGCTCGTCGCCGTACAACAGTTCAAGGTGCAGATTGCAACGGGACTCGTTGGCAAAACCTTGGAAAAATTCACGGGCCAGGCCAAAACGAAACACGCTGGACATGTCCTGGCTCTTTTCCGTTTCAGAGATTTTCTTTTGCGAAAACTGGTTCAACCCGCGCCAGACCAAAAAAGGCCGCCCGCTGAAATCCACGACGCAACGCGCCAGGCATTCATCCATGGGCACATAGGCCTCGCCCGTGAATGGGTTGCGCGGATCGAAACCGTGCCCATAACGCCGGATGCCGCGCTTGTCGCCGAGGGCCGTGGCGATGGCCTGCCCGAGGGCGATGCCGCAATCCTCGACCGTATGATGTGCGTCCACTTCCAAATCACCGTCACAACGCAAATCCAGATCCACGGTGGCATGTTTCGCAAAAAGCGTGAGCATGTGGTCGAAGAAGGGGATGCCAGTTTTGATCTTTGAACGCCCCTTGCCATCCAGATTGATCTGGATGGAAATACGGGTTTCCAAAGTATGGCGTTTAATTTTGGACGTGCGTGCTTTCACGACGTAATTAAAGCAGAGCCGCCGAAATTGTCACGGCTGCTTGGCGGAAATCTTTTTCTGGATCTTGTCGATCTGGACATCGAGGGCGCCGGGATCGAGGGAAACTTTTTGGGCGGCGTGGAACCAGTTGATCGCCCGGTCATAATTTCCCGCCTCGTCCTCCAAGCGCGCCAGATTGACGGCGGTTTCTTCAAAGATGAGCCGGTTATCCTTCATCTCCGTCTCGTTAAGCTGCATGAATTTTTTTATGCCCAGCTCCCAGACATTGCGCGCCCGGTCCGTGTCATGCGAGGCATCGCGGTAATACCTGCCCAGTTCAAAAAGGATTTCCGCGCTGTCCGGGTTGTTGCGCAGACCTTCGCGCAAAAATGCCTCCGCCTGCTCGGGGCGGTGCAGGTGATCTCGTAAAAAAAATGCGCCCACGGTATAGACATCGATCTTTTGCGGATCCAGATCGGCGGCGAGGCGGAGCCAAGGAAGCATTTCGCGTTCGTTGCCGCTTTCCAGGTGGGTATGCTGCGTGATCTTGAAATTACGGCCGAACGCATCGACCCAGTCCTTGGGCTTTCCAAGAAAATCTTCGTTCTTCTCATCCTCCTCGGTCTCCTTTCTGCCGTGACTGGCCGAAATGATCTCCTTCTGGTCGGTGGAATTCTTGTCGAAGATGGAGGGATAATAACCGCTATGAAAATAGACATCTGCCATGGTGAAGAATTGACCGGCCAGCAGTTTGCGCCCGTCACCAAACATCAGATTTAGAAAATTACCTGATTTTTTGGCCCGACTCCAGCCGGGCGCCTCGGGCGCGATGCTTACGGACAGCGTGAAAGCCAGTGTCAACAAGGCGACAAACGTGAGCAACGGGGAAACTTTCATCACGTTGTCAGATTTTTACGCCGGAAACCGAACCAGGCCGCCATCAGAAAAATTCCGGTCCAAGCGGCGGCATACAGCGTGGCGTATATGATTTTAACCCATGGCACGGTTCCCATGCTGTAGACCACAAAATCGCTCAAATAATACCATTCCAGGTGCGGCATGAAAAAATAGATGAAAACCAGCAGGCTTTGCATGGGTTCCCCCTGCTGCAAAGCAACGATCTTCAAATGCCCACCGACCAGCATGATGCCCGCAACCACGATGAAGGAGATAGTGGACGTCGATGATGGTGCGGCAAAATAAATCGAACCAAGCAGCACCATGGCGATCACCATGGCCAGCAGGCACCATTGCATCCAGGCGGCCTGCACATACGTCGCCACCGGCCAGGCGTGCTCGCGAGAACTGGCCACCACCGCGAAGAAAAAATAGAACACCAGCAACGCCAGCCCCGTCGCCAGCCAGCAACCCAGAAATTTTCCCGCGATGATCTGCGCCCGCGACACCGGCTTGGCCAGCAGCGGAAAGATCGTCCGGGCCTCCCGCTCCGCCGGTATCTGCCGCGCCGTGGTGACAATGGCGATGACCAGCGATGAAACCCAGATCATCAGCAGACAGACATCCTTGACGTAACGGATGATTTTTTCATCCTGGAAAAAGTTCACCGACCCCGCGCCGGCCGTGAGCAACGCGGTCAGCACAAACAGGACATAAAAATCCTTGCGACGGTACAGTTCTTTGATGACCACGCCGGCGACGGCAAAAATCTTGTTCATGACAAAGGTGAATTTTGAAAGCCGACAATTTTAAGGAAGGCCTTTTCCAGATTTTCATGGCCGACGGAGATTTCAGCAACGGTGCCGACCGCTTTGAGTTCCCCCTGATGCACGATGGCCACCCGGTCACAGACCGTCTCCACCTCGCCCAGCTCGTGCGAGGAAAAGAAAACCGTTTTGCCTTCGTTCTTAAGGCGCTGGATGATTTCGCGGACTTTCATCCGGCCCAACGGATCCAGGCCGCTGGTCGGTTCGTCCAAGACGAGCAGGTCCGGATTGTTGATCAAAGCCTGGGCCAGCCCGACGCGCTGTTGCATGCCTTTGGAGTAAGATTTGATCGGGCGTTTGGCGGCCGATTCCAGCTCAACCAATTTCAGCAGGCTGGCAATGCGCTTGTCCGCCTCGGCGCGGGCGATCCCAAAAATTTTTGCGTAAAAACGGAGCAGTTCCTCGGCCGTGAGAAATTTATAGTAGTACGTCAGTTCGGGCAGATAGCCGATGCGCTGGCGGGCGATCGGCTGGCGCACGTCGATGCCGAACAGGCTCGCGGTGCCGCCGGTGGGAGGGACAAATCCGAGCAGAACATTCATCGTCGTGGTCTTGCCCGCGCCATTCGGCCCCAAAAAACCAAAAACCTCCCCTGCTCTCACCTCAAGATCCAGCCCTTGCAAAGCGACTT
>DASZCA010000413.1:0-5117 GCA_035943555.1 Verrucomicrobiia bacterium
CTGCCGCCCGCCGGGTCAGACAAACTTAATGCTGGCGACTTGCCAGCATCTCACTAAAGATTAACCCATGCCCATGCCGGTCACTCCGCCCGCCCCGACGACCACGATCTATATCGTGGATGACGACGCGCCTTTCTTGCGCTCGGTCTCACGCTTGTTGCGCGCGGTCGGTTATGCGGTGGAGACATTCATGTCGGCGCAAGAATTTCTGGACCGGCTGAATCCCGCGATGTGCGGCTGCGTGGTGTCCGACCTGCAGATGCCCGAACTGGACGGCATGGAATTGCAGGCGGCATTGAGCCGCACGGCCAATCCGTTGCCGGTCATTTTTTTGACCGGCCAAGGCGACATCCCCACCTCCGTGAAAGCCATTCAGGGCGGCGCGGTGGATTTTCTGATGAAGATTGCGCCCAAGGAGAAATTGTTGGAGGCGGTCGAACGGGCGCTGGAGCGCAACCGGAGCGAGCAAGAAACCCGCGCGCGTCAGCGGAATTTGAGCGGCCTGTTCAGCGAACTCAGTGAACGGGAAATGGAAGTGCTCGGCCACGTCGTGCGCGGCCGCATGAACAAGGAGATCGCCGCCGACCTGGACATCAATCTGCGCACCGTCAAATTGCACCGCACGAACATCACGCGAAAATTGAAAGTGCAGTCCGTGGCCGAACTCACCCGACTGGCCGATGAGGCGGGGCTGTTCCGGCCCGCGAAAAAATAATTGCTTCCGCCAAGTCACGGTCACGATCATTCCCGCTATCATCTATCCTTGCCTTCACCTACCCCAAGGGGCAGTTGCTGGCTTGCCGCCCGTCGCGTAACGTCACCTTAGCTTTTTGATACTTCAAGCTTTGCTTGATTTAGACCGTTGTCCGGGCAGCCGGCCGCCGCAATCTGAGGATACAACCCCCCTTCGCGGCCGCTGCCCGGATTTTTTGTTTTTCGTCCATCGCCGATTGCCACCAAGTCCCCTCGCCCATCCGCTTCCCCAAGGGGCAGTTGTCGAAATGCCCCGACACACGATAAGGTTAAGCACCAATCAACCAAACCATGAACCATATCAATAAACCGACATGGGAACAGATTCGCGGACAGGGAAAGTCCCGTTTCATCTTGAGCGGCCTGGTGCAACGCGGATTCAAAATCGCCGCACCTTACACCATTGGATTTTTTATTACCGACCTGCTCGGACATCGCGTGACCAATCCGGTTGCCGAGGCTTTTTTCCTCATCAAAACATATCTGTTGCTCACCCTGCTGGTCGGCTGGCTGGAAGGCGCCTATGTCTGGTTCAAGAATGAGCGGAATTATAAAAAAGCAGCGCTCAAACGCCACGCGCGCCGGTAGGCTTTCATCGATGAAACAAAACTAACACCTCCTATGACACATCCAACCATCAAGCAGCCGGGGCAATCGCGGTTGATGGCCGAGGCCCGCAGCGAGTCTTCGCCGTTCACGATTGAGTTCTATTGGGTCCAAGGCATCGGGTTCCGTTGCATGGCCTATCAGGATCAGGCGGGAAAATGGTACGAAGCTTTTTGCAACTGGGCCCTCCCCGGCCCGATCCGTGTTTTGGAATGATCAACCGCCTGACAAAATGACCGACTTTGAAAAAATTCAACCGGGCACCCGGACATGCGATGCGTTTTATGCCGGGGAAAAAGTTTTAGGCATGCGCCAGCCTGATATCAAGCCGATGCTGAAGGTTTTGGCCGGCCTTTGTATTTTTTTTGGCGCCATGGCGGCTGCTGCCGCCGGTGGCGCTGTTGTCGTCATGCTGATCCGGAGCCTGCTCCGACTGTTTTAAAATAGTGTTCAGGCCTGATCCGGCTTGGGAGAATGCTTCAACAGCGCCCATTGCAGATTCAACGCCGGTGTCACTTGGCTCAAGTTTTGAAAACCCACCGGCTTGACGATATAGCCGTCCGCCCCCAGCCGCTTCGCGGCAGAAAAATCCCGGTAGTTATCCGATGCCGTCAACATGATCACCGGAACCGATCGCAGCGCGGTGTCGGCTTTGATCCTACGCAGCACTTCAATGCCATCTACCTTGGGAAGCCCCACATCCAGCAAGACCAGCCGGGGATGTTCATCGCGTTGCCGGTAGGCAAATTCTCCGGTGCAAAAAAGAAAATCGAGCGCCGCAGCGCCATCGTTCACCACCCGGATACAGTTGGCGATGTTCGCCTGCTTCAACGCCCGCATGGCCAGCTCCACATCATCAACGTTGTCCTCCACAAACAGGATGTCATTGGTGGCGTCTGACCACGGCTGCCGGCCGGCCTTGTCCTCCTGGGTTATTTCTTTCGCCGCAAACAGGGTGGCCACGCTGACTTCCAGCGCATGCGCCAGCCGCTCGATATTCTCCAGCGAAAGATTTCGTGAACCCCGTTCAACATCAGAAATATAAGTCCGGTGCAAGTCTGCGCGCTCGGCCAGATCCTCCTGGGAAATGCCCAGATGGTTTCTCAATTTTTTGACCGTTTCGCCGAAGGTCTTTTTTACGTCAATTTTGCGCACAATTTTTCAAATCGTAACGGTTCGGTTACAAGCACACAACAGACTATAAGTGACCCGATTTTTCAACCAGAAGTTTTACCCGCAAGGAAGCCGCTGTCTTTCTGCGCGGGTTGAAACGGGTTATGGCAGTCCGTAAAAGAGCAAGAGCAGCGCAATGAATTCCGTTGCCCCGCTGCCTCGTCAAAGTTACGGCGGTTGCGGACAAAACGCGACCGCCAGCTGCGCTCAGAAGGGGCCAATGCCACTTAAGAAGATCTCCGGCAAGCATTGACCTAGTGTGTCCGCTGCACCAACCCTAATGCCAGAGACATTTCATTTATAACATACTTTGCGCCCCGGCCAACAGACGATGAGTGACATTTCGGCCATTCTTGACGATAAGTTTTCAACAGCAACAGCTTGCGGCACTGAAACAAATCAGTAAAGATGGCGGCGACACGGATTGTCACCAACCCAAGCCATGAACGTTCATCATCTTGAACTGTTTTATTTTGTCGCCAAACATGGCGGCATCATGCCGGCGGTGCGCAATATCCCCTATGGAATCCAACAGCCCGCTGTCAGCGCGCAAGTGGCCCAGCTCGAAGAATTTTTGGGCGCGACCCTTTTTCAGCGGCGCCCTTTTACCCTGACCCCGGAAGGCGAGAAGCTTTTTGCTTACATCCGTCCCTTCTTTGCGAACTTGGACCAGATCGCCGGTGAACTGCAGGGCGGACAGGCCCGCCATTTCCGGATCGGCGCATCCACCATCGTGCTGCGCGAGCACATGCCGCAATTGTTGGGCGGTGTGCGCAAAAAATTTCCCGGGCTCAAAATTTCTCTGCGCGAAGGATTTCCCGCCCAACTCGAAGCCTTGCTCTCCCGGGATGAGGTGGACTTGGTCATCACCATGATCGACCGCAAGCCGCCCCCGGGCTTTCAATCCCTGGTGCTCTTGGAATTGCCCATGGTTTTGCTTGTTGAAAAAAGCAATCCGCTCAAATCCGCGGAGGAATTATGGCGGCGCGATAAAATTCTGGAACCGCTCATCTGCCTGCCCGCCCCGGAGGCGTTGACAAAAAATTTCCAATCAAAATTATCCGCATTGGGCGTGGAGTGGTTTCCGACCATGGAGGCGAGTTCGGCAGATTTGATTGAAACCTACGTCGCCAGCGGGCTTGGCATCGGTGTATCCATCAGCGTGCCGGGCAAATCACTACCGAAAAATGTCCGGGCGCTGTCTTTGGAGGGCTTTCCCTTGGCCGTGGTGGGTGCCTTGTGGCGCGGCAAAAAATCACCACTGCTGGAGGCATTTTTGGACATGGCGAAAGTTCGGGCACGGGAAATTGCTTAAAAAACGGCCAGTCAAAACCTTGAAAAAGCCCATTTCAGGACAAGCAGAGGCTGGTGCTCGGGCAAAACGCATGAGAATGGCCAAAAAACTGGTGTTCAGGCACTTTGGCTTAACTTTTGCTCAATCACGGCAAGCAAGCCAAGCATTTGCAGCTTGCTTATTAGCTAACAAAACAAATATATAAGAAACACACATGGCTTTTACACTGCCATTCTTAAATGGTGCCAGCCGGAAGAAACGGACCCAGATGATCGCAGTGGATCTGGGAAGCCGTACCACCAAGGCCGTGCTTCTTGAAAAGCGCGGGGAGATTCTTGCCCTAACCCGTTACGCCTTGTTGGACGCCCCGATTTTCGAGAAAAAGATTTCGCCCGAACTGCTCGGCGACCATCTGCGCGCCGTCGCGGATGCTTTGGGCAATACCACCAAGTTTATCACCGTTGCCGTCGGCATCGATGATGCCGTGGTCCGGCAGATCGAACTCCCGCAGATCCCCATCGATGAGATGCGCCAGGTGCTCAAGGTCAACCATAAGAATTATCTCCAGCAGGATTTGCCGGCCCACGTTTTTGACTGTTACATCATTCCGCCCCGCCTTGATAAAAACGCGATGGTTGCGGGTGGGATTCCCAAGTTGAAAGTTTTGGCGGCGGCGGCCAAACAGCAGTTGGTCAATGATTTCATGAAGGCCGCCACGCTCGCCGGCCTCACTCCGGAGAGCCTCGTCCCCGGACTGATTGGCCCTATCAACACCTTCGAGCTGGCCTTGCCGGAAGTTTTTGAAAAAGAAACCGTGGCCTTGGTAGACATCGGTTTCAAGCACACCTCCGTCAGTGTTCTCGACCGGAGTGAATTGGTTTTGAACCGCATGGTCAACCTCGGTGGCGACCAGTTGACGCAGGGGCTTGCCGATTCCATGGGCATCAGTTACGCCGAGGCGGAAGGCATCAAGGTTGGCATGGCCCCGGAAGTTGAAATGAGCTTGCAAACCCAGGTTATTCCGCTCGGCCGCGAGATCCGCGCCTCGCTCGATTTTTTTGAGCACCAAAACGACCGCCCCGTATCCCAAGTCTATGTCAGCGGTGGATCGGCGCGCTCTGAAATGATTTTGCAGATGCTCCACCAGGAAATGCTTGTTGAATGCAAGACGTGGAATCCCACCGGCTTTCTCCAACTGGCCTTGCCCGGCCAGCAGGCCGTTGAAGTGGATCACATCGGACCCCAACTGACCGTCGCCGTCGGCGCCGCCCTCGCCGCTTTTTGACCTATG
>DASZCA010000414.1:0-2552 GCA_035943555.1 Verrucomicrobiia bacterium
TGTCTATCTTGGCCCGCGCAAAATGACCTGGACCAACGGCGTCTTCTGCCTGGCCGCGGATGTGTTTTTTAAAGATACCGGTGAGGATGGCGTCTCGGGCGGTACTTTTTTTGGAGCGCCCACGTGTCATAAGAGCGGTTATTACAACACGCTGTTCTCTGACGGCAGCATCCGCAAATATATCGACCGGACGAATGCGCTGGCGGCGTTGAATCATTTACAGATGGATTACGGGATGAATTTTTTTACAGGGGAGTTGAGGTAAAGCGGGCGGCTCTGTGAGTTCGCTCTGCCATTTAATATCGCGTTCCCCCCTCACCCTTACCCTCTCCCGCTGGGAGAGGGGACAGCCGATGTGACGTTGTTTAGAATTCGGGCGAGGCGGAGCAGAAGTCTGTTTTTGGTATAAGCGAGTAGGGCCCTTCAAAGGGGGCCAAAGCTTTTTAGGGGGCGAGAATTGTTCCGGTGGCGCCGAATAAGTTCAGCACGGAGCTGGAATTTTCTTTGGTGATTTCGATCTGCTGAAGTTTCTTGGTGGCGTCCGGGTTCAGGTTGTAACCATGGATGTAGTGGTGGACGGATTCGGTCATGCGCGCTTTTAGATTCACTTTTCCGAAGTCTTCGGCGAGCACGAACCAGTTGGTATCGGGTGGCTTGGGCAGGTAGTAAAAATCGGTCACTTGCGTGGTGCGTTGGGCGGTTGAGCCGTCGGCATACTTTAGTCTGATGGAAATGGGGGAGGGGCCGGCGGCGCTGATGAAGAATAATTGCAGCTGCGCGTAATGATTGGCGGGGACGGGGAGGGAATACGTTTCGGTTTTGGCCACCGATTGATGCACTTGGGGGCCGGCGTCGGCGGTTCCGTAGGGCAGTTGGACATCGGGATGGTCGGTGTTCGCGGGGAAGTAACCGGAATCGGGCAAGGGGTTCAACTGGCCGCTGTACGCGACTTCCATGGCGGATTTTGTGATCAAGACGGAGGAGTCGCCGCGGTCAAGGCTGTGGTCGGCTAATTGTAACTGGCCGTGGGATTGGGTGGTGATGACGCGGGTGTTGAGCAGAGAGCCTAGATTGATTTGGACGGTTGAGAGTTTAGGGGCGGGCAGGGTGTGGCAGCCGGTGGAGAGGATGAGGACGAGAAGGCACAGCCACGATGAGGGGGTTGGTTTCATGAAGGTGTTTTTATTCTGAGCTTGTCGCAGGTGAACGCGCCGGACCGCCTAAAGGCGGAACTCCGAACAACGGAATGCAGCACTATGGGTCGGGTGCATTTCGGCACTGTTCATATTAGCGGTCATGACTAAACAAGAGATGGAACTGGCGACTGGAAAGTCGCCAGAACCGGCAGGCTGGAAAGCCTGCCCTACAGTGGGCCGGTATGTTTCCAAGCAGCCTTTGAGGACAGTATCAATAGACTCCCTCTACGGCAGGCAGGAGGCCTGACGTTATAGGCTACTCGACGCGGGCTTCGCCTTTGCCTTTGACGACTTCGCCGATGATCCAGGCTTTGTGCTTCTGTGACTGGATGAATTTGAGCGCGGCGGCGGCTTTGGCGGGAGAGACAATCGCGACCATGCCGATGCCCATGTTGAAGACTTGGTACAGTTCTTCGTCCGGCACACCGCTCTTTTCGGCGATGATCTGGAAGATGGGGAGCATGTCCCACGAGCCTTTTTTCACGACGACATCGAGGGATTCGGGCAGGACGCGCGGGATGTTGTCGATGAAGCCGCCGCCGGTGATGTGGGCGAAGGATTTCACGGCATCGGGTTTGCCCTTGAGATTGAATTTTTTGACGAGCTTCTGGACGAGCGGACCGTAGCTGATGTGTTCTTTCAGCAATTCTTCGCCGATGGATTTTTTCAAGCCGGGCACCTTGTCCGTGGGTTTGTAACCGAGCTGTTCGAAGAAAATTTTGCGGCCGAGCGAATAGCCGTTGGTGTGGAGGCCGCTGGATTCGATGCCGATGACGACGTCACCGCGCTTGACGGTTTTTTGGCCGTTGAGCATGCGGGATTTTTCCACGACGCCGACGATGGTGCCGCTGACATCGTATTCGCCGGGTTGGTAGAAGCCGGGCATCTGGGCGGTTTCGCCGCCGATGAGGGCGCAATTATTTTGCGCGCAGGCGCGGGCGAAGCCTTTGATGATCTCGGTGAAAACGTGGGGCTCGAGCTTGCCGGTGCCGAGGTAATCGAGGAAGAAGAGGGGTTCGGCACCGAGGACGGCGATGTCGTTGACGCAATGGTTCACGAGGTCGGCGCCGATGGTATCGTGCTTATCCAGCGTGAAAGCGAGCTTGAGCTTGGTGCCGACGCCATCGACGGAGGAGACGAGGATGGGCTCGCGATATTTTTTGAGATCGAGCGCGAACAGGCCGCCGAAGCCGCCGACCTTGCCGAGGACTTCGCGGCGGTGCGTGGAGGCGAGCAACTTGGGCAGGGTGGCTTTGACTTTGTTCCCGAGATCGATATCGACGCCGGCGGCGGCGTAGGCTTTTTGTTTCATGGCGGCAGAGATTAAAGCGGGAAAGGGCGGGGCGGGCGAGAAAA
>DASZCA010000415.1:0-12971 GCA_035943555.1 Verrucomicrobiia bacterium
AAAACTCAACGCTCGCCGCCCGGTTTGAGTTCACCTCGTCATCCACACCGACGCTCGCCGAAAAGGACTGCGCCCGGCCGCCAACATTGATGTTCAAAACGCTCTCCGCGTGCGTGCCAAAACCATGTTCAAACGTTTGTCCCGCGATGGCCAGCGGCTTGCCATCAACCGATTTATTTTTTTGCGGGTTGCCCCATGTTTGCGCGGCGACACCGACATCCAACTGGTCCAGCCAGACGGTCTCCGCCGTGGCGAGGCCGGTCGTGAGCGCGGTCGCGATGAGGCCGAAAGCGAGCGTGATACGTGATTTCATCCGTTGATTTTGCGGTGGAAATTTTTCGCGTCAAGCTCGCCCGCGAAGTTTTTTATATTACACTGCGCCCATGACAACGCTGCTCATCGCCACGCGCAACGCTCACAAGGTCGGGGAGATTCAAGCCATCCTCGGCGCCAGCTTCCATTGTCTTACGCTGAAAGAATTTCCTGATGCCCCGCCTGTCATGGAGGACGCCGAAACGTTCGCCGGCAACGCCACGAAGAAAGCTGCCGGACTCGCCCGGTGGCTGGCCGGCAACTCAAAACTTGAAACGAAGAACTTAAAATTGGACTTCGTTCTCGCCGACGATTCCGGTCTCGAAGTGGATGCCTTGAATGGCGCGCCCGGCGTTCATTCCGCACGTTTCGCCGCCTTGGATAAAACCGAGAACTCCAAGGACGCCGACAACAACGCCAAACTTCTGCGCCTGCTCAAGGATGTCTCGCCGGGCAAGCGCACCGCCCGTTTCCGTTGCGCCATCGCCCTCGTACCGGCGGTGGAAAGACAGATCGAAAGCGCATCACCCGTTTGCTACGCTGATGAGTTTAACGCGCAAACTTTTGATGGCGCGTGCGAGGGTCGCATCCAGCTTGCCTACAGCGGTCAAGGTGGCTTCGGTTACGACCCGCTGTTCATACCCGATGGTTTCACCAAATCCTTCGCCGAACTGGGTGACGATGTCAAAAATCAATTAAGCCACCGCGCCAAAGCGCTGGCGAAATTAAAGGCCTATTTCAACAAGCTCCCGATCTGAAGTTTCTTCCGGAGTTTCCCGTTATCCGCGCACATCCTTAATTTCCCGTTGGGTCCGGGCCGCGTGTAGAATTCCCCGCCGGCATTGTCCACCAGCAGTTGCCCCGCCGCCACGTCCCAAAGATTGATCGTGCGCTCGACGTACGCATCCAGCCGCCCGCTCGCGACATACGCCAGTTCCAATGCGGCCGAACCCATGATGCGAATTTTTTTGCACTGCTTGGAGATGCGGATCAGATGCGGCATGCTTTTCTTCAAGTTATCCCGGCTCTTGGAAAAACCCATCGCGACCACGCAATCGCCGAGCTGCGAACGGTTGCTCACATGCACAGCTCTGCCGTTCAACCGCGTCGGCTGCCCCTTCGTCGTCGACCACAGTTCATCCGTGAACGGATCATAGATCACGCCCACAATCGACTTGCCGCGATGTTGCAGCGCGATGGACACCGCCGCGTGCGGCATCCCAAAAAAATAATTAACCGTGCCGTCGATCGGATCGATCACCCAGCGATATTCCGCCGTCGTATCGCCCGTGGAACCTTCCTCGCCCAAGACCGGGACCTGCGGAAACGCCGCCGCCAAAATCTTCTCGATCAGCGCCTGACACTGCACGTCTAACTCCAGCTTGATGTCATGCGCCTCGGCAGAATTCACCCGCTTCGGCTTGTGCCAGTTCGCGTGCATCACTTTGCCGGCGGCCCGCGCGGCCTTCACGGCGGCGGCCAGGGCGGATTTATGGGAGACAACTTTCATGAAAATGTTTTACGGAATGACCTCGCTGCGCTCTTTCAGCCGCGACTCCTGCTCGCGCCGTTTTTCTTCCAGCAAATTTTTATCCGCCAGTTCCACCGCTTGCAGCAGATCGGCGGCCTCGATCAGGCGCGGCGCGGTCACATAGTTCGCGCCCGCTTCATACAGCATCGGCAAATCCGAAAGCAACTCCGCGTGAACCACGATCTTCGCATGCGGATTCAGTTCCCGTAACTGCCGAAGAATTTTCAGATTGTTTGCGCCCTTGAGCACCATGTTCGGCAGCGAGCAGATGATCAATTCCGCGTGCGAGGCTCCCGCGTGGTGCAACACATCGCGCGCCGTGATGTCGCCATAAACCGCGTAGACCCCCTTCGCCTTCAGCCGCTCATAAACCACCGGGTTGAAATCGATCACCACGATATCGGGAATCAAATTCGGCCGGGTGCGCTCGATCTCTGCGAGCAACGAACTCGCTGTCCACGAGAAACCCAGCAGGCAGATCCGGCGCGGCTTTGCTTCCGCCCGCGTCAAAAACGCCGTGTGGTCCAAGTCATGCAACCCCATTTTTCTGAGCCATGGCGTGGCTTTGCGGAGCAGCGCATCATTTGCTAAAATTCCATAAGTCGAACCGATCGCCAGAAACGCAAACGCAAAGGCGCAGATGCCGATCACGTTGTCCGAGACATCGCCGCTTTTTTTGCCGAGCGCCAGCAACACCAGCGACAACTCGCTCATCTGGCAGAGGTTGATCGCTGGCAGCAAGCTCACGCGGTAACCCTGCTTCATGGAATACAGCGCGGGGAAAACTGTGACCAGCCGCGTGATGATCAGGACGAAGCACACGAAAATCGTCCACAAAACATACGTCACCGTCGGCATCGGGATCAGCATGCCCAAGCCCACGAAAAACAGGGTCACGAAGAAATCACGCAAACTCGTGATCTTCGCCGCCACATCCAGCGTGTACGGAAACGTGCTCAGCATCACCCCCGCGATCAGCGCACCCATCGCCGTGGACAGCTTGAGATAATCCGCAAAACCGGCCATCGCAAAACACCACGCCAGCGCGCCGACCAATACCAGTTCCGGCAACCGTGCGATCAGCTTAAAAATTTTCGGCAGCACGAAACGGCTCGCCAAAAAGGCCGCCGCCACCAGCAAGATCACGTTGCCCACCGCATGGATCATCACCCCCGCCGCCGGATGTTTGAGGTTCGGCTGGATGGCCAGAAACAAAATCGTCGCGATGTCCTGCAACACCAGCACACCGAGCGTCACCCGCCCCGCCAGCGTTTCCAACTCGCGCTTGTCGTAGAGAATTTTGACGATGATCACCGTACTGCTCATCGCCGCCGCCACCGCGAGGTACAGCGCTTCCAGATGATTTTGCGACGGCCCCAGCAGGCCAAAGATCAGCCAGCTCAACAGCACGCAACCCAAAATCTGCGCGCCCGCCGTCAGCGTGATGACCCTCCCCGCGCTCAACATTTTTTTCAGGTCGATCTCCAGCCCGATCATGAAGAGCAACAGCGACAGGCCGATTTCTGAAATTGTCTGGATGGAGTCCGGGTTCGTCACCCATTTGAAACCGTTCGGACCGACCGCAAAACCGGCGACGAGATATGCCAGCAGGAGCGGCTGGCGCGCAATCTGCGAGACCACCGCCACCACCCAGGCGGCGATGATGCAGATGGCAATGTCTGTGACAAGACTGTGCTCCATGGCGGAAAAACTTAAAGGTTAGCTGCCCAAGAATAAACCCTGAAATACATAAAACTCATATTATAAGGCCTTTCAAAATGCAATGTCACGTCGAGCGGAGCGCCGAGCACCTCTCTGCGATGGTAGGCCGCGTCGCTCTGCGCGCGCCGCGATTGCAACCAGATGAAACGAATGATTCATATGTGTTTGTTGCCAGTTATATATCCCGCCAAATCATTTCAGGTGATTTACCTGCTTGGCCGCCTCCTTCACTTCAAAAGCATAGTGATAATGATTGAAATAAATGTTCGTCCCGCCCGCCTCCAATTCTCCCCGTTGAAAATCCACGTCATCCGACCGGAACCCGCGCTTGGCCGGCGAGAGCGCCTGCTCATGATCCGCGTTGGCCGCCATGCGCCATTGATTGCGACCGCCAAAATAAAAATTCCGCAGCTCACCTTTCTGCTCCGGTGTCAGCTTGTCCGCATATTGCGTGGCGAAGATGCTCATGAACGGATCTACCGGCACCCAGCCGTAGGGCGCGAGATAGATTTCTGTCCAATCATGGATATCTTCCGCACCCGGAAACGTGTCCCAACCGGTCTGCCAACGCGCCGGAATTCCGTTCAGCCGGCACAGCGTGATGTACAACAGCGCCGCCTCTCCGCAATCCCCATACCTTTGCTCCCGGCAATACTCGCTGATGTTTGGGATCGTCGAATACTCCGTCGCAAAGCTGTATTGAATGTTTGTGCCGATCCACTCGTAGATTTTCTTCGCCACCCGCGCCGGATTCTTTTCCCCGCCCACAATCTTTTCAGAAAGCTCCCGCATCGCCGGCGTAAAAGTCACATGCGCCACCTCGTTGGTGAACTTCGCGATGCCTGCATCCTTCCCATCAAAGGCGGCCACCCTGTCCGGGTTCACGTCAAACCACACACCTCGCGTTGCATAATGATAATGCAGCGTAAAAACCGTCGGCGCATTGCTGGCCGCCGGCTGCTCTAGATACGCAGACCGTATCGCGCTCGTCTCCGGTGCCAGTTCCTTGACTGGTGATGAACTTGAGATGATCTGCCCCGCGTCTTGATACTCATACCGCCGCGCCACCGGCAACCACGCACGCACCATCTCGCCCGGCTTAACGACGCCCGCATCCAGCTTCACCGTCATCGTCACGTCAAAATCTTTCGGCAAAACATAGGGATGCCCCTGCGCTGCCGCTTCACGGATGTCATGACTCGTCTGCCAGAGCGGAATTTGGAAAGATTCGTCCTTGGGCGGCGTCCGTCGCGGGTTCAGTTCCGGATACCGCCAAAATAAATTCGCCACGCTGGAGCCCATGAACCGCTCCTGCCCGTCGATCACGCGGACATCAAAACGTTTCTCTGCGATCCACTGCTCAAATTCCTGTTGCGACACATCGCGCACGGATTTTTGCAACTTCGCAAACAGCGCCTCGCGCGTGAAGGGATAATCCAGCCGGATGCGCTCCAAACGGTCTGCCGCGAATTCCAATTTCCCGCGCTCATCCGCATTCGTACCCGCTTGCGTCAGTGATGTTTGCAACACCGCCTCCGCCCGGGTGAACTTCCCATTCGCCTCCAACTGGCCGGCCTCGTCCAGCACGCTTCCCGCGAAACCGCTGGCCGCGAAACAAACCATCGCCGCCAACAGAACTCCGGTGAATCGCGCGGGCTTCATAACATCGTTCAGCCTTTTAACGCATCCAGCAGCGACTGCGTATGCGCCAGCTTCGCATGCCAGTCGAGCAAACGTTGTTCGTGTTCCGCCAGCACCGACGGCGGCACCTTCGTCGTGAAATTCGGGTTCGCCAGTTTCTGTTCTACCTTTGTGATTTCGGATTGGATCTTCTCCACTTCCTTGCCGAGCCGGATTTTTTCCGCCGCCGGATCGATGTGCCCTTCGAGCGGCAAAAAGAGTTCGCCCATCTTCGCCTGCACCACCGGCGTACCCTTCGATGGTTGAAAATTCTCGTTCACTTCCAACGCTTCCGCATTCAGCAGCAGCTTGATCACTTCCGCATCGTGCGACGTCAGATGTTGCGCCGGCTTGAAGACGTATTTCACCTTCTTCGCCGCCTGGATGTTCCCGGCGCGACGCAGATCGCGTCCTTGGCGCACCAGTTCATACTTCTCATCCGTCATCTCGATGTAGCAATCGTCGAGACCGTAATGCCCTTTCAATTCTTCATCAAACGGCAGCGGCCACGGCGCGTTCATGATCGTCTTGCCGCCTTGATTTTCAGGCATGTCCGCCGCGTAACCCATCCCGTGCCACAATTCCTCCGTGATGAACGGCAGGAACGGATGAAACATCCGGATCGTGTGCGACAACACAAAATCCATTACTGCTAATGTATTGGCTTTGCGAGCCGCCGCTCCTTCGATCGGCGCAGCCTCCGATTTAACAATTTCACCATTTAACAAATCACTCGGCCTCGGCAACGTCGCCTTGCTCGCCTCCACATACCAGTCGCAATACTCGTTCCAGAAAAAACGGTACAACGCCGCCGTCGCCTCGCTGAACTTGTATTCGTTCAACGCGATCGTCACTTCGCGGATCGCTGCATCCAGCTTGAGCAAAACCCATTTATCATCCGGGTTCAACAACGTGCGTTCGATCTCGCCCTGCACCTCGCCACCCTGCATCTGGCGGAAACGGCACGCGTTCCACAGCTTGTTGCAGAAATTGCGGCCCAGTTCCACGTCCTTTTCATCGAACAGCACATCCTGACCGAGCGGCGCATTGCGCATCGTACCGAAACGCACGGCATCCGCGCCATACTGCGCGATCAGCACCAACGGATCGGGCGAATTATTCAACGTCTTCGACATCTTGCGTCCCAGCTTGTCGCGGATGATGCCGGTGAAATAGACATTCTGAAACGGCATCGCATCCGGCAACGCGAACTTCGGCTCGCTCATGAACTCGTAGCCCGCCATGATCATGCGCGCCACCCAGAAGAAAATGATGTCCGGCCCCGTCACCAGGTCCGTCGTCGGATAAAACTTCTTCAACGTCTCCGTCTGCTCCGGCCAACCCATCGTGGCAAACGGCCACAGCCAGGAACTGAACCAGGTATCGAGGACGTCGGAGTCTTGTGTCCATCCGAGGTTTTCAAGGCAATCAGAAATTTTTTCCCGCGTTGAACAAATCATCACCTGATGGTTTCCAGAAACATTTAATCCGCCATCGTCAGATTCGGTTATTCGTTGAAATTCGATGACATCCGTATTTATGAGTTTGCTATCAATACGAATTGAAATCTCTCTGGCATCACCCTTGCCATAATTGTCAGCCTCCACAACTGCGGTAAGTAAATGGCTATAAATCTCCCGCAAACTCATGTCACCGCTTCGGCTCCACACCGGAATCCGATGCCCCCACCACAACTGCCGGCTGATGCACCAGTCCTGAATGTTCGCCAGCCAGTGGTCATACACTTTCGCCCAGCGGTCGGGGTGAAATTTCATCCGGCCTTCCGCCACGCACGCCTTGGATTGCTCCACCGCCGGATACTTCAAAAACCATTGCTCGCTCAAACGCGGCTCGATCGGCACATCCGCGCGCTGGCTGTAGCCCACGTTGTTCTCGTAAGGTTTTTCCTCCACGAGCACTTCGGATTCCCGCAGTTTCTCGACCGCGACTTTCCGCGCCTTGAAACGATCCAAGCCGGCCAAATCAAGGCCCGCGAGATCGTTCATGCTGCCATCGGCAGCGATGACTTCGATAATCGGTAATTTATGACGCTGGCCGATGTCAAAATCCGCCTTGTCATGCGCCGGCGTCACCTTCAATACCCCCGTGCCGAATTCAAAATCCACATGCTCATCACCGATGATCGGAATGAGTTTTTGCGCCAGCGGCAATTCCGCCGGTAGTGGACGCACGACGTACTTGCCGATGAGATGCGCATATCGCGGATCCTTCGGATTCACGGCCACTGCCGTATCGCCCGGAATCGTCTCCGGCCGCGTCGTCGCAATGGTCAGCCAAATCCGGCCGGTTGAATCGGTCTCCGGACCGCTCTTCTTCGCCGTGTCTTCTCCCTCGCTCACAATCGGAGTCAGGGGGCGCCCCGGCACACCTGTGACTGGCGAGCCATCCGCCTCCACCGCCTCCACGCGGAAGTGATACATGAAACCCTTCTGCGGCTTCATCTCCACCTCTTCATCCGAGAGCGCCGTCTGCGACGCCGGGCACCAGTTCACCATGCGTTTACCGCGATAAATCAGCCCCTTCTTGTACAACTCGACAAAAACTTTCTGCACGCACCGCGAATATTCCGGATCCATCGTGAACCGTTCGCGCGTCCAATCGCACGAGCAGCCCAGCTTCTTGAGCTGGTTGATGATGATGCCGCCTTTTTCTTCTTTCCACGCCCACACGCGCTTCAAAAATTCTTCGCGCCCCAGGTCGTGGCGCGATTTCTTTTCCTCTTTCTTAATCTGCTTCTCCACCATCATCTGCGTGGCGATCCCCGCGTGATCCGTCCCCGGCAGCCAGAGAACTTCTTTCCCGTCCATCCGCGCCTTGCGGCTCAGGATGTCTTGGATGGTATTATTGAGCACATGCCCCATGTGCAGCATGCCCGTCACATTCGGCGGCGGGATGACGATCGAGTACGCCGGCTTGGCCGACTTTTCATCCGCCGTGAAGCACCCCTGCTTCAGCCAGAATTCATACCATTTATCCTCCACCGACTGCGGTTCGTAAGCTTTTGAAATCTCAGACATATTTGAAAAGGGAAAACATTCAACACTCAACTCCGAACTCCCAACGATAACCACAACGCCTCCTTGGACGTTGGGCGTTGAATGTTCAATGTTGAATGTTTCAAATTCATTTCTTTAAAAGCGCATACTCCATGGAATCCACCAGCGCCTCCAGCGAAGCCTCGATGATATTCTCACTCACCCCCACCGTCCCCCATTCACGCTTCCCATCCGTGGAGATGATCAGCACCCGCGTCTTCGCCGCCGTGCCCGTCTTGCCGTTGATGATGCGCACCTTGTAATCCGTCAGCTCAATCACTTTGAGCTTCGGAAAAAATTTGATCAACGCCCGCCGTAACGCGCCATCCAGCGCGTTCACCGGCCCGTCGCCTTCGGCCACCGTGTGTGCGATCTCATCGCCCACGCGCACCCGCACCGTCGCTTCGCAGATCGATTCCTTCTGGTCGCGCCGCATCGATACGTGATACGTCTCCACGTCAAAACGCGGCACCGATTTCTTCTCCATCGCTGCGCGGATGATCAGCGACATCGACGCTTCCGCCGCTTCAAATTCATACCCGTCATGCTCGCGCTGCTTCACAGTCTCCAGGATCGCTTTCAATTCCGGCGTATCATTCGTCAGCTTCAAGCCGAGCGATTGCGCCTTCATCACGATGTTGCTGCGCCCCGCCAGATCGCTGATCAAAATATTGCGTTCGTTGCCCACCAGCTCCGGATTGATGTGCTCGTAACTCGACGCCAATTTCTGCACCGCATTCACATGCGTACCGCCCTTGTGCGCGAAAGCCGCCGAACCCACCCACGGCAACCGCGGGTTGTGCCGGATGTTCGCCACCTCGTCCACGAACATGGAAAGTTCCTTGAGCTTCGCCAGTGACTTCACCGGAATGCAGCTCTTCTTCATCTTGAAATGGATCAGCGGGATCGTGCTGATGATGTTGCAGTTGCCCGTGCGTTCGCCATAACCGTTCACCGTCCCTTGCACATGCACCGCGCCCGCGTCGATCGCCGCCAGCGCATTCGCCACGCCCACGCCGCTGTCATCATGCGTATGGATGCCGATCTTGCAGTTCAACTTGCCCACGGCCGCCTTCGTGATCGCCGCGATTTCCGACGGCAGACAGCCGCCGTTCGTATCGCATAGTACCACAAAATCCGCGCCCGCCTTTTCCGCCGCCTGCCACGTCGCCAGCGCGTAATCCGCATTCAACTTGTAACCGTCGAACGCATGTTCGCAGTCATAGATCACGAACTTGCCGTGATCTTTCAAATACTTCACCGTGTCGCCGATCATCGCCAGGTTTTCTTCCGGCGTGCAGCGCAGCACTTCCGTCACATGCAACATCGACGTCTTGCCGTAGATCGTCACCACCGGCGTCTCCGCCTCGATCAGCAAACGCACTTGGTCATCCTGCTCCACCGGCACGCCTTTTTTGCGGGTGGATCCGAACGCCGCCAGCTTCGCGTTCTTGAACTTCCGCTTCTTCGCCAGCGCAAAAAATTCGATGTCCTTCGGGTTGCTTCCCGGCCAGCCACCCTCGATGTAATGCACCCCGAACGCATCCAGCTTTTCTGCGATGCGCAGCTTGTCCGCCACCGAGAAATTGATGCCTTCGCCTTGCGAACCGTCGCGCAGCGTCGTGTCGTAGATTTCCACTTGGGGTTTCATAAGATGTCCGTAAAAAACGGACGCACACTATCCCTGAATTTCATGCCAAGGGCAAACCGTAAAACATCCCCCACGGGCGCAACCACGCCTGACATCATCCGCCAAAATTCTCCTCGCCCTCGTCCTCGTCCTCGTCCTGGATGCTTCATAATCTCTTGGTTGGATTTACTTGGATTTAGTCGGATTTGCAGGGAATACCCGAATAAACAGCGGCCAGAACTTGCCCGGTTAAGGTGGACATTGTCGCGCTGCGACATTGTTTGCCCGCGCAGCGGGCACCTTGAGGCATGAACGCTCCTGTGATACCCGCATCTCGCCGACCGCCTTCGCCACTCGCGAAGCGTTTGGAGCGCGATTGCTTCCGCGCCCCGTCGCGCCGTAGCCAGGTGAAGGCGGATGCTTTCGCCCGCACGAAATCATTCAAGCCCTCCTCAAACTCAGACCGCACTTCCGACTCGTCAATCGCCCTTCCCAAATCGTAAACCTCAGAGGTTTTATTTGGTTTAATTTGGTTTAATTTTCGCGTTTTCATTGGCCTTTTTTGAAATTAAAAACCTCCAACTTTAGGTTTCCTTGGTGCCATATTGACGCTGCCGCAAACGCGCCAGCGTCCTGGAGTGCGCCTGCCCTCTGGCGCTTTCCTTGAGGCTTGATTGGGGCAACCGCGCCCGGATGGAAAACCCAAGCCTCCTCTTGCATCATTCGGATGCCTCCCGTAAAAATTTCGTTGGTAAATCGTGGGATATCCCAGTGAAAGAGTGGCGGGACCATCCATGCGGCTCGCACCGTCAACCGCCGGAGCGGGGACAGCCTGTCCCCGCAAAAATTCCGACCACCGCCCCCCGCTCGACCCCAAAAAAGTCACCCCGACCCTGAACCAAAATTCAGTGCCGTCCACCACCCGCCATGTATGCCCAAGGCATCGCATACCGGCAAGCCTAGCATAGGTCTTGAAAATCTGTATTCGTGTGGAGAATGTAACTGGCAGATTTATGCCATTTATTTTCATTTTTAGGGAGTGGGAAGGGGGTCCGACCAAAAAAATTCCAAGAAAATCATAATCTCATTATAAACACTGGCTATGATCCACGTCTCCAAAAAAGAAAAACACCCAAAATCCGCAAATTCCCCTGTGAATCGCAACATTTTAAAAAATGAAAAATCAGCCTCCCATTCCTTTATTGTTTCCTCAAAAGCACTATCCATAACGTTAAAGCTCCAACCCAACAACCGCCCCGTTAATCGTCATTCGTAAATCGCAAATTCCCCCTCCATTCGTCATTCCTATCGCTCCAAGTTGGACGCCCGCCCCCTTTCCCGCTACATTCCTCTGATGGAAGAATTCGGAACCATCCAATGCCCTTACTGCGGCCAGTCTTTTGACGTCGCGGTCGATACGAGCATCCCCAACCAACGCTTCACCACCGACTGCGAAGTCTGCTGCCGCCCCTTCCAAGTCACTGCCGAATGCTCGGAGGGTGAGATTTTGAGCATTTTTGCCGGTTCTGAGTAGTCTTCTTATGTCGTTGAATTTTACCAATTTGTACCCCCACATCCCCTCGCCAAAAATCAGCTTTTCTGTCAGGCCAGCCTACGTTGCTAAAAAATGATATAAAGCACTCATTTAAAACAACTTAACAACAATAACACCATCTACCCCCCATATTACGTCGGATGCCTTTACACTTTGGGCTCTTTTAGCCCTTTCGACATGAAATCAAAACACATTCATATCTATATACAAAACAGCAGCTTAGGAATAATAATAAACACTGTCCCAATCTTGGCATCGGCATTGCTTTAAAGGTCACAGTTACAGTTAACAAATTTAGCAACACAACCAAATATATGAAAAATATCCTCAAAGTAGCCGCCGTGGCCGCAGTCGCCGCCGTGCTCACCACCACCGTTCAAGCGACCCCGATCACTGGTGTGATTGGTTTCGCCGGTACGGCCGCCCTCGACCAACCCACCGCTTCTAGCTCCACTGAAGTTTTGAGCTGGGGTAATAACAACATCGGCCTCCACAGCGGCACGTTTGCCTCGTTGAGCCCGCTCGCTACGGTCGCCCTCGCTTCTCCGTGGTTCTTTAACAGCGGCGCCAAGAACAACTTCTGGGTTGTTACCGACATCACCGGCACCTACACGTTCAACCTGTCCTCCTCGAGCGTGTTCAGCACCGGCAACGCTAACGGCACGACCTCCATCTCGATCTTTCTGGCTGGCACCGTGGTTTCCACCATCGCCGGTCTCGATCCGACGGCCTTCACCGGCAGCATGACGATTCAAGACCCGTCTGTCGCGAATGGTAACAAGACCTACTCCTACACCGAGAGCATCTCGTTCAGCTCTGTTCCGGATGGTGGCACCACCGTCCTCCTGCTCGGTTCCGCGCTCTCCGGTCTCGCGCTGCTCCGCCGCAAGCTCTCCGCCTAATCTGGCCTGAGCCGATATCTTAAACAGACAAGGGCAGGATTTATTCCTGCCCTTGTTTTTTGTTTATACAGATGGCGATTCAATGGGCGGCGGCTGTGTTGGGGAGACAGGGACCAGCCGCAGCGCGTGGCCTGTAACCACCGTATCCGTATTCAGGCACTCATCTCCGCCCTAACCTTTTTTGGAGTGAATGGTTTCTACAGAGCATGTTGGGCGTTAAATGTTTCCTCTTTTTTTGCGGCATGGTTTTTACTCCGTGCCCGCAATAAATTTACTGCCATCCGCCCCGGTTTATGACAGCCTGACGCCCGTTCGGACCGTCCATCAACCGCATGAATATCACCATCCTCCTCGCTGGCGCCTGCGCCGTGCTCGCCGTGGCGATGAGCTTTTTGGTTCTGCGCAATAACCTCCGTTCCCCCGCCCACCTTTCGTTCGTTGTCGGCGTGGCGCTCCTCGCCGCCGAGGCCATCTTAAATGGCCTGTCCTTGCGTTCTGACTCCATGGAAAGCCTGGTGGTCTGGCAACATTGGCGCTTGCTCGTCACCTCGTTCCTGCCTGGCGTCTGGCTTTTCTTCAGCCT
>DASZCA010000416.1:0-20362 GCA_035943555.1 Verrucomicrobiia bacterium
GTTCGAATGACGAATGGCCGGCGTGGGCGGCGCGGGAATGATCCAATCCTTGGTTGCAATTCACATGCTGCGGCTGATCCCGCTCCGAGCGGGACATCCCCCTACGTCAAGGCTTCGGCGGGACGGGCAGCCGCGCTCGGTTCTTTGCAGGTGTCGCCGACGTGTCCGTTGGGCCTTGTTGGGCTTTGTTGGACCAAAAAAATTTATGAACGGTCTAATGGACACGGCGACTGGCGGCTTATCCGGTCTAAAGATATGAAAACGCGGATTGGCACAAAGGGGGAGAAGTTGGAGCCGACTTACGTCGCCTGCTACAGGATCAGGTTGCTGGCGCAGGGTGGCGGAGTTTCCGGGTAAATCCGGGTAAATCCGGCCTAAAAAATTTAAACGCAGGTCGATGATCGACAACAATGAACACAAATAGACGCAGAAGCGGGAACCGACTTGCCGAGCTGGTGCTCGGCGTTCCGGGGACAGGGCGACGATTCTCTTCGGCTATGTTGCGAGGACAAGCTGGTGCGAGCCGCACTTGTCACCCGCTTCCAGCCCAACTTGCGGGCGGGCCGCCGGCGCTCCGCTCCAACCATCAATTGCCTGTGATATCCCACGAAATACCAAGCGAAAAATTTATAAAGGCATATCGAGCATTCCGGATGCCGGACGCTACAGGCATCGTCGGGCTGTTCATTTGCATGAATTGTTTGCATATATTTCAAAAACTTCGCCCTTCTCTTTTCCAATCGGGGCTCTAAAATCAAATTTCTTAACGTCTTTAACTAATCATTAAATTTTATGGCTGCTGATACATCCGTCGTGAAACCGGTCGAAGCGCCCCCGCTGACGCCGCTCAAACTGAAATCCAAGCTGGCATCCACCCCCAAGGGTGCGCCGAAATTTTCCGCGCGCGTGAAGAACGCGGCGGGCGCGGAGGTGACGCTGGGCGATCCGCGCGCGACGCGGGCGCTGGTGGCGCTGATGGATGTCCACGCGGTGGTGGGCGGCGCGGCGTGCCACTGGGGCGGGCCGGCGGCGTTCGCGGAGATCAATGCGGCGATCCACGGTTTCCTCTTCGCGACGGCGGGCCGGGAATGGCATGAGGCGTATAATTTCACCAACGACGCGGGCCATTGCGAAAACGGCATCTATGCGTTGCGCGCGAATTACGGTTTTGACGGGATGACGCTGGATTCGCTGAAAGGTTTTCGCAGCATCAGCAGCAAGCTCACCGGCCACGGCGAGGCGCATTTGAATCCGGAAGGCGTGTTGCTGAGCAACGGGCCGCTAGGCTCGACGTTGCCGCAGGCTCAGGGTTTGGCGATCGGCGACAAAATTGCGAAGCGCGACCGTGTGACGTTTTGCGTGATCAGCGACGGCGCGAGCATGGAGGGCGAAGCAAAGGAAGCGTACGCGGCGATCCCCGGTTTGGCGGCGAAGGGCCGGTTGAACCCGTTCGTGCTGGTGATCTCGGACAATGACACGAAGCTGTCGGGCCGCATCACGAAAGACGCGTTCTCGATGCAGCCGTCTTTTCACGCGATGGCGGCGTTGGGCTGGAATGTGATCCAGGTGCCGCACGGAAATGATTTGCAGGAAGTTTATCTCGCGATCGAGAAAGCCATCGCGGCGGCGAAGGCCAACCCCAACCAACCGGTGTGCGTGGAATGCAAGACGGTGAAGGGCTACGGCATCAAGGCGACGGAGGAAAATTCGGCCGGCGGCCACGGTTTCCCGCTGGCGAACGGCGAGAAGATCGTGGACTGGATGACGGAACTCTTCAAAGGCGACACGGTGCCGTCCGAATTGATGACGTGGGCGCAGGGTTTGCGCGCGGACTGGGAAAAATCCGAGGCGGCGAAGAAGGCGAAAGCGCTGGCCGCTGCCACCTCCGGCACGCCCGCGCCGGCGAAACCGAAGACGGACAAAGTCCAATCCGGCCTCGCGCGCGCGGCGGTGAAAGCGGCGACGGAAGGATTGCCGGTCTATTCCGTTTCGGCGGACGTGCAGGGTTCAACGGGCATCAGCCTGTTTCAAAAAAGTTTTCCGGACCGCTTCATCGAGGTGGGCATCGCGGAATCGAACATGATCAGCACGGCGGCGGGTTTGTCGAAGTGCGGTTTCATCCCGATCGTGGACACGTTCGGCCAGTTCGGTGTGACGAAGGGCAACTTGCCGTTGACGATGGCGGCGCTCTCGCAGGCGCCGGTGATCGCGATGTTTTCGCACGTGGGTTTTCAGGACGCGGCGGACGGCGCGAGCCATCAGGCGACGACGTATTTCGCGGCGACGAGCGCCATCCCGCACACGATCGTCATCGCGCCAAGTTGCGCGGACGAGGCGGAGTCGTTGATGTACCAGGCGATCAAACAATTGGCGGCAGACCGCGCGGCGGGCAAGGACGGGAACAGTTACCTGTTCTTCGTGGGCCGGGAAAACTATCCGCTGACGTGGATCGAAGGCGCGCAGTATCCGTGGGGCAAGGCGCAGGTGTTGTCCACGGGCAGCGACGTGGTGCTGATCGGCTGCGGCGTGCTGGTGAACAAGGCGATCGAGGCGGGCAAATTGCTGGCGGCGAAGGGCGTGAAGGCGACGGTGATCAGCAATCCGTTCGTGAACCAGGTGGATCTCGCGAGCATCGGCGCGGCGGTGAAGGCGTGCGGCGGCAAGGTGGTGACGATCGAGGATCACCAAGTGCTGGGCGGCATGGGCGCGCAGGTGTCACATGCGTTGTCCAACTCGGGCATTCCGCACTCGATGAAATCGCTGGGCATCCATAACGAATTCGGCCAGAGCGCGTATATGGCGGAAGAGCTTTATGTAAAACACGGGCTGACCGCTCCGAAGATGGCGGAGGCGGCGCTGGCGTTGCTCGGCAAATGAGGCGTTGATGTCATCGCGCCACCCGGCTTTTAATCATTTATGAAAACACTCATTCCATGGTTGATCGCCGTGGTGGCGCTGGGCGCCGCCGGTTATTCCTACAACGTTAGCAAGCAGACGAACGTCACGGTCGTCGCACTGCAACAGCAGGTGGCGGACTTGCAGACGGTGAAGGCGGAGAACGAAACGCTGAAAGCGGCGCAAGTCTCCAGCAGCGAGCTGGAACAACTGCGGCAGGACAGCCATGAGGTGTTAAAATTACGCAACCAGGTCCAGCAATTGCGCGCCGAGCAGACGGCGTTGAAATCTGCCGCAACCGCCGCGCAAAATAATTATCAAGCGGTGCAGGCCCAAGCCCAGGCGGCCCAGACACAACTGCAAGCGATCCGGCAGGCGGCGCAGCAACGGGCAGCCCAACAGCAGGGAACACTGGCGGCCCAACCGACCTCGACCGATGATATGATGAACAAATGCATCAACAATCTCCGGCAGATCGATGCGGCGAAAAACCAGTGGGCCTTGGAAAAAGGCAAGACCAGCGAGGCTGTGCCCAAGGAAGAAGACGTCACCCCTTATCTGATGGGAAATGCGTTGCCAATATGCCCGTCCGGCGGCACGTACACGCTCAACGCGCTGGACAAACCTCCCACCTGCTCCATCGCGGGCCACGTCTTGCCGTAACGCGTCACGGCAAGCCGAACCGACCGATTTCAGCCTTGGCTTTCAGGTTGCGGGTCGGCTAACCTGCTCGTTCTATAATTTATGATTGAAACGGACATTGAACTGTTAAAAGGGATCGCCAACCAGCTGCGCATTCACTCCATCGAAGCCACGACGGCGGCGGGCAGCGGGCATCCGACCTCGTGCTGCTCGGCGGCCGATGTGGTGGCGGCGCTGTTTTTCGGTCATATGAAGTATGATGCGAAAAACCCCCATCACTACAATAACGACCGTTTCATTCTCTCGAAGGGCCATGCCGCACCGTTGCTCTATGCCGCGTGGGCCGAAAATGGTTTCATTCCGATCCCCGAACTTTTGAAGCTCCGCCAGTTCAGCAGCGATCTGGAAGGTCATCCGACACCACGTCTCGCGTTCGCCGATGTGGCGACGGGTTCGCTGGGCCAGGGCCTCGGCGTGGGCGTAGGCATGGCGCTCGCCGCCCGCCAGGACAAGTTGGATTTTAACACGTACGTTTTGATGGGTGACGGCGAAATCGCCGAAGGCGCGGTTTGGGAAGCCGCGAATCTCGCGGGCTTCTTCAAGCTGAGCAACCTGATCGCGATCGTCGATGCGAACCGCCTCGGCCAGAGCGATCCGACGATGTACGGTCATAACATCAGCGTTTATGTCAAACGCTTTGAATCGTTCGGTTGGCGCGTGGAAACGCTCGAAGACGGCCACGACATGGAAGAAATTTTGGAAGTGCTCAGCGGCGTGGGTCTCGATGAGCGTCCGCTGGCGATCATCGCCAAGACGTACAAAGGCGCCGGCATTTCGTTCATCCAAGACAAAGAAGGCTGGCATGGCAAGCCGTTGAGCAAGGAAGAAGCCGTCCGGGCCATCGCCGAACTCTCGCCGAGCGCGAAGTCCGGTCTTGGTGTGGCAATCGGCGCTCCGACCGCCCTGCCCGCTCCGAACCTTGCGGCTCCCGCGAGCTATCCGGCCATCAGCTACAAGCTGGGCGATGAGATCCCCACCCGCGAAGCCTATGGCACCGCGCTGGCCCGCATCGGCGGGGCCGATTTGCGCACCGTGGCGCTGGACGGCGACACGAAGAATTCCACTTACGCTGATAAATTCTTCAAGCAATTCCCCGGGCGTTCGATCGAATGTTTCATCGCGGAACAAAACTTGGTGGCGGTCGCCATGGGTTTCGCGACACGCGGTCATGTGCCGTTCGCGTCGACGTTCGCGGCATTCTTCACCCGCGCGGCGGACCAGATCCGCGTGGCGGGTATTTCGCAATCGAACATCAAGCTCGTCGGCTCGCACGTGGGTATCAGCATCGGTGAGGATGGTCCTTCGCAGATGGCGCTGGAGGATCTCGCGATGATGCGCGCGGTCGTCGGCAGCACGGTGTTGTACCCGGCGGAAGCCGTGGCTACCGAAAAATTGCTCGAGCAGATGGCGCAGCACAAAGGCATTTGCTTCCTGCGCACCTCGCGCCCGAAGACGCCGGTCATTTACGGTAACGATGAGCAGTTCCCGATCGGCGGCGCTAAGGTCATTCGCACGGGCGACAAGGTCACCGTTGTCGGCGCGGGCGTAACATTGTTCGAAGCGATCAAGGCGGCGGACCAGTTGAAGGCTGAAGGCATCAACATCACGGTCATCGACGCTTACAGCATCAAGCCGCTCGGCAAAAAGGAAATTCTCGCGGCGGCCAAGAAGACCGGCAACACAGTCATCACGGTGGAAGATCATTACTCCGAAGGCGGCTTGGGCGACGCGGTCGCGGGCGAGCTGAGCAGCGAAGGCATCAAGGTGCACAAGCTGGCGGTCAACGGCATCCCCCGCTCCGGTCACGCGGCGGAACTGATGGCGGCGTTCGGCATCGACGCGGCGGCGATCGTGAAGAAGGTCAAGTCGCTGTAAGCACAACGGTTTTTACGACATAAAACGCGGGGAGAAATCCCTGCGTTTTATTTTTTGCCAGCAGGGCCGACTTGGTGCAAATTGACTTGGCGATGGGCGAGAAATCTAAATTTCTGCAAGGCCAACTGCTCCTCGATAGCGGGCAACTCGGTGGTTCGTTTTTTCAACACACCGTCGTTCTCGTCTGTCAGCACAATGGTGAAGGCGCCTTCGGCCTCGTTCTTAATCGCGCGCTCGGCAAGACCGCCGGTGAATTGATCACCGCCGACCTTCCTGATCTGCTCAAAGAATCACCGCTCTACCTTGGCGGCCCGGTACAACCTAGCGCATTAAGCTATCTGCACACGGACAGTTTTATTCCCGAAGCCGACGTGATGCCAAATTTGGCGCTGGGCCATTCGTTGGATGATTTGCTGGAGATTGGCGAGTCGTTTTCCGTCACGAAGAAAGTTCGGCTGTTTGCCGGTTACGCCGGCTGGAGCGCCGGCCAACTGGAAGGCGAGATGAAGCGCAAAGCGTGGCTTACGCATCCGGCGTCGGTGGAACTGGTTTTTGAAACGCCGCCGGATCTGTTGTGGCAGAAAATTCTCATCCACAAAGGCGGCTGGAAAAATAAATTGCTCGGCCAGATGCCGGAAGATTTGTCGCAAAACTGACCGCGAGACGAAATCAATTCGCCTCGACGCAGAGCAAAGCCGCACCAACCTTGGCCGCAACTTCCGTCCGTTCCAAACTCGCAGGAATCAGGCAGAATTCGCCGGCAGACAACGCCACCACGGTCGACCCGCTTGTGATCTCCACCTTGCCCGACGTCGCAGCAAGGATTTGAAGTTTCTTAGGCTTCAGCATGGCGGTTGCGCCGGGATTCAACTTCCACGCTTCCACATTGAAGAGCGGGTCGTGGACCAGCGAACGTTTTTGCAGATGTGCGTCACCGGCAAATTTGGTTTCCACCAGCTTCGGCTCAAAGTCATGGAAGTCGATGCTCGCGAGCGATTGCCCGACATGCAATTCGCGCGGCTTGCCGTCCAGACCAACGCGGTTCCAATCAAACACACGATACGTCGTGTCGGAATTTTGCTGGATTTCGAAGATCACCAGGCCGTCACCGATGGCGTGAACCCGGCCGCTCGGCAAAAACATCGTGTCGCCCGCGCGCACGGGGATGCGGTGAAAGCAATCCGCCACGCTACCATCGGCGATCTTGCGCTCAAATTCAGCGCGGGTGACGCCGTGCTTGAGGCCGACATAGAGGCTCGCACCCGGGGCCGCATCGGCGATGTACCACATCTCGGTCTTGGGCTCACCCTTGAGTTCCACCGCCTTGCTTGCAGGGGGATGGACTTGTAACGAAAGCTTTTCCCGGGCATCGAGAATCTTGCAAAGCAACGGAAAACGGCCCTCGGCCGCCGGTTTGGCGCCGCCCAAGATTTCCCCGGAATGGTTCTCCATGAGCCAGCGCAGGTTTTTCCCGGCCAACGGACCGTTGGTGATCACGCTGGCATCACCGGGGCGATCGGAAATTTCCCACGCTTCGCCGATCGGTTGGGTTGCCGGAATTTTCTTGGCGTAAAGCCGTTCCAATTCGCGCCCGCCCCAAATACGATCCTTGAAAATGGGTTGGAAAACAAAAGGGTAAAGCATAGTCAGGCAGCGACCGGTTCGGCGGGCTTGGCAGACTTCACCTCTTCAGCACCGGGAGGAATTTCGGTAAAATGGCCATGGGCACGGAATTTTTCGTAACGTTTTTTCAACCGTTCGGCCGTGGTCAGCGCCATGACTTCTTCCAAATGCCGGAGCAGATGCGTTTTCAAGTTCGCCGCGGTTCCTTCCACGTCACGATGCGCGCCACCAAGGGGTTCGGGGATGATTTCATCCACGAGCTTGAGTTGCAGCAGGTCTTTGGCGGTGATCTTGAGTGCCGCAGCAGCTTTACCGGCATTGGCTCGGTCTTTCCACAAAATGGCCGCGCAACCCTCGGGGCTGATAACGGAATAGTACGCATTTTCCATGATCAACACCCGGTCAGCCACGCCGATGCCCAGCGCACCGCCGGAACCGCCCTCACCGATGACCGCGCTGATCACCGGCACTTCCAGCAACATCATTTCGCGCAGATTGACGGCAATGGCCTCGGAAATATGCCGTTCCTCCGCTGCCACACCCGGGTAGGCCCCCGCCGTGTCGATCAGGGTAATGATGGGCAGACCGAACTTATGCGCCAGCTTCATCAAACGGAGCGCCTTGCGATAGCCTTCCGGATGCGCCGAACCGAAGTTACGCAGAATGTTTTCCTTGGTATCACGCCCCTTTTGGGTGCCGATGACCACAACGTGGTGCTGCCCCAGTTTGGCGAAGCCGCCAACCATCGCATGATCGTCTGCAAACATGCGGTCGCCATGCAATTCTTGAAAATCCGAGAAAGTCTTGGCCAGATAATCCAGCGTGTAAGGCCGTTTGGGGTGCCGCGCCACTTGGACGCGTTGCCAAGGGGTCAGATGCAAATAAACCTGCCGCCGGGTTTCTTCCAGCTTCTTTTCGATGATCTGAAGCTCTTCCTCAAAACTGATCCCGAGGGAATGTTTTTCGGGATGCAGGCGGAGATCGTCCAGCTTGTTCTGCAATTCAGTGATCGGCTTTTCGAAATCAAGCTGATGTTTCATGCGTGGAATATTTTAGCCATTTTAGGGGTCGAAGCAATGCGGAATTCAGGCGTAAACTGGACGTAAAAAAAGCGAAAAGGCCGGACTTTCGTCCGGCCTTCGCGGTGATAAGGTTTAAACGCCTTCACCAAGGCGCTCAGAAGGGCGATGCGACCAACTTGGGGCGCTGTCCGAGCCGCACCGCGAGCAAAACCTCTATGCCAACCCTAAACGGACAGCGAAATTTTCAATCAACAATGTGCCTGACTTTAACTCAGACGCAACGGGCGCAAAAAAGGTTCAAACAATTTTTATTTTTTAAAAAATTTTCCGAACCGGCCGCTGCTCCCGGCTAATGCACATAGACTACGCTAATAACCGTTTGGTTACAAATTATAATTCCGGCAGATCGGAGAAGATTTTTACGGGACGGGCCTGGATGACGCGGGCCAAAGGCGTATGGCCATTGGGTTTTAATGATTCACGGAAAGCCGCCTCCTTGCCGGCACCGGACACAAGAACCGCTATATTTTTCGCGGCGAAAATCGCTTTGTAGCTCAAGGAGAGGCGCGTCGGCGGCGGCTTCGGCGAATTTTCCACGACCAAAAATGAGGCAGAATTGTCTAAAATTTTTGCACTCGCATTTGGAAAGAGCGATGCGATGTGCCCGTCTTCTCCCATGCCTGAAAAAATTAAATCAAGGGCTGGCCGGCCATCTTTGTTTGAAGTCGCAACCCGATTCAATTCGATCTCTGCGTTCGCTGCGGCCACGACCGGCGCTTCTTCACCCCTCAGCCGGTGAATTTTACCGGGCCCGATTTTGAGCGGCGTGAACAAAAGATCATCCGCCAGCTTGAAATTGCTGTCGGGATCGGTCGGCGGCACACACCGCTCGTCCGCCCAGAAGAAATGAACGTTCGCGAAGGAAATTTTTCGCGCTTTGTTCTGTTCCACGACCGACGCATAGAATTTTTGGGTGATGCGTCCGCCGGATAGCGCCACGGTGTGCGGTTTGCCCGCCCGGTTGGCCGCGCCAACCTCGTCCAGCCACGCCTTGGCGGCGGCGCGAGCGAGTTCATCAGCACCGGCGAATGTAATCAGTTCAACGTTATTCACCATACTTCCTTCCTTACTTTTTGCACCCGCTCCCAGATTTCCAAGGGCATCTCCGAACGCCACACACCGCCCAACAGATGATTAAACTGCGGACTGGACTGCCCTTCCTGCTCCACCCGCTCGATAAAGCCCGCACCGTGGAAATAAAGCAGCTCTTCCAACGGACCAACCAATAGATCACCCTTCTCTTCCTCGGTCAAATCACGTTGCAACACTTCTAGAATCGCCTGCCAGACAAGCTCAGGTTGTTCCTGGCAAAAAACCACGTCCTCCATGGCCTGATCGTCTTCAAACCAGGCGATGACATCGTTGACGGTCGGCTCGCCCATGGTTTTATTTCACCACCAACGGCTCGTGCCAGGCATGGCCCAGTTGCGCCAGCAAATCGTCCGCCGCGATCGGCCCCCAAGTACCGGCAGCATAAAATTCGCGGTTCGTCAGCGCCTTGCCTTCCCAACCGGCACGGATGGAATCGGCGATCTTCCATGCCGTTTCCACCTCGTCACGGCGGATGAACAAGGTCGCATCCCCGGCAATGGCCTCCAGCAGCAGGCGCTCATACGCTTCCGGCGTGTAGGCACCAAATTCCGCGTCATAACTGAAATGCATCCGTACCGGGCGCACGCCGATGGCCGTGCCCGGCACCTTGCCGTTGAACCGCAGGGAAATGCCCTCGTTCGGTTGCAGGCGCAGGGTGAGCGCGTTCGCATCCAGATGCGAACCGCATTGCGCGGCGAACAGCACATTCGGCGTCGGACGAAACTGGATGCGCACTTCGCTCGCGCTCATCGGCAAATTTTTGCCGGTACGCAAATAAAACGGCACACCGCTCCAGCGCCAGTTATCGATCAATAACTTCAGCGCCACAAACGTCTCCACGTTCGAATCCGGCTTCACCTTTGTTTCCTGACGGTAACCCGGACGCGCTTGTCCGCCGACGGCACCGGCGAAGTACTGTCCGCGCACGATTTCTTTGGCGACATAGTCCGACGTCAGCGGGCGGATGGATTTGAGCAATTTGACTTTTTCATCGCGCACCGCCTCGGCTTCCAGCGACACCGGCGGTTCCATGGCGATGAGTGAAAGCACCTGCAACATGTGATTCTGCACCATGTCACGCAATGCACCGGCCTCCTCGTAATAGCCGCCGCGGTCGCCCACGCCGATCTTTTCGCTGACCGTGATCTGGATATGGTCTACCGATTCACGGTTCCACAGCCGCTCGAAAATGGAATTGGAAAAACGGAACATCAAGATGTTCTGCACCGTTTCCTTGCCCAGATAATGGTCGATGCGGAATACCTGCGATTCATGCGCATAGCGGGTGAGTTCCTGGTTAAGCTTTTCGGCGGAGGCCAGGTCGTGACCGAACGGTTTCTCGACCACCAAGCGTTGCCAGCCCGGCCCGTCCTTTTTCAACAGCTTGGAACGGTGCACCTGCTCCACCACTTCTCCGAACTGGCTCGGCGAGATGGCGAGGTAAAACAGGAGATTATCATGCAACGCCGGATCGCCAAATGAACCCAATTGTTTCTCCAGCTTGGCATAAGCTGCTTCATCTGTGAGATCGCCAACGCAGTAGAAGATATTTTCCGCGAATGCCGCCCAAACCTTGTCATCCACCGGTTTGGTACGGGAAAATTGGTCGAGCCCCGTGCGTAACTCCTGCCGCCAAGAGGCGTCGGTCTTGTCGCGGCGCGCGAAACCGATGACGCGGAACTTCGGCGGCATCTGCCCGTCTTTGAACAAATGATACAGCGCAGGGATGAGCTTGCGCACCGTCAGATCGCCGCTCGCGCCAAAGATGACGATCGAGCAGGTTTCGAGGTTCTTATGATTGCCACCACCACCGGCGGCGGGGGCGGGCGAATTCAGAATGTTCATGGCCGCAACCTTGGCCCAAACGCCGGGGAATTTCAACCCTGCTTATTCCAAAAATGATGGGAAAAGATGAAATCTTCGCACGTTGCCGATGAAAAGAATTCAGGAGCGCCTTTGCCAGTCAAACCGGACACTCTCCGTCACTGGCGGAATCCGCTGCTCCTTCTCATTCCAACGCCAAAAATTGGCTTCGTTTGGCTTTAAGCGCCTACTCCATGCCTCCAAGTGGCTTCAAGTTGGGTTTCCAGTGGCTTTTCGTGGCTTTTTTGGGTTCGTTTTTTATTAGCAAAACCACCATTTTACATCTATAGAATCAGGCGATTGTTAATTTTAGCGGTGGGTTCGTTTCGTAATTTCATATTTTTTGAAAAAAGACCGCGACTGAGGTCTGAAGTTCCGCCCGATGTCGGCGCCCGGTGCTTTTCCCACTTTTCAACTTTGCCTGTCACTTTCATGCCCCGACCTTATCACCCTCGGTTGGACAAAGGCTGTCCAACCTATAAAACTTTAAGAAACCACCAATCGCCTCAGTTATGCCGCAAGTGCATCATGTTCAAGCACTGCTTGAACCATGACCGGCGACGTTGGGGACACCGGGCAACCGCCGATTCCTGCTCGCCACCGGTTTCCCGCTTTTGTACACAGGAACGTTTTAGATGTGGCGCAGGATTTTTGGAAGCTTCTTGGATGGAATCAAGAATCTGCTCGAGTGGAAACCGTTTAAGCAAAAAACCGGAAGCGCCTTCGTCCAGCGCCTTCTTTTTTTGTTCGGTATCAAGAAACGTTGTGAACATTAAAACCTGGGTAGACCGCGAAAGCGCCTTGATCGGCCGGATCGCATCCAAACCGCAGGCATCGCCCATCTGGATATCCAGCAAGATCACATCCGGCCCCGTCTTGCTGGCCAGCGCGCTCAAAACCGCATTCGGTGAATGAAAGGCGGCGGTGCATTGCAGACCGTCGCAATTCTCCAAAATTTCCATCAACGTGCTGCGTAGACGTTGGTTATCATCCACCAACCAGATATTGATGGGCGGTTTGGCATTGGCCGGCGCATCTGGCGCCGAGCCCCCCTGAGAATGACCGATATCGGTGTTTAACATAATCCTTGTTTGTTAGCTGACCGTCTAAGCAATACTTAGCTCACACCGTGCCAATCTCGGCCGCTGAACTTTTTAATCAAATTCCCCAATAAATCGCGCCCCTGTCACTCGAATCAGAATCAAGCCGAGCCAGTTCGGCTGTCGAACTGTGTACAGCTTGAATAAACTTCGACGCGTAAAAATTCCTCGCCCCGCATGAAAAATTTCGCCACCATCTCGCCTCGAATTTTTCACGGGAAAACCACCCGTTCGCGCATGAAAGCTAAAATCATCATCACACCCAAGAAAGCCGTCCTGGATCCGCAGGGCAAAACCGTCCAGACCGCCCTCGAACACATGGGCTACACCGGTGTCACCGGCGTCCATATCGGGAAATACATCGAGATCGACCTCGCCCCCGGCACCGACAAAGCCGCCGCGACCAAGGCCCTGAACGAAGCCGCCCACAAGCTCCTGAGCAACCCGGTCATTGAAGACTACAAACTCGAAATCGAATAAAAACTTGCGATTTACCAAGCTCGGCCTGCAGGCCGGCTCGTGCGTAAATCGTAATTCGTAAATAAAAAATGAATTTCGCCGTTCTCCAATTCCCCGCTTCCAACTGCGACCAGGACGCCGTCCACGCCGTCAAGCTGTTCGGTCACTCCGCACACCTCGTCTGGCACAAGGACGCCTCGCTCGGCGATGTTGATGCCGTCATCGTCCCCGGCGGCTTCAGCTACGGCGATTACCTCCGCTGCGGCGCCATCGCCCGGTTCAGCCCTGTGATGCAGGCCGTCAAACAATTCGCCGATAACGGCGGTCTTGTCCTCGGCGTCTGCAATGGCTTCCAAGTCCTCACCGAGGCCGGCCTCCTGCCCGGCGCGCTCATCCGCAATCGCGACCTGCAATTCCATTGCGAAAACATTTTCCTCAAAACCGCCACCACCGATTCACCGTTCACCAGCAAGATTCCGGCGGGAAAAATCCTCCGCGTCCCCATCGCCCACGGCGAAGGCTGCTACTTTGCCGACGAAACCACCTTGGCTGGGCTCAAGGCCAACAACCAGATCCTCTGGCAATACTGCGATGCGAAAGGAAATTTGACCGACACGGCCAACCCCAACGGCGCGCTGCAAAACATCGCCGGCATCTGCAACGAAGCCCGCAACGTCGCCGGCCTCATGCCCCACCCCGAACGCGCCTGCGAACCCCTCCTCGGCAGCAACGACGGCAAATGGATCTTTGAAAGCATCTTTGCGGCGTTGGAAGATAAAACCATTGCACAAGCGGCTTAGCGTCGAATTTTGCCGATGAAAAATGCCAATGTTTTCGTGGATGTCGACCTGACACTGATCGACGCAAACGGAAAAATGTTGGCTGGCGCACCTGAGGCATTGCTTAAGTTGAAAGATAAAGGCTGCCATCTTTTTCTTTGGTCAACCAATGGCACCGAGTACGCGAAGAAAGTGGCGGGCTTGTATGGCCTGACCGATTTATTCGAGGGATTTGCCGCGAAACCGGATCTCATCATTGATGACATGCCCGGCACGGCCTTGAATCCTTTTATTTTCGACATAAATGGCGAAGCTTCCTGGCCTTCGTTGGCAGATAAGATTATTCGCAAACACATAGATTGATGCTTTAACAATGGCCCGCCCGCTCCAGCGAAAGAAAGCCGCCGCCCGTGCGAACCAAAGTACGGTACGGGCAGATTACATCGCGTGGTCGGGCAACATCACGGCGTTGTTGGAAGAGGCGCGCCAGCAATTCGCCCGCTCCGTCAACGCCATCCTAACCGCCACCTATTGGGAAATCGGCCGCCGCATAGTGGAATTTGCGCAAGCAGGAGACAGCCGCGCGGGATATGGCGAGGAAGTTTTGGATCGTCTTTCCGCTGACTTGACCAAGCGGTTTGGCAAGGGTTTTGGTCGTAGCAATATATTTCAAATGAAGGCCTTTTACTTGGCTTTCCCCGAAATTATCCAGACACCGTCTGGACAATTGAAACTCGCTACCGAACGCGCTTCCACAAAAGTCCAGACACTGTCTGGACAATTTGGAATGATAGACATTTGTGAGACAGCGTCTCACAAATCTGTCAAAGTCGAAAAATCGCAGACGGTGTCTGCGAAATCGGAGATTCCGGTGATTATGTCGCGAAAATACGAGACACCGTCTCGTATTTCATCCATCGACCTTGCCCTCTATCTCGAAGCCCTCTGCCACGCTTTCCCGCTTTCATGGTCACACTACGTCCGTCTGCTCTCCGTGGAACAGCCCGAGGCGCGCAAGTTTTACGAGGCCGAATCCCTGCGCGGCGGCTGGAGTGTGCGCCAGCTCGACCGCCAGGTCAGCACGCAGTATTACGAACGCACCGCGCTCGCAAAGAACAAGGCCAAACTCCTCGCCACCGGCGCTAAAGCGCGCCCGGAAGATGCCGTGAGCATCGAGGAGGAAATCAAGAGTCCCTACATCCTCGAATTCCTGAACCTTCGTGACGACTATGCCGAAAGCGACCTGGAAGATTCGCTGGTCCGCCACCTCGAGGCGTTTCTGCTGGAGCTTGGCAATGACTTCACCTTCGTCGCGCGCCAGAAGAAAATCCGCGTCGGCAAACAATGGTATCGCATTGATCTGCTGCTCTTTCACCGCCGTCTGCGCTGCCTGTTCATTTTCGATTTGAAACTTGGCCGCTTCACCCACGCCGACGCCGGTCAGATGAATTTGTATGTGAACTACGCCGCCGAACACCTCACGCTCGCAGGCGAGAATCCGCCCGTCGGCCTGATCCTTTGCTCCGAGCATGACGAAGCCGTGGCGCGTTATTCGATGGGCAACCTGACCAACAAAATTCTCGCCGCACAATACAAGCTGGCATTGCCCGACCCGCACCTGATCGAAAAAGAAATTGAGAAAACTCGTCGGATGCTCGAATCACCCGCTCGCCGGCTGCACCAAAAATAATTTAGCAATCATCCGCGTCCGCCCTCACTTCGCCTCCCGCCCAATGATTTCATGGCACAGCCTTAGCACCAACGGCCGGTCATACAGCGTCAATCGCGTCACCCGCACTTCCACCGGCACGGTGGTTCCATCCGGCCGGATTAATTTGCTGTTAAAGGCGTTGGACGCCGCCGACGCCATGCCCAAGACCAAAAATTGCGGCTGCTTGTGACCCAAGATCTCTCCGCGGTCGCACCCCAGCAATTGCGCCGCGGCGCGGTTCACATCAATGATTTTCTCACTCGCTTCATCCACCAGAAAAGCCGCGTCGCCCAGGCATTCAAAGAGTTCGCGGTATTTGTGTTCCGATTCGCGCATGGCCCGTTCGGCGCGCGCGCATTCGGCATGTTCTTCCGCCTCGCGCAAGGCGCGGTCCACCGCCGGGATCAGGCGGATGGGCCGGTGCTTGAGCACATAATCTGTGGCCCCATTTTTAAGCGCCTCGATGGCCGTGTCTTCCCCAATGGTGCCGGATACAAATAGGAACGGCGTCTCCGGGCACATCTGATGCGCCAGCGTCAACGCCTGTCGGCCGTCAAATCCCGGCATGGTGTAATCTGAGAGGATCAGATCGAATCCGCCCTGTTCCAACGCCACAACAAATTCCTCGCGGTTATCCACCCGCACCAGTTCGCATTCCGGCCACCGGGCCGATAGCATGGCCTGGTTCAACTCGGCATCCGCCTCGTTGTCCTCCAGATTCAATATCCGTAATGCAGTTTTCATACAAAACAATCCCGTTTGCCTTTAAAACGTTGTCCGCCCGTCCGCGCTCATATCAAAAGCCGCCAGCGCAATCTAATCGCGTTTCGTCATTCCGCAACTGTCACTGAAAAGCGGCAAGTAAAATGATCTTATCTCGCCAAAAAGACTCACTCCTAACACCAACTTGATTTGCTTGTTTCACACCCGGAAAAAACCCATGCTATCGCCCGCGTTTTTTAACCAATTTTACCGATGACCGAACCCGCCATCACCCCCGAACTCGTCGCGAAACACAATCTCACGCCGGAAGAATACACCCACGCCAAAGAGATCCTCGGCGGCCGCACTCCGAGCTACACCGAACTCGGCATCTTCTCCGTGATGTGGAGCGAGCATTGCAGCTACAAGAACACCAAGCCGCTGCTCAAGACCTTCCCCACCAAGTCGCCCAAGATTCTCGTCGGCGCGGGCGAGGAAAATGCCGGCATCATCGATATTGGCGATGGCATCGCCATCGCTTTCAAAATTGAGTCTCACAATCACCCCAGCGCCGTCGAGCCCTTCCAAGGTGCAACCACCGGCGTCGGCGGTATCGTGCGCGATATTTTTACCATGGGCGCCCGCCCCGTTTGCGCCGTAAACTCCCTCCGCTTCGGCGAATTGACCGATCCCGCCGTGCGCCGCCTGTTCACCGGCGTCGTCAGCGGCATCGCGCATTATGGCAATTGCTTCGGCATCCCCACCGTCGCCGGTGAAGTTTATTTCGACAAGACCTACGCGGGCAACCCGCTCGTCAACGCCTTCTGCCTCGGCGTCCTGCGCCATGAACAGATCACCCGCGGCGCGGCCAAAGGTGTCGGCAATCCCGTGTTCTATGTCGGACCGGCCACCGGTCGCGATGGTCTTGCCGGTGCGGCGTTCGCCTCCAAAGATTTGACCGAGGAATCCGCCGAGCAGCAGCGCGGTGCCGTGCAAGTCGGCGATCCGTTCATGGAAAAGCTCGTGTGTGAAGCCTGCCTCGAACTCCTCGCCACCGGCTGCGTTGCGGGTATGCAAGACATGGGCGCCGCCGGCCTCACCTGCTCCACCTGCGAAATGGCCGCGCGCGCCGGCACCGGCATAGAGATCGAACTCGACAAGGTTCCCCAACGCGCCCCGAACATGAGCAGCTACGAGATCATGCTTTCGGAATCGCAGGAACGCATGCTCATCGTCGTCCACAAAGGTCGCGAAGAGGAAGTGAAACGTATTTTCAACAAATGGGACCTCCCGTGGTCTGAGATCGGCATCATCACTGACACCGGCCACATGGTCGTCCGTCACGCTGGCAAACTCGTCGTCGACATCCCCGCGAAAAAAATCGCCGATGAATCCCCCGTCTACCAACGCGAAGCGCAGGAACCCGAATACCTGAAAGCCGTCCGCGCCTTCCGCCTCGATGGCATTACCGATACCCGAGACGCCGCCGGCGATCTGAAGAAACTTCTCGCGTGGCCCACTATCGCCTCCAAAAACTGGGTCTACCGTCAATATGATCATCAAGTGCGCGATGGTTCCATCGTCCTGCCCGGCAGCGATGCCGCCGTCATCCGCATCAAGACCGATTCTCTGCCCGTCATGAGCGCCGAGCTCGCCGCCAAGGTGGGCGACCCGACCGTCACCGACAAATACATCGCCATGACCGTCGATTGCAATGGCGGCTACGTCTATCTCGATCCCTATGAAGGTGGCAAGGCCGCCGTTGCCGAAGCCTGCCGCAACCTCGCCTGTAGCGGCGCCCTGCCTCTCGGCGCGACCGACAACCTCAACATGGCCAACCCGCACAAGCCGGAACTCTTCTGGCAGATCCGCGAAAGCGTGCGCGGCCTGGCCGAAGCGTGCCACGCCTTCAATGCCCCCGTCACCGGCGGCAATTGCTCGCTCTACAATCAAAACCCCAGCGGCCCCATCGACCCCACGCCCACCGTCGCCGTCGTCGGCATCGTGGAAAAAGCCGAGTACATCACCACCCAATGGTTCAAGGATGAGGGCGATGCCATCATCCTGCTCGGCGAAGCCGTGGACACGACCGACCCCATTCTCGGCCTCGGCGGCAGCGCCTATCTCCAAGTCATTCACGGCCAGAAAACCGGTTCACCGCCGCATTGCGATCTCGAGACCGCCAAGACCCTGCACACCACGCTCATCGGCCTCATCCACAGCGGTCTGGTGAAAAGCGCGCATGATTGCAGCGAAGGCGGCCTCGCCGTCGCCCTCGCCGAAAGCTGCATCAGCCAGCTCATCGCCCGCGATACCCCGCGCCTCCTCGGCGCGACCATCGATCTCAGCAGCCTCCCGGCCACGCGTCTCGACGCCCTGCTCTTCGGCGAAAGTCAGTCCCGCATCGTCATTTCCTGCAAAGCCGTTGATGCCATCAAAGTCGTCGAACGCGCCAAGCTCATGGGCGTCCCCGCCGCGCGCATCGGCCTCGTCGGCGGTGAAAAACTGACGGTGAAAACCGCCAGCAACGAATTCGCCACCCCGCTCGCCGAACTGCACGACGCCTGGTGGAACGCGATCGCTCGCGCTATGGCTTGAAAAACTGCCGGCGGCGCGTTGGGCCTTTGGCGGCGTAATAACTTTATGAAATTACTCGCCTGCCTCCAGCTGTTACTGATGGCCGGTCTGGGCTTCGCCCAAACCAATTCTCCCATCACGCGCGAATCCGTCCGCGCCGCCCAGTCGCTCATTGGCGTGGAATTCTCGGACGCCAAGATCGACATGATGTTGCCGGGCCTCCGGGACCAGTTGGACAATTATGAAGTCATGCGGAAATTTCCGCTCTCCAACGCCGTGCCGCCCGCCGTCCTGTTCAATCCGCTCCCGGTCGGTTTCAAATTTGAAACCGAACACCAAAAATTCCGGCCCGCTCCGCTGCCCAAAATCAAATTGCCCGCCAATCTGGACGACCTCGCATTCTATTCCATCAGCGAACTGGCTGCCTTGATCAAATCGCGTCAGATTACTTCTGAAAAGCTGACGCAATTCTATCTGGAGCGGCTCAAGAAGTATGGCCCTGGGCTGGAGTGCGTCGTCACCCTCACCGAAGATCTTGCCCTGTCCCAGGCACGCCGCGCCGACCGCGAGCTTGCCGCCGGCAAATATCGCGGGCCGCTGCACGGCATTCCTTACGCCGCGAAAGATTTGCTGGCGGTGAAAGGCATTCCTGCCACCTGGGGCGCGTCACCGTACACTAATCAAGTATTCGATTTTGACGCCACCGTTATTAAGCGGCTGGAGGACGCAGGCGCCGTGCTGGTGGCCAAAACCTCCATGGGTGAACTGGCCATGGGCGAGACATGGTTTGGCGGCATGACCCGCAATCCGTGGAACCTCAAGCAAGGCTCCAGCGGCTCGTCTGCCGGGTCGTGTGCTGGCGAGGCTGCGGGCCTGTTCGCTTTTGCCATCGGTACCGAAACGCTCGGCTCCATCGTTTCGCCCTGCGACCGCTGTGGCGACACCGGCCTGCGTCCCACCTACGGCCGCGTAAGCCGCACCGGCGCCATGACCTTGAGCTGGAGCATGGACAAGGTCGGCCCCATTTGCCGTTCCGCCGAAGATTGCGCCCTTGTCTTTAATGCCATCTACGGACCGGACGGATTCGACCAGACGCTCTGCAACGCGCCATTCAATTACAGCTACAAGACGGATATCAAGAAACTGCGCATTGGTTTCTTGAAGAGCGATTTTGAGGGTGAGAGTGGTCAACGCCAGGCCCATGACGCAGCCGCGCTGGACAAATTGCGCGAACTCGGTGCCAGCCTCGTTCCGGCCGATCTGCCCAAGTATCCGGTCGAGAACATCTCCTTTCTGCTCTCCACCGAAGGCGCGGAGGCGTTCGATGAATTGACGCTGAGCGGCCAGGACGATTTGCTCAAACAGCAATCCGCCGGCGCGTGGCCCAACTCCTTTCGTAAGAAACGTTTCGTGCCTGCCGTCGAATACCTCCGCGCCCAGCGGATTCGTTATTTGCTCATTCAGGACACCGCCAAGGTTTTCGACCGGTTCGATGTCATCGTGGCGCCCACCCAGGCTGGCAGCAGCCTCTTGATCGGCAACCTGACCGGCAATCCCTGCGTGGTGGTGCCGGACGGTTTTTCCACCAATGGCACGCCCACTAGCATCTGTTTCCTTGGCAAATTGTTCGGCGAAGCCGCCGCCCTCGAAGTGGCCAAACGTTATCAGGACGCCACGGACTTCAATCGAAAACATCCGCCGCTTTGAACTCGCATGTCACCCCTGACCCACCTCGTCGGCAGTTGGTTGATTGCCACCGCCACCACCAACAATCCGCGGGACCGGAAACTGGTGACCTGGGCGGGCGTGCTGCCGGATGCCGACGGACTTGGCGTGGTGCCCGATGTCATTGGCTCGTGGATTTCCGGCAAAGAAAACACCTTCCATTATTACCAGCAATAC
>DASZCA010000417.1:0-5474 GCA_035943555.1 Verrucomicrobiia bacterium
GAAAGCCAATCCGACCTCGACCTGCTCCGGCAATACGCCACCGACGGTTCCCAACCCGCCTTCACTGCCCTCGTCCAGCGCCATATCAATCTCGTCTACTCCGCCCTCCGCCAAATCCGTTCCCCGCAACTGGCCGAAGAAATTACCCAATCCGTTTTCACCGACCTCGCTCGCAATGCCGCCAAGTTAATAATGGCCCCCGGCGGCTCGCCGGTAGCGGCCTGGCTCTACCAAGTCGCCCGCCGCACCGCCATCGATGGCATCCGCCAGGAATCCCGCCGCCAGCTACGCGAACAGGTCGCCATGGAGATGAACGCTATGAACGCCGCCGCCACTTGGACCGAAATCGCCCCTCTCCTCGACGACGCCATGGCCGCCCTCGCCGAGACCGACCGCACCGCCATCCTCCTCCGCTATTTCGAGAACAAATCCCTCGCCGAAGTCGGTGCCGCCCTCGACACTAGCGACGACACCGCGCAAAAACGCGTCAGCCGCGCCGTCGACCAGCTCCGCGAATTTTTTGACAAACGAAAAATCACCACAACCGCCGCCGCCCTGTCCGTAGTGATCTCCGCCAACGCCATCCAAGCCGCCCCTGCCGGTCTCGCCGCCACCATCACCACCACCGTCCTTGCCGGTACTGCGGCCACAACCATCATCGCCACCACTCAAACCACCGCCATGACCATCCTTCAAAAAACCGTTCTCACCGCCGCGCTCGCCACCACTGTCGGCACCGGGATTTTCGCCGCCCATCAAACCACCAGGTTGCATGAAGAAACCCGTTCCTTCCAGCAGCAACTCGCCCCGCTGACCGCCCAAATCTTGCAGCTGCAACAAGACCGCCAGACTTCCGCCCAAACGGCGAACTCATCCGCCGAGGAAACGGAACAAAATCGTAAAAACAATTTGGAATTGCTCCATCTGCGCGGCCAGGTCACCACCTTGCAAAATCAATTGGCTCAAGCGAATCAATCCGCTCCGGCCGCCACCCCGGATGCCGTGGAAATCGCCGACTTGCCGATGGATACCCCTGTTGGCATCAGTTTTCTCAAACAACAGTTCAGAATTCATCCCGAATGGTCCATTCCCGAGCTCCAAGATTTGAATGACCTCGACTGGTTGAACTTGGTAAAAACCATGGGCCATACTTCCATGACCGATCAAGACGGCGTGCGTCAGGCCATGTCACGCGCCCGGTCAACCGCCAAACAGAATTTTGGCAATCGCCTGCGACAGGCGTTAAACAGCTATGCCGCCACTAACTCAGGCAACCTCCCGGCCAACCTTTTGGAATTAAAAACGTATCTCGATTCTCAAAGGAAAGTACGGGTTCCGTCGCCTTCCATGCGCTTCCAGACCTTCCCGCCAGGAACCCCGCCGCCCCGTTTCTTTTCTCCCTACACAAATTACCCGCCCATGGAACTGGCGACCTTGCAGCGCTACCAAATGCTTCAAACCGGCAGCACCAATGATTTGGGGCCCAACCAATACATCATCTCGGAAAAATCTCCGGTCGACGATAAATTCGACAGTCTCATCGAGATCGGCCTCCATAATTTCTTCACTTACGGCACCGGCCAGAACACCGCCTTTATCGGCTGGAGCGGCACACCGGACCTCGACACCATGACCCCGGAACAGAAAAAACGGTATGCCGACACCATCGCCCAGCAACCGGCTTGGAACACCACGGCCGCCGCCGACCAATCGGCCGCCGACCAGGAATTCCAAAAAAATTTCCTCAACGCCATGACCCCGGAAGAAAGAAAGAAGTTCGAAAAAATCTCCCCGCCCACGACACCGTAAAAGTAATTGTCCAATTCCCTCCGCCATCGGCCATGCACCACCAACCAAATCCACGACAAACACCATCCACCACCGTCAATTCCCCGGCCTTATTGCTCATTCCTTCCCCTCGCCCTGCGCTTTGCGCCTCAAACCCCTTGAAAATTCTTTGTCGGATTTTGCCTCCCACCGGTGTTTAATGCTTCAAGATGTACGCCAAGCCCGACAGCCGCTTGACTCTTGTTTGCGACCCATGACCCCCCGCCGCCAATCTATTGCGCCGGCGCTCGTGACCGTGGCGGCACTGATGGTGTTGTTTGAGACCCTTTATTTCGCGCGTCAACAACCCGGATACGGTCATGTTGCGAATACCATCAGCGAACTTGGAGAAACCGGTGCTCCGCACGCCCGCCTGGTGGCTTTTGGATTCTTTCTTCCCGTGGGCCTTTTGATATGGCTGGCCCTGTGGCTCGTTCACCGGGCAGCACCGGGCCGGGACATCTGGTTCGCACTGGCTGCCATGTCTTGCCTGGGCACCGGCTATGCCGCTGCGGCTTTTTTCCCGTGCGATCCGGGCGGACCGCTGTTTGGCACCTGGCGCACGGAAGTCCACAATGTTCTTGGCTTCATCGACTATGAGGGTACGGGCATCGGATTTCTGCTCGTCGCCCGCTGCTGCGCCCGGCGGAGCGCAAAATTTCCGGCCGTTGCCTTTTTGATCGCTGGCGTCCTGGTGCTCCTTGGCCTCGCGCTGCTCTCTCTTGAAACCGCTTATCACCTCCGCGGCGCCATTCAGCGCGTCACCGAGGTTATTCAGTTCACCGGCATATTTTTCGCCTGCTTTATCGCCGGAAAAATGGAACCGTCGCTGTATATTCACCAGTCAAACACTCTTCAACCCGTAGTTCCGTCCCCTCTCCCGGGGGAGGGTTAGGGGTAAAAACTTCGCGCCCTTCACACGCCTCACGCCTCCAGTCATCGCCCCCTTGACGCCCGTTAATCGTCATTCGTAAATCATAAATTCTTTGTCGGATTTCCCCGCCCCCGGTTGTTTAATAAGTGAAGATGCAAGACCAGTCCGACATCCAGCTGCTCCGTGCCTATGCCGATTCCGGCAGCGACGTCGCCTTCCGCGAACTCGTCACCCGCCACACGGACTTCGTCTTCTCCGCCGCCCTGCGCCAGGTCGAATCCCCCGATCTCGCCGCCGACCTTGCCCAAGGCGTCTTCACCGATCTCGCCCGCAAAGCCCGGCCCGTCGCGGACAAAATGTCGGCGCACAGTTCTCTCGCTGGCTGGCTGCACCGCAGCACCCGCTACGCGGCCCTTAATCATCTGCGCGACACCCGCCGCCGGCAATCCAACGAAAGGCAGGCCATGGAACAGCTCCTCACCGATACCGGTTCCACTCCCGACTGGGAACACATCCGCCCCGTCCTCGATGAAGCCCTCGACAGCCTCGCCGATGAAGACCGCGAAGCCCTCCTCCTCCGCTATTTTAAAAATCAGGATTATCGCGCCATCGGCCTCGCCCTCGGCACCAGCGATGATACCGCCCAAAAACGCGTCACCCGCGCCGTCGATCGCCTCCGCGACTATTTCTCCCGGCGTAACGTCACGATCGGCGCCAGCGGCCTCGTCGTCCTCATCTCCGCCAACGCCATCCAGGCCGCCCCCGCCGGCCTCGCCGCTACCATCACCACCGCCGCCCTCGCCAGCACGGCGACCGCTTCGGCCAGCCTTGTCGCCGCCACCAAAACCATCGTCATGACCACCCTCCAAAAAACCCTCATCGCCACCTCGCTCGCCGTCGTCGCCGGTGCCGGCGTCTATCAAGCGCACCAGGCCCATACCTTGCGCAGCCAGGTTCAAGACCTCCAACAACAGCAGGCGCCGTTCACCGGCCAGCTTCAACAGATGCAACAGGAACGGGATGCCGCCACCAACCGCATCGCCGATTTGCAGGCTGAACTGGCCCGGGCTGGCCGCAACAACGCCGAACTGCTGAAACTGCGCGGGCAAGCCGCTCAATTGCAAACGTTGCAACAACAGCAGCAAAACCAGTCCAACCGCGCTGCCATGGACCCGAACGATCCCGCCATGCAACGCTTCCTCGCCGCCCGCACCGTCGCCGAGCAGATCACCAAACACCTGGACGACATGCCCGATAAATCCATCCCCGAACTCAAACTCCTCACCGATGTCGACTGGCTCAACGCCACCAAAGACGCCAAGTTCGATACCGACGCCGACACCCGCAACACTTTAAGCAAACTCCGCAGCCTCGCCAAAAACCGGCTGCCCATCGGACGTTCGCTGAACGCCTTCATCCAGGCCAACAACAACCAGCTCCCCACCGACCTCTCGCAATTGAAGCCCTACGTGGAATCAACCCTCGCCAGCCTGGGCCAGCCCGCTTTGGACGACACCACCTTGGATGCCATTCTCGCCCGTTACAGCCTCGTACACACCGGCGACATCAGTGACTATCCGACCGATACTTACTTTGTGATCGAGAATGCCCCCGTTGATAAAGAGTACGATTCCCGCGCCAAATTCGGCAACGGCCGCTCCTCCGTCTACAGCACCGGCCTCGGCCAGTCCGGCGACCCCGACGATAAATCGTATTAACCGTCAACCACCAGCGACACAAAGAAACAACCTGACCTTAGCCTGCCTTCAACCCGATGCCCTTTTTCAGTCCCTTCGCCCCTCCGAGGGGAGATTTTTTCTGCTTGGGAAAGTGGAAAAAAGAATTCGGCAGAGCCGAAAGCCCATTAGGGCCGAATGAACGGGAGCGAGTGAGTCCACGCTAGGATGAGGGGTGCCCGAATGCTCAAAAGCGCATCGCTCATCCAAAGCAGTAACCGTTTTTAAGCCAAAGCCCGTTAGGGCTGAAATCTTTGTAGTTCAAAACCCGCTAAAATCCTAAAGCTCCGTCAGGAGCGACATCTTGGAAAAACACTGGATGTAACCGGGTAAAACAAACTTGTCGCCGCCACCGCCATAGCTACATTTGACCTACCCATGAAAATGCGTTCTGCTAAAGGGAAAATCAGCGGGCTTACGCTGCTCGAAGCATTGGTCGTGATTGCGGTAGTTGCTATTTTGGCCGCGCTAGCCCTGCCGTCCGGCGGCGGACCTCACAGCAGTTACCTGAGCATGTGCATGAGCAACCAAAGGCAGATCGAGCTTGGCCTGAGCCTCTTCAAAGAGGATCACTCCGGCGAATATCCCTGGCAAGATTCAGCAACCAACGGCGGTTCACTTGAATCAGTTTCCGGCTACCAAGTTTCTCCCCATTTCCGCGTGTTGTCTGAGTATCAGGGAAAACAGACAAGAATCTTTATTTGCCCAACCGATAAATCCAGACAAGAGGCAACCGATCGTGCGCAATTGCAGAATACCAACATCAGCTATTTCATCAATTTGAACGCCCTCACAAATAGCACCTCCATTTTGACCGGCGACCGCCACTTGGAGGCCGATGGTAAAGCCGTAAACCCCGGCCTGTTTGTTTACACAACTAATGCCACCTTAAATTGGACACGCGAATTGCACGGCAAAGTTCAAAGCGGACCGATCGGCGTATTATCTTTCGCTGATGGCCATGTCCAGATTGTAAAAGGCAAAGATTTAAGTTCTGTTTTCAAAAATCAACCGGTGGCTACAAATCATATCATTGT
>DASZCA010000418.1:0-2530 GCA_035943555.1 Verrucomicrobiia bacterium
AAACTGGGCGGCCAGGCGCAGGTGCCGGGTGTGGCGGGCACATGGAAGGATCTGACGGATAACGTCAACTCGATGGCGTCCAATCTGACCGGCCAAGTGCGTAACATCGCCGAAGTGACGATCGCCGTGGCCAACGGTGACTTGTCCCGCAAAATCACGGTGGACGTGCGCGGGGAAATTTTGCAGCTCAAGGAAACGATCAACACAATGGTGGAGCAGCTTCGCTCGTTCGCCTCGGAAGTCACGCGTGTGGCGCGCGAAGTCGGCACGGAAGGCCGGCTGGGCGTGCAAGCGGTGGTGCCCGGCGTGGCCGGCACGTGGAAAGATCTGACGGATTCGGTCAACGCGATGGGCGCGAACCTGACGGCGCAGGTGCGTAATATCGCGGAAGTGACGACAGCCGTGGCGCGCGGCGACTTGTCCCGCAAGATCACGGTGGACGTGAAGGGCGAAATTTTGGAACTCAAGAACACCATCAATACGATGGTGGATCAATTGAACGCCTTCGCCGCCGAAGTGACGCGGGTGGCGCGCGACGTCGGCACAGAAGGCAAATTGGGCGGCCAGGCGCAGGTGCCCGGCGTGGGCGGCACGTGGAAAGATCTGACCGATAACGTGAATTTCATGGCGGCCAACCTGACCGACCAGGTGCGCGGCATCGTGAAAGTGGTGACGGCCGTCGCGAACGGAAATTTGCGGCAAAAATTGACGGTGGAAGCCAAGGGCGAAGTGGCCGCGCTCGCGGAAACGATCAACAACATGACGGACACGCTGGCGACATTCGCCGACCAGGTCACGAACGTCGCACGCGAAGTCGGCGTGGAAGGCCGGTTGGGCGGCCAAGCGAACGTGCCGGGCGCGGCGGGAACGTGGAAAGATCTGACGGGCAACGTCAACCTCCTCGCGGCGAATCTGACGACGCAGGTCCGCGCGATCGCGGAAGTGGCGACGGCGGTGACGAAGGGCGATCTGACGCGCTCTATCCAGGTGGAAACGCGCGGCGAGGTGGCCGAGCTCAAAGACAACATCAACACGATGATCGGCAACCTGCGGGTGACGACGGAAAGCAACCAGGAGCAAGACTGGCTCAAAACGAACTTGGCGAAATTCACGAGCATGTTGCAGGGGCAACGCGACCTGTTCACGGTCGGCCAGATGTTGCTGTCCGAACTCGCGCCGCTGGTCGGTGCGCAGCAAGGCGCCATCTACCAGATGGAAGAGGATGAGGAACAAAAGCGGATGCTGTGCTTGCTGGCCGGCTACGCCCAACGGCCCGACCAACCGCCGCGCATCATGGTGGGTGAAGGCCTGGTCGGCCAGTGTGCCGTCGAAAAAGAGCGCATCCTCCTGACGGATGTGAAATCGGATTACACGCGCATCCATTCCAGCCTGGGCGGCTCGCGGCCCTCAAGCATCGTCGTGTTGCCAGTGTTGTTTGAAGGCCAGACCAAGGCGGTCATCGAACTGGCATCGCTGAAGGCTTTCAACGTGACGCACTTGACCTTCTTGGAGCAGTTGACGGAGTCCATCGGCGTGGTGCTCAATACCATTGAGGCCACGATGCGCACGGAGAATTTGCTGCAACAATCACAGCAGCTCACCGTGGAACTGCAATCGCAGCAAAAAGAATTGCAGCAGACCAATGAAGAGCTGGCGCAAAAGGCGCGGCAGTTGGCGGAGCAAAACGTCGAAGTGGAACGGAAAAGCCAGGAAGTCGAACAGGCGCGGCGCGCCCTTGAGGAAAAAGCGGCCGAGCTGGCGCTCACATCGAAATACAAATCGGAGTTCTTGGCGAACATGTCGCACGAATTGCGCACACCGCTCAATTCCATTCTCATCTTGGGCCAGCAGTTGGCGGAAAATTCTGGCGGCAACCTTTCCACGAAACAGATGGAGTTCGCGCGGAACATCTATTCTTCCGGTTCCGACTTGCTGAATCTAATCACAGATATTTTGGATCTTTCAAAGATCGAATCCGGAACGGTAACAGTCGAAGCGGAGGAAATCGGCTTTGTTTCCTTGCGCGATTCCGTGGAGCGCAACTTCCGGCATATCGCAGATTCCAAAAACCTCCCGTTCCATGTCGAATTCGAGCCCATTTTACCGCGGGTGATGACCACGGATCCAAAGCGGCTCCAGCAAATCTTAAAAAACCTTTTGTCGAACGCCTTCAAGTTCACGGCCCATGGGCACGTCACCATCCGCGTGGGCACGGCGGCATCAGGCTGGACGCCGGAACATGCGATGCTCAGCCACGCGCAGCATGTCATCTTTTTCCAGATCCGTGACACGGGCATCGGCATCGCCCCGGAAAAGCAGAAATTGATCTTTGAAGCGTTCCAGCAGGCGGACGCCGGCACGAGCCGAAAATACGGCGGCACGGGGCTGGGGCTGGCGATTTCCCGCGAACTGGCAACCTTGCTGGGCGGTGAAATCCGCCTCGCCAGCGTCCTGGGTGAAGGCAGTACGTTCACGCTGTACCTGCCGTCGGTGTATCCGGGCGGAGCGACGGCAGTTTCGCGGCCACTTT
>DASZCA010000419.1:0-7918 GCA_035943555.1 Verrucomicrobiia bacterium
AATGCCGGGGCGGACTTCGCCGGCCCGATGTCGCAACCGCTCCCGCTGCAAGGCGTGGTAAGTTTTTCCAACTCTCCGCCGCTGATACGCTGGATCAAATACGCCGGCCCCGGCGCCGTGACCTTCGCCAATGCCTCGCAAACGAACACGACAGCGACGTGCACCACGCCCGGAGTTTACACGTTGGAACTAAGCGCGGATGACGGCATCCACGCCGTCGCTTACGATGCAGTCGTGGTGACAGTGACCAACACCCTGCAGGTGACCGTCACGCGCGCGGGCACCCACGTAAATTTCTCATGGACCGGCGGCACACCGCCCTTTGTGCTGGAACAGTCCGGCAGTGTGACGTCCGCATCGTGGAGCGGTGCTATCACGACCAGCACGCAAAACGCCAGCGTGCCGATCACCAATGCGAAAAGCTTTTTCCGTGTAAAAGGACAATGACCGGGTGCAATAAAACCGCTTTTGTTTTCAGGCCGGTCTCTTAGACTGCGGGCCGCGTGGCAACTCCGCATCCTACTCATCCTCATCCCCGTGAGACGGCGCACAAGCTGGCGCGCTGGGCGCTGTTCGGTTTCCTCGTCACCTTCATCATGGCGCGGGTGTTCGTGTTCCTCATCATGTGCAAGGCCATGCCGAACCTGTATTGCTTTGTCAGCGGCACGCATGTCCATCATCTCAACTACGGAATTTTTCTGCTGTCGCTGGTCGCCGGTTACAGCGTGTTCCGCCGGCCAACCGGGCGAAAAGCTGACACCACCGCGTTGCTGTATGGCGTGGCGATGGGCCTGACCTTCGATGAATTCGGTATGTGGTTGCATCTCGGCGGCAGCTATTGGCAACGCGCCAGCGTGGACGGGGTGATTGTGATCTCCGCGCTGTTCGGTTTGGTGGCGTTCGCCCGGACCCTGCGCCGCGTGGAGAAACATCATTTTTGGGCGTTCTCGATTCTGATGCTCGTGCTGGTGGGTTTTGCCGTGGTCATTTATTTGGCGGGTTGCCGGCTGGGTGATCTGATGGGGCCGGTGCTGCATGATTTGGAATCAAGTTCATCGCCCTGAGAAAACAATACGACTATGCCAATAAGCCAAGCCACCAAGCGCAAGTATCGCCATCGTTTTTACCGGCACCTTGCCTGGGCGTTGCTGTTTGCGACCGGAATCATCAGCTTTTCACTCTTTCTGGGGATATTGGGGTATCGTTATATCGCCGGTTTCGCGTGGGTGGATTCCTTGTTGAATGCGAGCATGATCCTCTCGGGCATGGGGCCGGTGGGAGACTTGAAAACCGATGGGGCCAAAATTTTCGCTGCGCTATACGCATTGTTTTCCGGCGTGGTATTCATTTCAGCTACGGGCATCCTGTTGACCCCGGTATTTCATCGTGTTTTACATCGTTTCCATATTGAGGAGAAGGACTTACACTGAACTACGCTTGAATTTAAACAGGCTTGGTAGTATCCATAATTGTGGGTAAGACATATCATTTCGAGTGTCCGCTGTGCCAATATGGGGCCAAAATCTCCGGTGGGGAGGATGCTGGCCTTAATTGCGAAATCCAGACAATAAGCTGCCGGGACTGCCGCCAATTATATGATGTGTTCGTCAAGGTGCGCCGACGCGTCGGGGCTTTGGAAAAAGTGAAATTTCCCGGTTTTTTTCGGCCGGAAATACCTCCCGTTGTCCTGCGTGCTAGCACTTCGCGTCCAAACAAAGACCTGTTGCCCAAGATGATATGGCAAAAATTCGACTTGATGTGCCCGGTGGATCCTAAGCACTTTGTGACGGCTTGGAAAGTTCCGGGTCGCTGTCCCCGGTGCGGTTGTTTCATGGATAAGGCTGGATTTCCCTTCCGCAGTTGGGATTGATTTGCAGTGCTTTATGTAATCAATTCACAAGTTATTCACATTTTTCTTGCAATCTGCCTAGTGGGTTGGCACTATCCGCCGCAGTGGATGTTTCTCAGAGGCATTCGCTAAAATAAAACGGTTCCTCACACCGCAAACGTTCATCAGCAGGCACATGCTTGTTGATTGCAACTGCATTCTCAAAATGACTCTAAACTTGCGAAGTGTTGAGGTCTGCCGTCGTGGCTGGCTGCTGGCGACGATTGCCCTTTTCTCCCTTGTCACCACCACCGTGCGCGCCGTCAACTTGGTGGAAGAATTTTATCTGCCCCTGCCCGAGCCGCAGGTGTTGCAGGCCGCCAAAGCCATCACTCCCGCCGTCGCCGATACGAGTTTCGCCGCCATCACTGCCATTTTGGTCACGGGCGATGGTACGCAGATCATTTACGATCAATGGGAGGACGGCTATGAAGGTGACCTGGCTAATCCCACCAATTCAACCACCCAGATTTGGGGCGATGGTATCGATAGCAACGGTATCGCGCCCGGTTTCGCGCATGACCCGGTAGGTTTGCCTTCCGGCACGGTCCTCATCTTGTCAAACTCGGTGCCGAGTTCACCGCGCGTCGCCTCGCAATATTACTATGACGGTCGGGATCGCATCGGGGCCAACAAGGCGCTGGTCATCACGCGCGCCGGTTGGCCTTCGCCCACTGGGCCCGTCTTCGGCGGTTCCGCCGTCGTGCAGCCCACCATCGATTGGGGAACGAATTACGTCAGCCCCATCGGTCAGGATATGACCGATACGTTGTTTCGGTACACGAGCTTTTTTGTCATGGCTTCGCAGGATAATACCATGGTGATCATCGATCCGGACGGTTCCGGGCCGTTGCAAGCGGTGACCAATGTCTTGAACCAGGGTGAATCTTGGTACTACACCGGCGGTGTGCGCCGCGGCGGCACTATCAACGCCAGCAAACCGGTGGAAGCCCATATCATCTGCGGTGATACCACCACCACGTACGCGATCGATTGGTTCACCCTCTATCCGCAATCGGATTGGAGCAGCTCCTACTACACGCCGGTGCCCTCGGTGAAAAATTATTCCACGGCCATGTATTTTTATAACAACACGGCCACGTCCATCAGCATTTTTTACACGAACCTGGTGGCGACAAATAATTTTGTTCTGCCGGCCAATGGCGGATACAAATTCGTGATGCCGACCAATTCTGGCAGCGTGTTCGTGAGCGCCGCGGGTGAAAAATTTACGACCTTGTGCACCGTGGCCAATGGCGGCACCGGCGGCGCGAATGACACGGATTACAACTGGGGCTTCACGCCGCTGCCCAAAGGCAGCCTGACCACGGAAGCCTTTACCGGTTGGGCGCCCGGCACCTCGGATTATTCCGGAAATGGCAGCCCCGTCTGGGTCACGCCCACGGCCAATACCCGCCTTTACGTCGATTACCATGGCGACCACTCCGGGCCATTGACCGATCCGAACGGCAATAAATACGACACGAATTTTGACCTCACCGTATTTCAATCCAAGACGATTTATGTGCCGGGCACCAATGACCAGACCGGCTTGCGTGTCTACACGATTGACGGAACTTTGTTGAGCGTGGTCTGGGGTGAAGATCCGGCCGTGGCCGGCACCGGCAATCCCTATCTCGACCTCGGCAATCCCGTGTTGCCGTTTCCCGTGCCCCGCCTGACCAAGTCCGCCATCATCGTCACGGATGCGCCGCCCGCCGGCTTGAGCACTGGCGACACGTTGTTGTACACCGTTCAGGTAGACAACCGGGGCTTGTTGCCGTTGGGCAACACCGTGGTGGTAGATGCGCCTCCCCCGGCCTTAAACTACCTCACGAATAGCACGACGTTTAACGGCCAGCCGATTCCCGATAGCGCCACCGGCACCCCGTTTCCGCTTGATACGCCGGGTTACACCATCCCGATCATCTTGAGCGGTGGCACGACCATCATTCAATATAAGGCCGTCGTCGTTGCCTCCGGCAGCATTCAGAACTCCGCCGGCATTCCCGGTTACAACGTCAACGTCACCAACACCGTTCCGGCGGCAGCGCCCGTGCCCTCTTTCTTCGTGAGCAAAACCATCCTTTCTCCGTCCACCGGCGTCGCGGGTGTGGGGCAGACGATGCAGTTTAACATCCAGGTCATTAACAACGGCACCGCGCCGCTCCCGAATTATTCCGTCACCGATAATTATCCGACTAACCTCAGCTATGTCACCGCCACTCCGGCACCGAACGTGACTGCTGGTGGGCAGATTGTCTGGAGCAACCTCGGCACGCTTGCCAACGGTGCATCCACCAACCTGGTCGTCTCGTTGCTGGTCAACAGCACCAATTTTCTGGCGACCAATACCGCCATCGCCGCCTCGCCCGGCAACACGACCAATTCTGGCAGCGTCACATTCACAAACTTGGCCAAGCCGGTTGCGGCGGTCACGGTCAACAAAACGCTCATCAGTCCGGCCAGCGGCTCGGCGGGTATCGGTCAGACCATCCAATATAATTTGCAGGTCTACAACAGCGGTTATGCCACGCTGACCAACCTTTCGCTCGTGGATGCTTTTCCGCGTGCCAATGTCAGCTACTCTTCCGCGAGTGTCACTCCGAACATTGTCACGACTAATGCCCTGACTTGGACAAACCTCGGTTCTTTCACCCCCGGCCAGATCACGAACATCACGGTCAGCTTCCTCGTCACGAATTATTCTGCCACCATCGTAAATTCCGCCACCGCTGCCTCGGTCGGCGGCGCGACCAATACGGGCAGCGCGTCGTTGTCGCTTTCCCATAGCGGCCTGACCGTTACCAAGACCGTATTAAGTCCGACCAACCAGCCGGTCAACCTTGGCAGCAACGTTGTTTTCCGTATTGTCATCCAGAATAGCGGCACCGCGGGTATCACCAATGTGCCGCTGGAAGACACTTACAGCGCGGATTATTTCCAATATGTTTCCGCCACCATCCCGCCCAATTCCATCGCTCGGGGTGATCTCTTGTGGACGAATCTGGCCGGGCCCGGCGGTTTCGTCGCGGGCGCCACCATTACGAATGATGTAACGTTCCTCGTCACCGGCGGCGCTACACCCGCCAAAAATACTGCGGCTGTGAGTTATGCTGTCGATGTGAACAATGCCGCTGTCGCGCCCGCTTCCAGCGTGGCCGCCGTGAACACCGCCGCCGGGTCTATCTCCGGCAATGTGTACAGCGATCCCGATCAGAGCGGCACGCTCACTGCGGGCGATTCATCGCTGCAAAACGTCAACCTGGCCCTGTACACGGATCCCAATGGCGATGGAAATCCCGCCGACGGCACGCTGCTCCAGACGGTTTCGACGGACGCGAACGGCTATTATGAACTGCTCAACCTGAGCACTGGCGCCTTCGTCGTGGTACAAAGCATTTTGCCCGGTTACACCGGCACCGCGCCCGCCAACAACCGGCGCGCTGTTTTGATCTCCACGCTCACGGCGACCACCAACCAAAATTTCTTCCAGTATTCCGTGCCCGCCACAAACTACTCGACCGTGGCCGGCACGGTTTGGAACGACGTGAACGACGTCGGCTTTTTCCAGGCCGGTGACACTGGCCTCACCAATGTACAGGTGGACTTGATCCAAGATTTTAATACCAACGGCGTGGTGGATTCTGGCGAAACCGCCGTACAAACCGTCTTTACCGCCACGAACGGCACTTATATTTTCACCGGCGTTGCCCCCGGCCACTATGTGATCCGGGAAACCGACCTGTCCGGCTATATCAGTACCGGCGATACGCAAGGCACGAATGACAACCAGATCGCCATCGCGTTGGCGAACGGGGTGGCGACGAACGGGAATGATTTCTTTGATTTCTATTACGGCCTCAGCAACAGCAACAGTCCCCCGGTGGCCGTGCCGGATTTTGTCAGCACCTTGCAAAATGTGCCGCTGACTATTTTCCCCCTTGCGAATGATAATTCGCCGGGTGGCTTCTCGCTAACCATCACCAATGTCAGCCCCACCAACGGCATTGCCAGCATCATCGGTGGTACCAATGTGCTGTTCACGCCGGTACTGAACTTCACCGGCACTGCGACCATCGGTTACACCATCACCAACGCCAATGGCAAATCCACCGCGCTGATCACGATCACCGTGGCGCCCGCCGCCAACTTGAGTTTGGGCAAAACGGCCGCTGCCACCGTGCTGGCCACGAGCAATTTTGTTTATACGATCAGCGTGACCAATGCCGGCCCCTCGAGCGCCACCGGTGTGACGGTCACGGATGCGCTGCCTGTCGGTGTGACTTTCGTGAGTGCTTCCGGCAGCGGGGCTAACTCCGGCGGTGTTGTGACTTGGAACTTGGGCACGCTCGTCAGCAATCAGGTGACCAACGTGACCGTCACGGTGACGGCCCCGACCTCAGGAACCTTGACGAACGTGGCCAGCGGAGGTTCGCCCGTCGGTGATCCGAATCCGACGAACAACACGTCGACACCCATCACCACCACCGTGACCCCCATTGCTAACTTGGCGATCGTGAAGCTCGCTCCGGCCACGGTGTTGGCGAACAGTAATTTTAGTTATTCGATCAGCGTGACCAATATGGGGCCTTCACCCGCCCCCAATGTGGTGGTGACGGATACCTTGCCGGTCGGGGTCACCTTCGTGACCGCCAGCGGCAGCGGCACCAGTGCGGGCGGGTTGGTGACTTGGAATTTGGGAACCGTGGCGGCGTTGCAGGTAACAAATCTCACCCTGACAGTGACGGCTCCTGTGACCGGTGTGACTCTGACCAACGTGGCCAGCGTCAGTTCGCCGGCCGTTGACCCGGTGCCGACCAATGGCGTGACGCCACCGGTCATCACTGCCGTCACCCCGATGGCGGATCTAAGCATCACGAAGACCGGTCCGGCGGCAAACGCCTTGGGATCAAATTACAGTTATACGCTCACGGTCAGCAACGCCGGGCCTTCCGTCGCGGCAAACCTCCTGGTGACTGACAGTTTGCCGGTGGGGTTGACCTTTGTCAGTTCCGTCCCCACCACGACGACCAATGCCAGCCGGCAGGTCATCTGGAATCTCAGTAGTTTCGCCATTGGCACCAGCAACCTGACCCTCACCGTTTTTGCGTCACAGCGCGGCAGTCTCACCAACATTGCCAGCCTCGGCAGCCCGACGTTTGATCCGACCCCGACCAACAGAACCACGCCGCCCGTCGTGATCGCCATTACCAACCGCCCGCCTGTGGCGGTGAACGACAGCAACAGCACTCCGAAAAATGTGGCCGTCACGGTGCCGGTTCTGGCCAATGACTCGGATCCGGATGGTGATACCCTGACGATCGTTTCCGTCGCCTCGACGAACGGCCTCGCCAGCATCAGCGGTGCGAACATCATTTATACGCCGACAAATAATTTCCTCGGCCCGGTGACCCTCGTTTACACGATCTCCGACGGTTTTGGCGGGACGAATTCCGCGTTCATCTTTGTCAGCGTCACCAATCGCCCACCGGTGGCGGTGAATGACCCCGCTAACACGGTGGAGAATGTGGCGGTGACCGTTCCGGTCTTGGCGAATGATTCCGATCCGGACGGCGATACTCTCACGATCATTTCCGTCAACCCGACGAACGGCACGGCTCTCATCAGCGGCACGAACGTCATCTTCACGCCTGCGACCAATTTTGTCGGCACGGCGATGGTCGATTATTCTATCACGGATAACTTCGGCGGTACCAATTCCGCTCTCATCACCATCTCGGTCACCAACCGGCCGCCGGTGGCTAATCCGGATAATGTCAGCATCACGGAAAATACGACGAATACTTTCACTCCGTTGACGAACGATGTGGTGCGGACTCCCGGCGGTGCCTTGACCATTATATCGGTCAGCCCGACGAACGGTACGGCCACCATCATCGGTGGTACGAATGTTGTCTTTGTTCCCAATACTAACTTCGTCGGCACCGCCACCATCGGTTACACGATCACGGATGGTGTGGGCGGTACGAACACATCGTTGATCACCGTCAGCGTATCGAACATCCC
>DASZCA010000420.1:0-3354 GCA_035943555.1 Verrucomicrobiia bacterium
CGATCATCTCAGGCAAGGTGGTCGCGCCACACAAGTTCAAAACGCGCGCGGAATCGGCCAGGGAAATTTTTTCTCCGAGCGGCCGGTCGTCCTTGCCGCCGAGGACGGCGAAGCGGGCAGCGGGAAATTTTTTTGCCAGCATTCCGACCAGCGCGGAAAAATGTTCGACGGGCCAGCGTTTGTTATCCCAGCGGGCGCCGGGCTGGAGCGCGATCCATTTGTCACCGCCCATTTTCCATTTGGATTTTACGGCGGCGGAAACTTCGGCGCGTTCCGGCAGCCATGTGAAATTTTTATGGACGGGCACACCGATCAGCGGGAGCACGGAGAGATACCAGTCCACGGCGTGCGTGTGAAATGTTTTGCGTGGCGCGGCGAGATCGTAAAAGGCGCGCGCCCCCTCGCGGACTTCATCGAGACCGACGAGGAGTTTGCCGCGGGCAAGCCAGGCGAAGATGGCGCTGCGGGCGAGGCATTGGAGATCGATGACGAGGTCGAAATTTTGGGCGCGCAGCGAGCGGATGCTGCGCAACATTTCGGGCCAATGACGGGGCTTGCCCCAGCGTCTGCGTTCGAAACGGACGATGCCGGCGAGGTCACGATCGCCTTCAATGAGCGGAGCCAGCGAGGAATCAATCCACCAAAAAATTTCCGCTTTGGGATGGTGGAGTTTCAACAAACGCAGGACGGGCAGTGCGTGGATGACATCGCCAAGCGAACTGGGTTTGAGAATCAGTATTTTCAAAGGCAAAGGCGGAATGAAAAAATCAGACGCCTTCCTGCTTTTTTATCTTCCGTAAGCCAACCGTTCCGCAAGGCGTTCCGGCAGGCCGGCGGCGAGAATCTTGGCCTGTGCGGCGGCGATGTCGTACTCGAGGCGGCGGAGTTCGATGGTCTGCGCGTCCATGTCGTAGAGAACGTAGGCGCATTTGGGATTATTGTCCCGGGGCTGGCCGACGGCGCCGACATTGATGAAATATTTTTTGGACGGATCGACCTTGAACTTGGAGTAGGTTCCGCCGCGAACGACGGTATCGCGCATGAAGGCGACGGGGACGTGCGTGTGGCCGAAGAAACACATCTGCGTGGTCTGGTAAGGAAAGCTGGCGGCGGCGGCAAGCTTGTCAAAGACATAGCCCCAGCGGTCGGGCGCATCAAGCGTGGCGTGAACCATCGTGAAGTTCGCGGCCATCCGGGAATACTTCAGTTCGCGCAGCCATTTCTTATCATCGTCGGTCAATTGATCGCGTGTCCAGTGGACGGCGTCGGCGGCGTGAGGGTTGAAACCTTCGAGATGCTCGTTAGAGGAGCAATATTCATCGTGGTTGCCTTTCACGACGGGGATGTTCATGTCCCGGACGATCTGGAGGCACTCCTTGGGGTTGGCGTTATAGCCGACGACGTCGCCGAGGCAGACGACGTGGGTGGCGTTCTGGGCGCGAATGTCGTCGAGAACGACTTGAAAAGCTTCCAGGTTCCCGTGGATGTCGGCGATGATGGCGTATTTCATTTACTGGCGGACGATTTCAAAACCCCGAAATTTATTTTCTGGTTCGGCCCAGCTTACCTGTTCATCGCGGATAAATCCAGCGAGACCTGCATCATGGAGGGCGGCGCGAAAAGCGTCAAGTTCATCACGCAGGCCCTCGGCGGCGAGTTCGACGCGGCCATCGGGCAGATTGCGGACGATGCCGGTGATCTCAAAACCGGTGGCGACGGTTTTGGCGGTGTAGCGGAATCCAACGCCCTGCACGCGGCCGGAATAGAAAACGGTCATGCGGCGGCGGGAGGATTGGCTGGTGACGTGCAACACGGATGAATAAAGCGAAAGGCGGAGAGCAGCGCAAATATTTTTTCAAAATTTCTTAATCAAATCTTAATAATCAAATTCAAAAATAAATCGAAAAATTTTTGCTTTATGTTTGACCCGTGCGAGTATTTCCCATAAATCAATCCGCGCTGCCATCATACGAATCGACAACCCGTTCGTTTGATGGCTTCGACGCAAACAAGCATGCTCAATACCAAGTCATTTTTGACCGTTGATTTCGGGGCCGGAAGCCTGAAATTGGCGGAGTTCCAAATCAATGAAGCGGGGGGATTAAGCCTTACCAATTTTGCGATCAAGCCGCTGGGGCCGGAAGGTTCGCAGGAGGCGACGCGGGAAAAAATTATTTTGACGGCGCTGCAGGAGGCGATCACGGAGAAGGGCTTCAAGTCCAAAAATGTGAACGTGTGTGCGCCGGGTTTCCATGTCTTTTCCAAGTTCGTAAAATTGCCGCCGGTGGATGCGAGCAAGGTCGGCCAGATCATCCAGTACGAGGCGCAACAAAATGTTCCGTTCCCGCTTTCCGAGGTCGTCTGGGATTATCAGATTTTGGGTTCGGCGCCGGGCGGCGAGCTGGAAGTGCTGCTGGTGGCGATCAAATCAGAAATTGTCGAAGGTCTTTTCCGGGTGGCGGCGCAGTCAAAGTTGAAGCTGCAATTGTGCGACGCCTCGCCGGCGGCGCTCTGCAACTCGTTTCGTTTCAACTACGGCGAACTGGAAGATTGCACCATGCTGCTCGACATCGGGGCGAAGACGAGCAACCTCCTGTTCTTCGAAAAAGGAAAAGTTTTTTCCCGCAGCATCAACCTCGGGGCGAACGCCATCACGCAGGATTTTGCGACCGAGGCGAAGTTGAAATTTGAGGACGCGGAGAAAATAAAAATCGCGGAAGGTTTTGTCAGCCTCGGTGGCGCGTATGAAGAGCCGGACAATCCGCACCAGGCGGCGATCTCCAAGATCGCGCGGCAGTTCATGACGAAGCTGCACATCCAGGTTAACCAGACATTGCAATTTTACCGGGGGCAGCAGGGCGGCACGGCGCCGCAACGGCTGTTCCTCTCCGGCGGTGCGAGCATCATGCCGTACACGGCGCAGTTCTTCGCGGAGAAGCTGAACATTCCGGTCGAATATTTCAATCCGTTCCGCAATGTGCAGATCGACCCCGCGGTCAATCTCGAGGAGCTTTCCCGCGTGGCCCACGGCTTGGGCGAAGTGGTGGGCCTCGGCTTGCGCAACCTGGCGAACTGTCCGGTGGAAATGAATTTGATGCCGGAGAGCACGTTGCGCTGGCAGGCACTCAACCAGAAGAAGCCTTATTTGGTGGCGTCGGTGTTCAGCCTGGTGCTGGTGCTGTTTGTCATCGGATATCTGTTCGACCAACTGGCGAAGAACAAGAGCCGGGAAGAGGAAAAGCTGTCACCGCAAGTGGAAAAGCTTCAGCAAAAATCAGACCGCTTCAAAAAGGCATACACGAGCCTGCAAAAATCGACCAAGCAGGCGGAGCAGATTTCGGTCTGGATGCAGCA
>DASZCA010000421.1:0-6663 GCA_035943555.1 Verrucomicrobiia bacterium
GCTTGGCGTTCTTGCCGCTGGTGAGAAAGAGGCGTACCGCCTCTTCCTTGAAGGCTTTGGAATAACGTTTGCCGTGGTTTTGACTCATAGGTTTACTGTCATCAGTTTGATTCCACTGTCCACTAAATCAGGGGAGGCCCATAATTTCACCTTGATTAACCTTGATTCGGTTTAATTTACACGGACCTTCCCCGGCCCCGGACCAAAGTCCGGTGCCTGCCACCACCCGCCATGTCTGCCCGAGGCATCGCATACCCGGCAGCCTAGCATAGCTTTTGAAAACCTGTATTCGTGTGGGGAATGTAACTAGCAGATTTATGCCATTTATTTTCATTTTTCGGGAGTGGGAACGCCCTCCAACCAAAAAAATCAAAAATGCTTTTGTTACCGATTGATTAAAAACATCTTACATATTTAAAAACACCCAAAAACCGATCCATTTTTTCAAAAACATTGGCCTTTTGAAAGATTTTTAAAAATTAAAATCTTTCTCATCCTCATCCTCGCGTCTTGAACCTGCTTTCCATAAATAGGTGTTCGCGTTAACTCATCTCTGCGAATCTCCCCCCGCCCTCTGCGTCTCTGCGTTTCTCAAAAAATCTTCTAGAATGTTAAAGCCAAATATCACGCATCACGCGCTATTCGTCATTTTGTCAAAACCTTGCATTTCATTGGCGCTCCCCCGATATTCATCCGCATTAAGGAAGAAGTTATGTTTCGCCGTTACTGCTTTGCGCTCCTCTGTGCCGTTTTTTACACGACGCTATTCTCCGCCCGCGCCCAAACCCTTAACCTCCCGCCCCGCCCCACCACCACCCTCACTACCTCACAATATACCAATATTGTTTCGTCCCTCTCTCTGACCGAACGTGAGAACTGGATTTACGCCCAAGTCATCAGTGGCAACATCCCCAGCTGGCAGCGCACCCTCAAACCCGTCACCACCTCCTTCGGCGGTCACACCGCCACCTATTACGTCTGCCCCGATGAGCTCGCCATCGGCTCCGATACCGATTATTTCCTCGAACCCGCCTCTCCCATGCTCGCGCAACGGCTGGCCGACTTGCTCGGCTGCACCTTGCCGACGCGTAAGATGGTCAACCAAATCTGGACGAATGCCACCGTCAAGATGACACCCGACACCATTCCCGCCGGCGGCGACGTCACCATCATCGCCAGCTTTGCCACCAACAACGCCACCATCCGCGCCCAACGCAATACGTTCACTAACTCCCAGCCCTTCGGCGCGCTCGTCAGCGGCGACAAAAAAAACGTCGTGATCTCCACGCTCATCTATTCCAATTTCCAGAACGGCGTGACCACTCCCGTCGTGATTTATGGCTGGATTCCGCCCAGCGGCACGCCCATCCAACCCATCTTCAACGGTCACATAAACACCTACATGGATTACTCCCACGGCATCCGCTTTGTTCAAGAGGCCATCACCGTGGACGGCTCCGCCAACACCATCTCGAATGTCCTCACCGACCCCACTCTCGCCGGCCTGTTGAGCGATGAAAGCGTCGCTCCAAACAATACCATCCCCACTCCGCGCTATCCCGTTGCTGCGCTTGCGCCCACCATCATGACCCATCCGCGCAACTTCAGCGCACTGCCCGGAACCAATATCACATTTGGCGCCTTGGCCATCGGCGATGCCCCTTTAAGCTATCGCTGGCTGTTCAACGGCAACCCCATTCCCAGTGCCACGAATTCCGCGCTCACCCTCACCAATATACAGTCCGCCAACGCCGGCACCTACTCCGTCGTCGTCACCAATTTTTCCGGCACCGCCACCAGCCGCGCCGCCTTCTTGCGCCTTAAAGCCACGGACTTCCCCTTGCTCTTCAACGACAATTTCGAAACCAATTCCGCCGCCCGCTGGAACATATTCTCCGGCCAGGCCTCCGGCCCCTCCGATTACACCGTGGATTTTGCCTACGACTATGGCGGAACGCCCTACACCTTCAACGGAGTCACCACACTGATCCCACCCGCGCCCAATTCCCTCGATGGCAGCACCCACGGCGTCAAACTCACGGTGAACGACAACGATGCCATCGCCGCCACCGCCGCCGTGAATCTCTATCCAAAAAACTTCTCCGTCAGCAATAACTTCGCGCTCAAGTTCGACCTGTGGATCAACTATCCCGGCAACGCCTACGGTGCCGGCGCCGCCGGCACCACCCAGTTCGCCCAGTTCGGCATCAATTTTCTTGGCACCACCGTGAACTGGCCCGCGCCCTCCGCCACCTCCAGCGATGGCCTCTGGTTCGCCGCCGATGGCGATGGCGGCGCCGCCGCCGATGATCGTGCCTACGTCGGCAACCCCGTCAGCGTGCCCACGGATCTCTCCGGCTCCCCGACCGTCAGCGGACTCCTCGCCACCAACCACGCCGCTTCGATATTTCAAACGCTTTTTCCATCACCCAATTGTGAATCTGTCGGCACACCCGGCAAGAATTGGGTCGAAGTCGAAATCCGTCAGACCAACAACGTTATCCTCTGGCTCATGAACGGCACCATCGTCGCGCAGCGCACGAACGCCTCCAGCTTCACCAACGGCACCATCATGCTTGGCCTGATGGATGTCTTCAGTTCCATCGCCAGCCCCGCACGCGATTGTTTTGTGCTCTTCGACAACGTCCGCGTGGAAAATCTTGCCCCGCCGATCACTTTTCAAAACATCACCCGCCAGCCCGATGGCAGCATCGCCCTCACTCTCACCAGCGCCCTCGGTGATAAATTCAATCTGGAAAGCTCCACCGACCTCATAACGTGGCAACCCGTCACCGCCCTGACCTTGACGAATAATCCGCTCACCATCACAAACATTCCCGCCCCCGCCAGCACCACCCTCTTCTACCGCGCCCGCCGCTGACTCACAGGAGCGCCGCATTCATGCCGCTTCACCATCCAAATTCAGCGTGGGTTCACAGATTCTCCGTCGCTCCCGCCAACGCGTCAGCGTCTTGGAGTGCGCCAGCCCTCTGGCGCTTTCGCCTGCAACTAGGCATACAAACCCAACCTGATCGCCCACCTGCAAATTTGTACTTTTTAACAACGAGCCCGACGACCCATCCCAAGAAAAAATCCCATTTTAAAGTTCCGATTACAGAATTAATTTCGCCCTCTTCACGGCAGCTTCAACTTCTCCGGCACCGCCAAGATCCCCTGCGCATCCTCCACCAAAGCCCGGATCCGCTGCGCATCCGCTTTAGTATGCCCATGTGAAGCAAACGGATCCGTCCCGCCGCTCGATTCGATCAGGATGTCCGACCACCAAAAACCTGTTTTGATATGCACCGAAGCCACCTTCGAGATGGCGATGCTGATCTCATCCTTGCTGAACCACGACCGCTTGTGGCGGACCACCGCCCGGTCCGTCACCTCGATCACCGTGGGGAAAAGATGGTTGCCCCGCGTCCAGCGGCTCGCCTTGAATGTTTCTGATGCCATGCTGGACTTTAACCCGAAACCCGATTTTGGCAACTGTTGTCCGTTCCTCCGTAGGGCGGGCTTTCCAGCTCGCCGGTTCTGGCGACTTACCAGTCGCCAGTTCGTCCCCCTTCTCAAACCCCATCCACCTCAAAATAATTATTGAAAGCCGGTCATCCCACCACGAATATGGATTCATGTCGCAACCCGAGAACAACGCTCCGCCCGTCTCCATGGACGAGATTCAAAAGTCCTGGTCCGACTTGACGTTACGCGTCGCCCAGCTCGAAACCGGCAACACCGCCCTCGAACACGAAAACAAGGCGCTCCGACAGTTGCTCGAACGCTCCATCGAGCACCGCAAAAAATCCCACGGCGAACTCGTCAATCTCATCACCACTCTCGTCAGCAAGCTGCCGCTCAACGATGTCGGCGTCATTGTGTCCCGCCTCGTCGAACATAACGCCCACGTCGGTGATGTCAGCGCCGCCCTCCTCAACGGCAAGAATGAGGACAACTTCCTGCAACCCGCCATCCTCAAGGCCCTCGACAAAACCAAGCGCGATCTGCAAGGCGCCATCCAGCCCCTCATCGATGAACTTATTCGGCTCAATACGCCGATGGATCTGGCCATCCTGCAATCTTTTGCTGAAAAATCGGACAATTTCTACACCCCGCACGCCATCCGTGCCAGCCGTGCCTTGGTGAAAGGCCAGCTCCCGCGCGAACGCGTCCTGAAAGAATTCGGTGATGAATCGTTGATCTTTTTCAAAGACCTCACCACCGACGCCAAATTTAACCCGCGCCCGAAGGCCGATGAGATCATGCTCGGCTTCTCTCCGGATTTCGAAGCCCTGCTCCAGCAAAATCCCAACGTCGCTGCCGCCAAGCGCAACGACCTCGTCGCGCTGCACCAAAAAGTCCGTCAGAGCCGCGGCGCCGGCGATCCCACACGCGTTCAGAAAAATGCCTTCCTCAAGCTTTCCTTCATCATCGAGCTGCTGCACTACTACGAAAACCAAAGCACCGAGTCGCCGGACGTGATTTTTGCCCAACGCCTGCCGCCATTGATCGAGCAGCTCGTCGTCACCAGCGAGATTGATCCGCCGGACGAGAATCTCATCAAACAGGCGGAAGCCCTGCTCGCCTACGTCATCACCCCCGATTACCGTTCGGCGGTCATCAACAATTTCGGCAAATCCGGCGGCGCGTCCAAGACACTCCGCCTCATCCTCACTTTCCGTGCCGCGACCTTCAACGAACACGACCCTGCCACTTTGGAATTCGTCAAACACCTCGTCGGTTTGGAAAAAGTTCCGCGCGCCGCGACTTTCGTCGTTCCGTTGAAGCTCCTGAACGCTGACAACCAGAAAGCCATCCTCCGTTGTCTGTTGAACACCGGCAAGATGCGCCGCGAAGAAGCCGAACCGCTCGTCAAAGCCATCGCCCAGGAAATCGGATTGTCCGAACAGGAAATTTCACCCAAAAACGAAGCTGCCGGGGCCACCGGTGGTGGCGGTGGTTGGGATCATATCAAACTGCTCATCGCCAGCCGCGCCGCGCCTAACGACATCACCGTCGCCATCCGCAACCGGCTCCACGCCAAATACGATTCCGACGAACTCAAGCAAAGCTGGCTCATCCTCGCCGAGTCCGATCCCATGACGCTCGTCCGCGTTTTCTGTCTACTGCCCTACTTGCCGGATGGCCAGACCGACCCCATCGCCCGCGCGATCCTCGAATCTTACGCCACACGCCTCACGCACGAAAAATACGCCGTCATCTACGGCAAAGTGATCGGCGCACTGAAAAATTTGTTCAAGGTAAAAGCCGACAGCCCCGCCCTGGTGAACTTCGTCGCCTTGGTAAAATGGGTCGACCCCGCCTCCGCCGACAAGATCGCCAAAGACATCGGCATGTCCGGCGCCTGATCAATGCCCCAAAGGGGCATCGGCCTCCAGCCCAGGGTTGGGAGGCGAAGCCGAGCTACCCTGGGGAATGCCGCCAAATGAAAACAACCGCAACGCGGTTGCGACCTCGACAATATTCACCGATTTTAAGACACTTGCAAAACTCCGTTGCTACGGCGAACGCAAAGCGTCTGGAGCGCGGCCGCTTCAGCGCCGCTTTTGAGAACCCACGGTAGCCTCATGCTCCACGATCCAAGAATTGTACAGAAGCATTCAACCACTATTCCCTCTCCTAGCCTGTCGCGCCTAAGCCTTGGCGAAGGCGGACGGGTGAATGAGAACGCACCGCCATCCATCATCCCCCCTACCTCAAAAAATCCCGCTGCAACATCTGCATCAGATCATTGACCGCCATCATCAACTCCCCGCGCTTCTCCGCCTCATCTTCCACCGAAAAATCCATCGGCGCGCTCATCACCTCCGAATACCGGTGCGTCAACGCGATCCCCTCATCCTTCTGCCCCAGCGACTCCAACAAGCCCCGCACCTTTCCCGCCCGCTTCTTCGCCTCAAAAATTTTCTTCAATGCCGCGCCCGCCGTCATCTCCTCCGTCTCCACCCGTTTCAACAATCCGCACTCAAACAACCCACACCGTTTTGGCCGGTCGCGATAAATGGTGCAAAGCTTCCCATCAAAACACGCGCAAGGCTGCGCAAAGGCTGTTTTATTTTTGCCCTTCCTCTCCAACGTCAATCCCAGCTTCTTCAATCGCGCCGCATCATCCCCCGCGCGCAATTCCACATCCGCAAACAACGTGCTATCACAGCACAGGCCGCAGTTCGGACAAAGTTGATCAATCCCGGTCATTTTCAAAATTCATTATGAACCACGCCATACACGAAACACACGAAAAGTTTTCCATACCCCCTTGTAGCGGCGGGCATCCTGCCTGCCGTAGAGCCCGGGCTTCCAGCCCGGCGGAAAAAATTATTCGTCAACCCGGGCGCATATATTTCCTTAAAAGTGGTAGGGCGCGTCACTCCGTACGCGCCGCCGGCTGCTAACCGTGCCGCACTATTAACCGTGACGTGTCTTTCTAATAACGCGGCGAGAGTTTCCCCCTCTCCTTGGAGGAGCAGCGACAGCGGCTATGGCGGGTGAGGACGGTCGTTCAGCTAACTTTACCAAACTCATCATGAACCACGTGTTTAAGATTTTGCATAAATCTCCCACACCGCCTTCTCACCGCCAGACATGCTTCGGATACCGCCTTGCCAGCTCCGATTTCACCTTCGGATAGTGCTCCCGCCAAAA
>DASZCA010000422.1:0-6719 GCA_035943555.1 Verrucomicrobiia bacterium
GATGGGATTGATCCGGCGTTGCGGGGGGCATGTCCATGTTGACCATGAATGCCGTGCGCTGATGAAATGCCCCCTTCGTTGACACGGTTTTTCTCGGCTGCTACCGTTAACAGTTCAATTTGCGATGGAATATAAAGATACATTGAATCTGCCGCGCACGGATTTCGCCATGAAGGCGGACCTGGTGACGCGCGAACCGGAGCGGCTCAAGAAATGGCAGACGGCCGACTTGTACGGCAAAATCCAGGCGGCGCGCGCGGGCGCGGAGAAGTTCGTGCTGCATGACGGGCCGCCGTTCGCCAATGGTGACGTGCACATCGGCACCGCCCTGAACAAGATTCTCAAGGACATCGTTGTCAAATACCAGACGTTGCGCGGGAAAAATGCGCCGTATATCCCGGGCTGGGATTGCCACGGGTTGCCGATCGAATTCAAGGTATCGCAGGAGATGCGCAAGGCGGGGAACACGGAGGCCGATGCGGCGACGATCCGCAAGGCGTGCGAGGCGTATGCGCGCAAGTACATCGATCTCCAACGCACGCAGTTCAAGCGGCTGGGCGTGCTGGGTGACTGGGAAAATCCGTACCTGACGCTGAACAAGGAATACGAGGCGGATGAACTGCGCATGTTCGCGGACATCGTGGCAAAGGGCTTTGTGTATCGCGGCAAGAAACCGGTGTATTGGAGCATCCCGTGCCGCACGGCGCTGGCCGAGGCGGAGGTGGAGTATGCCGATCACGTGAGCCAGAGCGTGTTCGTGAAATTTCCGGTGGTAGGCATGGCTAAGACGTTCATCGTCATCTGGACAACCACGCCGTGGACGTTGCCGGCGAATCTCGCGGTGGCATACAACAAAGGTTTTGAATACGTGTCCGTGCGCGTGGGCGATGAAAATTACATCGTCTACAAAGGTTTGTTGCCGACAGTGGCTCAGAAATGCAACTGGACGGAGTATGTGGAACTCCCCTTCCCCACGGAACAACTGGCGACGATCGAGTATCAGCATCCGTTTTGCAATCGCACCGGTCGCGCGTTCGCGGCGGAGTTTGTGACGGCGGAGACAGGCTCCGGCTTTGTGCATATCGCGCCGGGTCATGGTCAGGATGACTATAATCTGGGCCGCGCCAACGGGCTGCCGATCTATTCGCCAGTGAATGATGACGGGGCGTTTGCGCATACGAACGACCTGCCGATCGAGCAACAGATGCCAGCGGAATGGCTGGGTAAATCGATCTTGGAAAAGCATGGCAAAAGCGATGCGAATGAGGTGGTGTTGCATGAACTGCGATTGCGTCATGCGTTGTTGAACCAGGAAAATTATCATCACAGCTATCCGCATTGCTGGCGCAGCAAGACGCCGGTGATCTTCCGCGCGATGGACCAATGGTTTATCAAGATCGACCACCTGCTTCCGAGCGGTTCGACTTTCCGGCAGCAGGCGACAGCGGAGATCGACCGTGTCAGTTGGATCCCGGATTGGGGCGTGAACCGCATCAAGGGTGCGGTGGCGTCGCGTCCGGATTGGTGTATTTCGCGGCAGCGCACCTGGGGTGTACCAATCCCGGCGTTTTATGACGCGCAGGGCAATGAAATCTTGCACAAGGATGTCATCTGCAAGGTGGCGGACTTGATCGAGCAACATGGCTCGAACATTTGGTTTGAGAAATCGGCGGCGGAGCTATGGGCATTGGTGAAACCGGCGAACTGGAGCGGTGCGGAAGCGGTGGCGAAATCGAGCGATACGCTGGATGTGTGGATTGATTCGGGATCGTCGTCGCGGGCGGTGATCGCGCGGCGCCCGGAGATTCGCGGGAAGGATAAAGCCTTTCAGGCGGACATGTATCTGGAAGGCTCGGACCAGCATCGTGGCTGGTTTCAATCGTCATTGCTGCTGTCGCTGGCGGGCAATGGCGCAGCGCCGTACAAGACGGTGTTGACGCACGGGTTCATGGTGGATGCGGACCGTGAAAAAATTTCCAAGAGCAAGCAAGGCGCTTACGAGAAGCCGCAAACAGCCGAGGCGTATGTTAAAAAATACGGCGCGGACGTGGTGCGTCTGTGGGTGGCGTCGCAGGATTTCCGCAATGACATCGTGGTGAGCGAGGAGCGCATCAACAAGGTGGGTGAATCGTATCGCGGCATGCGCAATGCGCTGCGGTATCAGCTCTCGAACCTGTTTGATTTTGATCCGGCGGCGCACACGGTGGCGGACGACAAGCTGACGGGTCTTGACCGCTGGGTGTTGGGCGAATTTTCCAAGATGGAGGCGGACGTGCTCGCGGCGTATGACAAGTTTGAGTTCCACGTGGTGTATCAGAAGATCAGCCAGTTCGTGGCGGTGGAGTTATCCTCGATCTATCACGATGTGATCAAGGACCGGTTGTACACGGACGCAGCGAATTCGCCACGCCGGCGCTCGACGCAGACGGCGCTGCACAAGCTGGTGAGCGGGCTGTGCCAGATGCTCGCGCCGATTTTGGCGTACACGGCGGATGAGGCGTGGGAAGTGATTCCAGGCAAGGTGACGGGATCGGTGCATGAGGCGGTGTGGAAGCCGTGCACGATCGCGCTGGACGAGAAAGAATCGCTCGAGTGGAAAAAATTATTTGAGATCCGGCCGACGGTGTTGCCGGGCTTGGAATCGTTACGGCAGAACAAACTGATCGGCAAGGCGCTGGAGGCGAAGGTCACGTCGACGGGCGACGCGGTGTTGCTGGCGCCGATCGTGAAATGGCAGGCGGATTTCAAAGAATTGCTGGGTGTCTCGGATTTCGCGGTGGTGGTGGATGCGAACGCGACGACGGCAGGGTTGCAGTTCGGTTATGGTCGCGTGGATGCAGACCGGCAGAAGTGCGAGCGTTGCTGGCATTGGGAGACGGATGTCGGGCAGAACACGGAGTATCCGACAATCTGTGCACGATGCGTGGAGGCGGTGTTGCAGTTTAAACCGTAACTCACACAGAGGGCCCTGAGGGCACAGAGAAGGGAAATGGAATTGAATTGATATCGAAATCAAGGCAACGCATTGTTTTGATATGAGTGACGATTGGCGCAGTGACCCCGCCACGGATAAACAAAAAGAGAAACTCGGTTTCTTTGGCTGTAGTTGGGACGAAGGCATCACAAAAGGACAGGCCAGTGACGCCATCGGTGAATGCGTAATACAATTCCCCGAAACCCAGCAAAAGTGGTTGGCCCGCCCAGCAACCCCTGAACAATTGGAAGAACTTCAATCATACGGCGAAGAGCCGGAAGCAAGTTTAACGTATGGGGAAGCGAAAGAACTACTACACGATCCTGATGCATACCACAGCGCCCACCCGCCACAATCAGCAATCAATGTAGCCCCTGCGCCAACACACACAAAACGCGGGTTTTTTGGCTGGATTTCTGACAAGTTAGAGCAGCGTAAAGCCAGAATTGCAGAGGCAAAAGCGCAGAGGAAGACATATATCGACAACATCATTTCCAGTTTAAGGAATGGTCAATCCCCCGGTATAGACAGACCGATTTTTCTTTTGCAACGTGGAGAAATAATTTGTTGGGCTGAACCGAGCACGCTTGAAGAAGTTAAAGTTGTCGGCCGTCATTACGAAGGAAGTTCATCGGGAGTGAGTTTCAGGCTGGCAAAGGGAGTCCGCTTTACGGTTGGGCGGCAAAGAGGCCACGCAGTCAGTGAAACCGCGGCGGTCACCACAAGCACAGGGGAACTCATAATAACAAACAAACGTCTGGCATTCTTGGGGGATAACAAATCAATTGCCTTAAAATTCGAAAAAATACTGGATATTCATCCAGCATCTAATGGAATAAAGTTTTCGGACGGTGGCAAATCAGGTCCGAAACTCATCAGATATAATAGCAATCGAAATGCTGATATTATTTGTGAAGTGTTGAATTATGTATTGGGATACTAACAAACATAAGTGGATTAAGAATCATCCGCATGCTGACTGCTGACGCGTGAAAGCGCGCGGCAGTTTAAGCCTTCAGCACTGCATTACCGGGTGTGGCGGTCAATAGCGGCGCTAAAGCGACCGCACTCCAAACGCTTCGCGCGGTTTGAAGGCGGTGGACGATTTGTAAATCGTTAGATTATTGCACACGTTAGGTGCTTGTTGTGCAGGCAGAATCTGTCGCATCCGCCTACGCCAAAGCTTCGGCGCGACAGACTCCACCTCCCGACGATTCTTCGGATCATTTTTGTGCCTCGCGGCGGGGTTGGGGCCAGAGAATGATGCCGAGCAAAATCAGCACTCCGGGGATGCCCAGGATCCAGATGGATTTATTGCGGCGCAGGACGGCCGGGTTAACGGTCGAATTCACGGGATGGTTCACATCGTAGTAAACCGTCAACTGGGTCCCGGTTTTGAAAGTGGCAAGATTTGCCTTTGGGCTCGTAATCGTGGCTGCGCCAGAATAGGTGGTCCCGGAAACGATATAGAGATAATCAAAGCGCTTATGGTTGTTGGGCTGGAAATGCACCAGGACGGCCCGGACGGGGACGTAGTATCGGGAGAAGGAGACATGATACCAAGTCCATAGAGCGATCAAGGCCAGGCTGAAGAGGATGAGACGTTTCATGGTGCTGGCATCAATTTCATGGCGTGGTTCCAGTGTTTTGCGGCGGTTTCACGCTAAGCCGGGGGCGAAGGGCTGTCCAGTGCGGAGTTGCAAGGCGCAGAGAAAAAGGGATTGAACAACAAAGGAACGCAGTAACAAAGAGCGGATTTTTCTTTGCAACTTGGTTTCTTGGTTGTGGAAAATTGGCCGCACCAAGACGAGGCCGTTCAGGGGATATGAAGTTAGTTTGACGCTCACCCTCATCCTGTCCTTCTCCCCCGGGGAGAAGGGATCGCCTCGGTGCATCTTTATATTTCCGACAGTCCATCCGACCTATCCAGCGCAAGGTTGTTGGCCTGTTTTTTGAATAATTACTTTGGCAGCGGCGGGGGTGTCCTTTGGGCGCGGAGAGCGGCGACTTCTGCCTCGGTCATTTCGACCCAGGTGCCGCGACGGATTTTGTGGTCGTAGGATTCTCGCAAGAATTTGTCTTCAAAAGCGGTGACGGCTTCGAGGTTGTTGAAAACAAGGGCCGGTTGGCCGGCGGTGAGCTGGCTGAGCTTTTGTTGATGCAGGTCGATCAAATATTTTGCGTCCGCACCGACCTTGCGCTGGACGATATGCCCGGGGCGCGGGGTGAAATCCCGTTTTTTATTGGTAGTGGCGAGGAGCGTGTCATTGGGAAGACCGCTTACCAGGTAGATCACAGTGCGTTCGCGATTTCGATAAAAGACATAAATGACCTTGGCGAGAATCTGGCGGGAGGAGTGCAGCGCTTCAACGGCGTAGCTAAGGCCACCGGTCAAAGAGCCCTTGCTCGAGTAATACCAGAACTGATCAAACCCAACCGCACGCAGATCGCTGATGCCATGTTCCAAACGATGCCGGATTTCAGCAGGGACGGCACCGGCAGAGATGATGCGGTCAGCCAACGGGGTGGGCCCGGGAATGCCGCGGACAAGGTTCATCTGTTTGCCGATGAGCTTGTTCCACCAACCTAGCAAAAAGCCTTTGCGGGAGAGGTGCCAGTATTCGACGTAGGAGATTTTGCGGCTGTCGGTTTTGTAGTATTTCATGGCCGATCATTTCAATTCGCGGCGCGGGTATAACCAGCCGTAGCCACGCAACCAGGTTCCTTCACAGACATAGCTAACCTGTTCACCATCATATGAGATTTCAAGCCAATGATGACAAATCATGCCGTCACGCCGCCAGCGTTCCCAAATGTTTTCCGGCCAACCGCTAAAGGTGGGTGTGCCGGCCAGTTTCAGCACTTCGTCGCGTTTCATTCCGAGGTGAATCTGGGTCCAGCCAGCCGGGGCAGACGGTGTGAACGCGCCAGACCAGGCGGCGTAGATAAAGGTGGTGAAAATAATTCCCAGCAGCGCAATCGTGATGAAAATCTTACGGCTCATTTGTTTTATCCCAAAAGCCTAGGACGGCTTGACCATCATTTCGTCCAGAGTTTTACGCTAAAACGGCGATAGGGAGTTGTCGAGCGCAGAGTAGAGCAAGTCTTTGGTGAAGTGGAAAAATAATGTGTGAGCACCACACACCCTGTCCGAAATATGCGCCCCTACGGAGCTGATGATTGTTTAGGTTTAATAACTACAATTATGCCGCGCCTACGGCGCTCAAAGAGAGATGTCGCGCGGAGTAAGGGAGTTGATGCTCACACGGAGACTGTGGAGGGCACAGAGAGAAAATTAGAGGGAGAAAAGTTCGGGTTTAAAAAGGTTTCTGCAGAGCAACGGGCAGGTCTGCCCCAGCGGTGGGAGATCTAAGATTCGATTTTGAAAATCTTTCAAAAAGCCAATGTTTTTGAAAAAATCGCGTAATTTGGGGCCAGACTATAAGTTGCAAGATGTTTTTAATGAAGGAGTAGCAAAGGGGTTTTCCAAATTTTGGCAATGAGGGTGTTCCCACTCCCGTTTTTTGAAAATAAATGGCATAAATCTGCTAGTTACATTCCCCACACGAATACAGGTTTTCAAAAGGTGTGATTTAATAGGGGGCATGTCATACAGAAATGACGAAGTTCGAATGACGAATGGCCGGCGTGGGCGGCGCGGGAATGATCCAAGCCTTGGTTGCAATTCACATGCTGCGGCTGATCCCGCTCCGAGCGGGACATCCCCCTACGTCAAGGCTTCGGC
>DASZCA010000423.1:0-12553 GCA_035943555.1 Verrucomicrobiia bacterium
GACGCATCGACCGGCCGCCGGCATAACCGGCCGAGCACGGAGCACGACCGGATACCGGTCAACTTTTTCTTCAATGACGGCGTGGGGACTGCCTTCTCGATAACATCGGTCGCGCAGGTAGATTGGGCGGCGTTCAAGCCGGCCGCGGATGGCACCCAGCGGGTGGATGTGGCATTCGATGTCTTCGGGAGCGGAGCCGGCCAGTTCAATGGCGTTCTGAGCACGGTGGAAGTTGAAGGCGCCGGTGTTGGCACCAGCAACGAAAGCCCAACGGACAACAACCAGTTTCCATTCTGGCTCTGGTTTTGGATTTCACAAATGCCGACGGTGAATACCTGAGATGACTCATGCCCCAGAACGGCGTTGAGCCGTTCTGGGGTTTTAGAGCGGTTTAAATGGAGCAGCGGCCTTGTTTCAAAAACATTCAACGTCCAACATCCAGGAAAAACCTGAACTGGGCGGCGAGAGAATTGAATGTACGGCAGGATTTTTGAGCGTTAAAAGCACCAATGATTGGCAGTGCAGTTTCCGTGCCGCCGCCCAATGGCGCGCTCCCATCCAATGTGGTTTAAATTGTTTTCACGGCATCGCCCAATGACTTCACGAATGCACCGAGCTTGGTGACCAGTTCCGGTGATTTCCCGTGAGTGGCGATCTGGTTGACGATGGCGCTGCCCACGACGCAGGCATCGCCTTCCTTGGCCACAGCTTTGGCCTGGTCGGGATTGGAGATGCCAAAGCCGATGGCAATGGGAAGATCGGTGTGGGCACGGATCTTCGCGACTTGGGTTGCCAGGTTCGAGGCGATCTGCGATTGCATGCCGGTGACGCCTTCGCGGGAGATGTAATAGATGAATCCGCTACCGCGCTTGACGATGAGTTCCATGCGATCTTCGGGCGTGGTCGGAGCGACGAGGTAGATGTGGCACAAGCCGGCTTTTTTCATCAACGCTTCGTAGTTGTCCGATTCTTCCGGGGGCAGATCCAAAACGAGCAAGCCGTCCACGCCCGATTTGGCGCAATTGGTAATGAACTTTTCCATGCCGACCTTGTGGATGAGGTTGAAGTAGATGTAGAGCACGATGGGCACTTGCGAGTCCTTGCGGATGGCGGTGACGGTCTCTAAAAGTTTGGCCGGCGTGGTGCCGGATTCCAATCCGCGTTGCGCAGCAAGCTGGTTCACCAAGCCATCCGCGAGGGGATCGCTGAACGGCACGCCCAGTTCCAACACGGCGACGCCGGCCTGGTCGAAAGCCAGGGCAAGCTCGTGGGTCGCTTTGAGATCAGGGTCGCCCGCGCCGATGTAGACGACAAGGCCTTTTTTACCGGCGGACTTCAACTGGGCGAACTTGGCGACGATACGGTTCATTCAGGACAGTTTCAGGTTTTGGGAGGCAAGTTTCAAGTTTTGTCCGAGGGCGGACAGGGCATTAACCGCCAAGTTTTTTAACCATGGATCCACCTTCGCCAAGCTACGGCGCGATAGGGCTAAGTTAGCCGACAGGTAGGCGCGACGGGGAACGACAGATTCAGCAAAAGCGCGCCATTTTTGTTGACAAATGCTAACAAAGTCATTAATATCGCCGCTGTAATATGTTAAAAAACTAATCTAATAAGCGTTTTAGGTGAATGAAGAAGTCAAAATGAAGAGTTGTGGCCGAGATGATCTCAGCGCCGGTGGCAAGCCGCACACTGCGGCTGGTCCCTTGCTCCCGACACCGCCGCCGCCCATTGGTGAGCTCAACCTCGAATGCGTCGGGTCGTTGGACGTTGAAGCGGCGTGAACGGTGCGAGCCGCACTGGCCACCACGCTCCGGGGGAATTTAAAATTTGAAAAAAGGCCAATGAAAACGAAAAAATTAAACCAAATTAAACCCCTCATGATTTACGATGGGCGATTTTAGATCTACAAGTTTTGTGCAGAGAGCGCGGAGGGCACAGAGATTCTGTTCGGCAATCCGAATCAGATGGCCAGCGCTTCATTGCCTGCGGGGACAGGCTGTCCCCGCTCCGGTCGCGGCAAGAAGCGAAATTCTGGTTTCCCATGAGGACGACTTTGGAAAGGACATGTTTTCGGGAAAGCGCCAGGGGACTGGCGCACTCCAGAATGCTGGCGCGAGGGCAGAGAGCGATAGTGGGTTCTCGCCGACTGGAAGCTGGCGTTGCGGCTCTGGCGGACGAGACTACCGCGATAACCACAAAAGACCTGTGATATCCCATGAATTCCCAATCGAAAAAATGCGGGTTGCATGGGGGCGGATGAATTTTTCGGTCTGATCTTTGAAATTTTGTGTGAGGAGTGGTGCGTGTTGTTTGGCGCGGAACTCAGACCAACATTTGACCGGATGGCAGTTTTTTCGCACAATCACAACATGGCAAGCAGCTTTGGACAATTGTTTCGCATCACGACGTGGGGTGAATCACACGGCGGAGGTGTCGGCGTGGTGGTGGATGGTTGTCCGCCGCGCCTGAAACTTTCCGAGGCGGACATCCAGCCGGATCTTGACCGTCGCCGTCCGGGACAGTCCAAGATTGTGACGCCGCGCAAGGAGTCGGACACAATTCAGATCCTTTCCGGCATTTCCTCGACGGGCAAGACGCTGGGTACGCCGATCTGTCTGTGGGTCAAAAACGAAGACCAACGTTCCGAGGCTTATAATGAGATGAAGGACAAGTTCCGCCCGTCGCATGCGGATTTCACCTATTTCACCAAATACGGCATCCGTGCGTGGCAAGGGGGCGGGCGTTCCAGTGCGCGCGAGACGGTTGGCCGGGTGGCGGCGGGCGCGATCGCGAAGAAAATTCTGGCCGAGAAGTTTGGTGTGGAGATTTTATCTTACGTCAAACAGGTCCAAAAATTGGTCGCGGCTGTGGATCCGGACAAGGTGAAGATGAAAGACGTCGAGTCCAACATCGTTCGCTGTCCGGATGCGAAGGCGGCAGAGAAGATGATCCGGCTGATCGAAAAGATGCGGCGCGAGGGCAATACGGTGGGCGGTATTGTCGAGGGTATTGCTCGTGGCGTGCCGGCAGGCTGGGGCGAGCCTGTCTTTGACAAGTTGGAAGCGGATCTGGCCAAGGCGATGTTGAGTTTGCCGGCGTCCAAGGCGTTTGAAGTGGGTTCTGGCTTTGGCGGCATTTTGCTGACCGGCCGTGAACATAATGATCTGATCCGGGCGAAGGCCGGAAAAGTTTTCACGACGACGAACCGTTCTGGTGGAATCCAAGGCGGCATCTCTAATGGCGAGACGATTTTCTTCCGGGTTGCATTCAAGCCGGTGGCGACCGTCATGCACGAGCAGGATACGATTACGGAGAAGCTCGAGAATACCACGCTCAAGGGGCGTGGGCGTCATGATCCTTGCGTGTTACCGCGCGCGGTGCCAATGGTGGAAGCGATGACGGCGCTGGTCTTGGTGGATCATGCTTTGCGTCAGCGCGCGCAGTGCGGGTAAATCAAATCGCTTCGGAAACCCGCTGAATCCCCACAGCCTTGCCGGTGGAGTCATCTACTTCAATCACCGCTCCCTGAAGCCTCACGTTGTTGCGGGCAATGCCAAAACGTTGCGGCGTGTTGGTCAGGAAGCGTTCGAGGACGGGATGGATTTCGCGGCCCAAGACGCTTTCATGAGGGCCGGTGAAACCGGCATCAGACAGATAAGCCGTGCCCCCCGGAAAAATCTGTTCGTCCGCCGTCTGCACATGGGTATGTGTCCCGACCACGGCGCTGACCTGGCCATCCAACATCCGGGCAAAAGCAATCTTCTCGGAGGTCGCCTCGGCATGAAAATCCACGAAGATGATGCGTGCGTGTTGGCGGAGTTGGGCTAGTTCTTCCCGCGCCATCAGAAAAGGATTTTCCAATGGCTGCATGAAGGTGCGGCCTTGGGCATTCATCACGCCGACGGGCGGCAGATTCCGGATTTTGTAGACACCCGTACCGTGGCCCACGGTTCCGTGCGGATAATTGAGCGGGCGGAGCAGCCGCAGTTCCTTGTCGAGCACTTCCACAACTTCTTTTTGGTCCCACACATGATCGCCAGTGGTGATGACATCGACGCCCGCTTCAAACAGTTCTTGCGCGATCAAGGGCGTGATGCCATTGCCGCCGGCGGAATTTTCGCCGTTGGCGATGATCACATCCAAGCCGTGGGCCTCCCGCAGTTTGGGTACAAGAATCTTAACCGCCCGGCGTCCGGGTTCGCCCACGATGTCGCCGATGAACAGGATTTTCACGGGCATGATTTAACCAAGAAACACAGGAAACACACGCTTGAATTTGGCTGCTATCCGGCTTCAACGATAGAAGACAAAAGCGACCAAGCCCACGATCGCGGCGATGGACCAAAGAGCCAGCACGGCGCCGGTACGGCTCAAACCAGCACGAACCAGCCGGTGGGAGAGATGGTTGGTATCGCCGATCCAAAAAGGTTTCTTGTTCAGGGTGCGAAACAGGCTGACTTGGGCGAGGTCGAGCAACGGCACGGCCAGCACGAACAGGGGTGTCAACACGGCGAGAGGATGCGGGTTTTGCTTGGTGTAAAAATGCGGGAGGATGGCGAGCACCGCGAGCAGATAGCCGGTGAGATGGCTGCCGGCATCGCCAAGGAAGGCGCGGGCCTTGGGGAAATTGTACGGCAGAAATCCGAGCAGGGCGCCGCTGGTCAGGAGCGCAATGATGGTGACCAGATATTCGCCCTCCGCGCTGGCGTAGATGGCGAATTTCCAGGCGCCGATCGCGCCCAGGCCCGCGCAAAGGCCGTTCATGTTATCCATGAAATTGAACGCGTTCATGACCGTGAGCAGCCACAGCACGGTGATGGCATAGCTGAAGATTTCGCTGTGCACGAACAGGGTGATACGTTTGCAAGCCGTGGCCACCAGCAAGGCGATCAAAAATTGCCCGATAAATTTGGGAAGCGCCGCCAACTCATGCTTGTCATCGAGCCAGCCAAGCAATGTGATGGCGATCGCGCCAAAGGCGATCACGCCAAGCTGGACGGCACGGCGATCGATGCCGTGAACGATCAAACCGGCCGAGGAAAGGTTGACGATGCCCAGTTTAAGCAGGACCGCCCCGGCGGCGAGCGGCAGCAGGATGCCCGTCAGCACGGCAAAGCCGCCGGCGAGCGGAACGGGGGCATCGTGAATTTTCCGGTGGCCGGGGTCATCCACAAGATTTGTGCGCAAACACCAACGGCGCCAAAGGGGCAGGGCAAGCAGCGTTGTGAGAAACGCGCCCGCAAAGGCGGCGGCAAAAAAGTTGAAGGGGAACGTCACGCGCGGATGCCGCGTTCAGCGGCCAGTTTCAGGTAAACAGTGTATTGGTCGTCCACCATCTTTTCGATGGAGAAATTTTCTTTCACAAAATTTCGGCCGGCTAGGCCAAATCTTTCGCGCAAGGCGTAATCGTTTGCAAGTTGCAGCAAACGCCCGGCCGCCGCGTCGGTGTCACCCGTCCGGATGAGAAAACCGGTTTTATTATCGAGGCAGATCTCATCCGCCCCATCGAAATCGTAGGCGACCACGGGTTTGCCCGCCGCAAGGGCTTGTGGCAACGCCCGGGACAATGCTTCGCGATAAGAAAGATGGGCGAGGCAGTCCATGATGCCGACGTGACGGGCAACGTCGCCAGGCGGCACGAGCCCCGTAAAAATAACTTTGCCGTCCAAGCCCAGCGCATGGATTTGATTTTCGATCTCGCCGCGCAACGAGCCGTCACCCACAAAAAGGAGGCGCGCTTGCGGAGCCTGCGGAAGAATTTTCGCAAAGGCCGTGACCAGGTCGGCATGTCCTTTGAGCCGGAAGATGCGGCCAACTTTGCCGATGACAAAATGGTCCGCGTTCAAGCCAAGCTGTTGGCGCAGGGCAAGATCATTGGTTGCAGTCAAAAACGGTTCCAGTTTGAAGCCGCTAAAGATGCGGGTGAACATCTCGGGCCGGCCGATGCCGGCGGCGAGGTAGACTTTGGTCATCGCCCCGGCAGAGCAGAAAAAATGGTCGGTAACCCTGGCCGCCCGTTTTTCCGCGGCGGTGAAAATCCAATTGGCGAGCGCGCCTTGAAAATTTCCAAACGAAGGGCCATGGATGTGATGGATGATGAGGGGCACCCCGGCGCGCTGCGCCGCGATCCGCCCCAAAATTCCAGCTTTGCCGCTGTGCGTGTGGACAAGGTCGGGCTTCTGTTCACGCAACAGTTTTTCCAGTTTGCGAAGCGCGATAAAATCTTTGAGCGGATGAACCGGGCGGACGAGTTCGGGAACGATTGTGAGCAAGCCGGGTACTGCGGCTGCGGCCGCCTCCAGCGAGCCTTCCGGGCCCGTGGTCGGGCCGGAAATCAGTGTTATCTCCAGCCCGGGCTTCTGGCGCAGACCGCCAATAGTGGCCAGCGTGTTTTCTTGCGCGCCACCGATGACCAGCCGGGTGATGATGTGGGTGACGCGCATGGCGTCATTTGCCGCCCAACTGGGTTACGCGCTCGCGGATGGTGTTGAACTCGGGAGCATTGGTCGGCGCGTTGGCGAGGTAGATCTGGTAATTGCGGAGGGCTTCCGCATTCTCCTTCTTGCGCCAGGCGATTTCACCCAGGCCATAGGCGATTTGAAAAGCATTGGTGTGATCGGTTTGCAGGATATTATAATCAAGGCGGGCTTCATCCAATTTACCGCTTTGGAAGTAAGCAAGGGCGCGGTTGAAGCGGGCGACCGGATCGTTTGTCTGGATTTGAAGGACGCGGGTCATGGCCTTGATGGAATCCTCATAGTTACCGATCTGGATGCTGGCATAACCCTTGCCGAAGAGCCAGGTGGCGTCATCCGGTGTTCGCGCCAGCTTGATGCCGATGACGTGCAATGCGTTGGTATAAAGTCCGTGCGTGAAATAGGCCTGGGTCGTGGCTTTCAGCAACATTTCGTCATCGGGATGCAAGGCCACCTCTTTTTCCAGCAGGCGGCAGCCGGGGGGCAGTTCATCTTTCTGAAAATAGGCGGCGGCCGCGAGCATATTGAGGCCGGTGGAATTGTTGTCGTTGAGGCCAAACTTTGCCGGGTGGGTCAACGGGTCATGGACCGCTTCCAGCGCGCGGTCGGGAAGGCGGTTGAAGATATATATTTGCGCCAGTTGGAGGCGGGTGGTGAGATCATCCGGGGCGAGCTGCCGGACGCGGGTATATTCTTTGGCGGCCTGCCGGAAAAATCCATTTTGATTATACTGAAAGCCGGCCTCAAAGCAGAAGCTCAAGTCATCAAACGGACCATTGGCGGTCACCACGGCATTCCAGTTACGGTACTTTCCAAACTGGTCGGGAGTCACCCGGGCGGGATCGATCACCATCGGTGCGCCCGCCTTGAGCGTTCCGTTGAAAGCCAGGTTGATATCCGCGACGACGTTATCCGGGTTAAAGCGTTTGGCTTCGGCGAAACGTTTGGCAGCTTTCTCCAATTCGCCGGCGCGTTGCAGTTGGACGCCCCAATCATCCAGGCAGCGGGAGCAGAGCATTCCGGCCAGCACGGCGTTTTGATTGGCCTCCGGGACGGGGTGCAGATGCATCACCAGCCATTGAACGGGATTTTTCGGATAGGATATGCCCGTCGTATTGAGCGCTTTTTGCACCGGGTCATCCAAGGCGGTCACCACCCTGGTCCAAAACTCCTCGTTGGCCGCGATCTGTGCCTGGTCCAAGGGCGGGGGCAAAATGGTTTCATTCGAAAGCGGTTTCAGCGGATAGATCAAGCCATGCGCCTCTTCATAGAATTGTTCGAAATAATAGCCGTAGCTGGGATGCAAGTAACAGACCGAGTTGGATTTTGCGAATCCGATGATCAACGCGTACAGGCTGACGGGATTGATCGGGGCACGCTCATCTCCCTTTACTATCAGGGGAAAGGTTTTTGGATACTTTTCGTGAACGATCTTATGGTAGGGTGCCCAGTTTAGCGACTGGGTATCCAACACCAGAAAATCGCGGGTGCGGCCTTCGCGGGCGATGGCGGCCTGGATCAACAAGGCCCGCAACGGCTGGTCTTGCCCTGGCGTGTCGCTGTCGCACAGCAAGATCGCCCCGTCCTTCGGTAGATTTTCCGTGGTGAACTGGGCAAACTTCAAGAGCACGTCACTGTTGACCTCCTTGATTATGGGCCTATTTTTATAGACCAATGCTCCGAGCATCACGAATGAGCACGCAAATACACCGGCGATGATGATCGGGCATAGCCACATCAAGGGCTGCGGAAAGATCGGCAGGGGCCTGCTTTCCCGGCGCGACGGGGCCGGCTTACGGCCGAACACCAGCAGAAAATAAGCGCAGCAATAGCCGATGCTCAGGGCACAAAAGAAATTCAACGTCAGGGCGGGGGTCTCCAGCAGATGCTGGGGAGAAAAGGGCGGATCAAACATCACCCACATGCAGACGCCAAAGATCGCCGCGTGGAAAAAATGGATCATGTTGGTGGCGAGCGCCGCCCCGATGCGGCTGTTGTCGCCGTAGCCGGAACTCCACCGGATGGCGATCAGCAACAGCGGCAAGATTGTGGCCAGGCAGGCTTGGGCGAGGCGGATGCGCACGTCACTTTGACCGAGGGACTTGATCAAGCTCCAATCCGGCCGGATGTTGGGGCTCATCGCCTCCCAAACCCCGAGCTTGAAATGGCCGTTGAACTTTGCCACCAGCGGCAGCAGAAAAAAGAACAGCAATCCGGCCAGGCCGCAGAAAATCATGCGGACGAGAAAGCGCACGCTGAAGAACTCCAGCTTCTTCAGCCAGATGAGGGCGGTCAGCAGGACCGGGAAAAACGCGACGAACATCCAGCTCTCGGTGACCCCCGCGCCGTAGACGAGCGCAACCGCCGTCAGCCGCCATTCCTTTTCATCCAGCCGGTATTCGAGCAGTTGCCAGACAATGAAGGCGAACAGGAGCAGGTCGAACGTTTCGCCGGTGAAACTGGTGGCATGTTCCCAAAAGGTCATTTGCAACCCCAGCATCAAGACCGCCAGGATCGGCGGGAAATAAGATTGCCAGCCGGTGAGGAAGGCGAAATCGCTTTTTTCCCGCTGGCGCTGGGGTTCGGTGCGGTCTTGGGGCAAAATGGTGACGCAACGGGCCAGCATCACCAGCGTCAATGCCGCGCAGACGGCGGCAAAGAGGTTCAAGGCCAGCGGAATCTTGCCCGGGGCCAGCCAATGGAACGGCAACGTCGCCAGATAGGTCAGGGGGCTGAAGATTTGCGGTTGCCAGGAAAAACCTGAAACTTGCGATACCCGGCCGAGGTTGAGCAGGGTGATCCAGCGGTTCAACGTAAACCAATAGACGACCAGCATGAACGCGCCCAAAAGCCAGGGCAGGATGAGCGGCGCAAAGTTCTTTCGCGGGTCGGTCTGATTATTTCTTGGCATCGGGTATTATTCCAGTTGAATGCAATTGTTGCGCGTTGGCAAGTCAGTTTCGGCGACGCAAATCGGCCACGCACTCCACGTGCTGCGTCTGCGGGAACATGTCCAGCGGCTGCACGCTCGCCAATTCAAAGACACCGTCCGCGCATAAAATGTTCAAATCCCGCGCCATCGTCGCCGGATGGCACGAGACATAGATCACCTGCGCCGGACGCGTGGTCCGCAGCAGATCCAGCAGCGAGGGCCAGCAACCCTTGCGCGGCGGATCCAGCAGCACGGCGGTCTGGTCCACCGGAAATTTTTTCAGCAACCCCGGCAGCGCCTCTTCGGATTTGGCCGATACAAATTCGCCGTTGGTGATCTGGCGGGACGCGGCGTTCTGCCGCGCCGCCCGGATGGCCATCTGGTCGTATTCCACGCCCACAAAAGATTCCACCGCCCCCGCCGCCTCGATGCCAAAAAACCCGACGCCGCAATAGAGGTCAATGAGGTGCCGCGCCCCGCTATCTTTCAGGAAGCCTTTCACCGTCTCCACCAGTTTGGGCAGCAGGAAGAAGTTGTTCTGGAAGAAAGAATCCTTGGGCACTTCCCAGCCTTCCGGTTGCACCCGCAAAACCACCTTCAAGCCGCCGCGCGGCGGCGGGTTGGCGCGGACTTCATGGATCTGCTCATTCAGCGGCGGCTCCGCGATCTTGCACTCCTCGATGTCCTGCACAAAATTGTTGTCCGCCCGGATGAACCCGATCTCCAGTTTTTTGGCCGGGCCATTCCACTGGCTGCGGATCATGATGCGGTTGCGATAATGATACGGGGCAGGGCAGGGCAGCACCGGCGCCACCTTCTCCGGCGAAATTTTGCCAAGACGTTCAAACAGGTCTGAGATTTGTTTGTGCTTCACCCGCAATTGTTCCGCATAACTGACATGCTGATACTGGCAGCCGCCGCATTGCGTGAAGTAACGGCATTCCGGCGACACCCGCTGGGGTGACGGCGTCACGACCCGCAGCAGCTTCGCCCGGGCGAAATTCTTCTTCACCTCGGTGACCTGCGCCTCCACGGTTTCGCCAGTGATGACGAAGGGAACGAACACCACGAATTCTTCAATCCGTCCGACACCCTCGCCGCCGAAGGCCAGGTCATGGATTGTCAGGGAAATTTGATCGCCAATCTTTAAAGACACGCGCGAAGGTTAGAAGTTTCCATGGGACGGAAAAAGCCTTTTCAGCGGGAAGTCGTGCCGTTGGGCACATCGGCCATCGCTTTCAAGAAGGTGCGTCGAAATATAATGACAAATGGTCATTCGCATATGGAGGAACCTTTGGGGTTGGATTTGGTCGGATTCGCAATGTTTTTCAACCCGATTACGAGTAAGCCCCCAAATGCCATCTGTACAGGATGGGGATGGCCCGGCCTGCAAGTTCCCCCTCTGCGTTTATCCGGTTGTTCCGTTGCCTAAACATTTCGTTGCCAAATTGCTAAATCCCGCGTCTCATTGTGGCAAGGAATGAAAGTAAGATTACTGCCGTTAGTCACCGCGTTGTTGCTCGCACCCATATCGGGGCGATCCGCCGAAAACCCGGCGCCCGCCCCGCTGCCTGCGCCACCCGCGCCTATGCGCGAATTTCGCGCCGCGTGGATCGCCACCGTCGGCAATTCCTGCTGGCCTTCCAAGCCCGGCCTCTCCACCGCGCAACAAAAAGTCGAGCTGCTCGCCATCCTCGACCGCGCCGCCACCTTGAAGATGAATGCTGTCATCTTCCAAATCCGCCCCGCGTGCGATGCCTTGTATCAATCCAGCCTCGAACCGTGGTCCGAATATCTCACCGGTGTGCAGGGCAGGGCGCCCGCGCCGTATTACGACCCGCTCGCTTTCGCGATCACCGAGGCGCACAAACGTGGATTGGAGTTGCACGCCTGGTTCAATCCTTTTCGCGCCCGTCATTTTCAAAGCGTTTCCCCTGTCGCCCCCAACCACATCAGCAAGACCCATCCCGAAATGGTCCGCGCCTACGCCAAATATCTCTGGCTCGACCCCGGCGTTCCCGCCGTGCGCGACTATTCCCTCCGCGTTGTCATGGACGTGTTGCAACGCTACGACGTCGATGGCATCCACATGGATGACTATTTTTATCCCTATCACGAAAAAAATTCCTCCGGCGTCGACATTGATTTCCCCGATGGCGCCACTTGGAAAAAATACGGCCTCAGCAGCGGACTCAATCACGAAGACTGGCGACGTCACAACGTGGACGTCTTCATGGAACAGCTCTACCGCTCCGTCAAGGCTGCGAAACCATGGGTGCAAGTCGGCGTAAGCCCCTTCGGCATCTGGCGCCCGAAAAATCCGCCCAGCATCGCCGGCTTTGATTCCTACGCTGAGATTTATTGCGACTCCCGCAAATGGTTGCAAGAGGGCTGGTGTGATTATCTTGCTCCGCAGTTGTATTGGGGCATCCAGCCGCCGGCGACGAGCTTTACCACATTGTTGGATTGGTGGAACAGTCAGAACCCGCACCGCCGTCATATCTGGCCTGGCATGGACACGTTGAAGGTCGGCGAGAAATGGCAGCCCTCTGAAATTATCAACCAGATCAACGTCACCCGCCGTTATCCGGATCCCGGCCATATCCACTGGAGTGTGAGCGCCCTCATGCGCAATAACACGCTAGATGCCGCGCTGGTCCGCGATATCTACCGCACTCCCGCGCTCATTCCGGCCAGCCCGTGGCTCGGTTCCGCCCCGCCTGCCGCACCAAAACTTTCCGTCAGCACTTGGGGCAAATCCGTGCATGTCCAATGGCAAAATGGTGGCGTCGAGCCTGTCCGCCTCTGGGTCTTGCAAACTTTCGCCGCCGGCTATTGGACCACCCAAATCCTTCCTTTCAGCCGCCTCGATACCTATCTTGATAACACCACGCCGGACGCCGTCGTCCTCCGCGCCGTCAGCCGCACCGGCGTCCTGAGCGACCTCGCGCCGTGGGCGCCGAAAAAATATTCCTCCCCCGAAATCCCGCGTGGTATGAGCAAGCCAGCCAAGTAGCCGCGTATATTTGCGATTCAAGATTTTGGATTTACGTTACGCAAGAAATACGCGAGCGCTCGTTAATCGTAAATCCAATATCGTAAATCTATTGCCGCTTTTTCCCGCAAGGCATACGCTATCCCC
>DASZCA010000424.1:0-4802 GCA_035943555.1 Verrucomicrobiia bacterium
CTCATCCTCATCCTCATCCTCATCCTCATCCTCGCTGCCCCTGCCCATCCCCCGTAGCCGCCGACGTAAGTCGGCTCCCACCACCAAGACCGCACAAACCGCAAAGACCGCCGCCCTCCCACCAGGGACCAAAGTCCCGCCTTCACACCAGCCTCGCGCAATGCCCCAGGAACCGCCCGCAAATGGACGCGAGGGCTGAAGGCCCGATCCATCATCAACGCGTTTTTCATAAATTTTTTTAAATGTGGTTTGCTTTGCTTTGATTTGATGGTTGTCGGTCTGATGCCTCTTCAAACGAAAGCGGTAGCCGTAGGCCAGCACCGGCGATTCCAGCGGAACGCCGGGCACCAGCTCGGCAAGCGGCTGCCATGATTGAATTCATAAATTTAAAAAAAGTGCCAACGGGTGCCGCCGGAGCGGGGACAGCTTGTCCCCGCAAAACTCGGCGGAGGCGACGGCCTTGTGCGGCTCGCCCCATCGCTCCGGCGTCTCAGCGATATGGTTCTCATAATTTTTTTGGTCCAACAAAGCCCAACAAGGCCCAACGGACCTCGATTTCCGGCCCCTCGCGCCCCAAACCTTTCCCCGCCGTTGCCATCCCCAAAGCATGTAAATCTCATCCTGCTTTCGTGTGTCTGGTGTATCTCGTGGTTCATAATTTTTTTAAAACGGGTGGAAATCGGTAGAAACCAGTAGAATTCGGTAGAAATCGGTAGAAACGGGTGTAAATCGGTGTTGCTGGGCTTGCGCTGGAAAATTTTGGCAACTCCCGCCCACACGTCGCCCTGAAGGAGCGCGGGCGGCCCGCCCGCAAGTTCGCCTCGCGCCATCCGACACCTCGAACCTGCTAAAGCTGCGTTAATCATAAATTTTTTAGGCCGGATTTACCCGGATTTACCCGGAAACTATTTTCCATTTTGCCTGGCCGCCCCCGCAAATCCCCCGAACCGCCGAGATCCAGCTCGGCAAGGCCCAACCGCACCACAACATGTGACTTGCGGCTGAAGTCATGATCATCCCCCGAAGACCTTCTTTCAGTTTTCCGCCTTCCCGCTTTCCGCTTTCCAGCTTCATCCCCCCGATTAAATCATACCTCTCGCGAATCTGAATTCGTGTGGAGAATGTAACTGGCAGATTTATGTCATTTATTTTCATTTTTCCCGAGTGGGCAGGGGGTCCGACTCAGAAAATCCCGAGAAAATCATAATCCCCTTGCACCTATTGGCGATAATTGCCGCCACCAAAACGGCCGCCAGGTCGAAACCCGCATATTCCCCTGAAAATCGCCAGATTTTCAAAAATCAAAACCTGGTGGGGCAAAGCTGCCGCTCTGCCCAAATATCCCGCCAGAACGGGAGCAGCAAAATTCTGGTCTTCGTTTGTATGCCTGGATGGAAAGAGTGCCTGTCCTCCGAAGCGCTTTTGGCGAAGGATGAGGGCGAGACTCCGTCGAGCCCTAATTTCCTGCCTTTGGAAGTTCGGCTCTACGATGGTCAAAATGCCTGCCACTGCATGGCAAGGCTTGACAAACTTCGCAATATTGCGATATTGCATGCCATGAGAAGGGGCGAAGATGCCGAAGACTAAAGTGGTCTTCTTCAAGGAAGAGGATGGCTCTGTGCCGATTCTCGAATGGCTTGATTCTTTGCAGGCCAAGGCCCTCGACAAATGCACTGTCCGGATTGAGCGGCTTGAGGAATTGGGCCATGAACTCCGGCGGCCCGAAGCCGATTTTTTGCGTGATGGCATTTACGAACTCCGGGTCGGGCTGCAGCATGTGAATTATCGGATGCTATATTTCTTTCATGGCCGGACGGCGGCGGTCCTCGCTCACGGCCTCGTCAAAGAGGCGGCGGTGCCGCCGAAAGAAATTGAGAAAGCCTTGGAACGAAAACGAAAATTTGAAAAGAACCCCCAAGCCCACACCCACGAGGAATGAATATGCTAAAGAATAAAAAAATTATCTCCGATGCCTCCGGGATTTTGCGCCGCCGTTATTACGAGGGAAAGCCCGCGCGGCTGGCGGCGCTGGCAGAAGCCCGGGCGGAAGACCGGCTGGCGAGGCAGATCTTCGAATTGAGAGAGCAGGCGGGCCTCACCCAGGCCAGCCTGGCCAAAATGGTGGGCACGACCGCTTCCGTGATCAGCCGGCTTGAAGACTCGGATTATGAAGGCCACTCGCTTACGATGTTGAAACGGATCGCCGCCGCCGTCGACAAACGGGTCGAAATCCGCTTTGTTTCGTCGAGGCGTAAATTACAACCGGCCTGATTCATATCTGACGGTTCACGAAAATGTCCGGGCCCTTGACGTCGGTTGCTGCGGAATACCCCCAAGGAAATCTCTGCAAAAGTCGCTTTGGCTGTAGCGGCGGTCTGTGACCGCCGTCTGTTTTCAAGTAATTCACATCTACCCGGCTCGTAGAACACCGCTACAGGACTTTTGCAGAGATTTACAAAGGGGTTTCATCATCTAGCCCAGCGGTTGCGCGGTGGGCCCGTCCGGCATCGGACCCGCGCTACCTTGGGAAAACGCCGGAGAAAAACTCCCCAACCCTGAAAGTGGTTGTATCCTCTGGCCATCGATCAACAACACTGTCGACTTGCTTCAAACCCCGTCATGGACACCAACTTCACCCCGGCACCTTGAAAAAATTCCGCCGCACGTCTTGGCGGTTTCAACAAACTGTTGAATTGCCATGGCTGTTCACCCCACACCTTCACAGCGCGCTTTCCGGGCGGATACGCTGAAGGCATTACGGAAATCAGCCTATGGTTGTCCCGCCACTGCGGGAAAGCTACCCTAGGTAAGCACCCAAATGAGAGCCTGCAAGCCCTCCGTCGGGCGGCGCGCGGCGTTTACGCCGAATTCCAGCACGGAGATATGGCAGGATTCCAGCACGACGGGGTAGTCTTGCCTGCTTTGGCATCTTAAAAAAGATGGCTAAAATTGGATTTAACAGCGAGCCTGTCAGGCATATGAGCCTTTCACAAATTGTGAAGATTGCTTGCCTGTCACTCCTTGTTCCAGCGCTTCGGGCGCAGACCCTTGGCACAACCAATCTGTTGGAAGGCCCTGCGTCCGGCGGCGACAGCGTGGTGCTGGCAGCGAATGGTGGCTGGACTGCTTCCGCAAATGCGTCTTGGTTGCACTTGAGCGTGGCCAATCAAAGCGGCACCGGCAGCACCAATGTGATTTTTACTTTCGATGCCAATGCTGGAGCGACGCATACGGGCACCTTGACCATTGCCGGCAAAGTTCTCACGGTCACGCAGGCTGGCTCTGCGTATGTCGCTACCTCCAATATGTTTCAACTGGTGTATTCCGGCTTAAATATGCCCCGATGCGTGGCGGCCGATGGTGCGGGCAATGTTTATATCGCCGACACGGGTAATAACGCGATCAAGGAATGGGTGGCGGCCAGCAATGGGGTTATTACGTTGGTATCATCGGGATTAAACCAGCCCAACAGTGTGGCCGTGGATGGTATGGGGAATGTCTATATCGCCGATACCGGCAATAACCAGATCAAAGAGTGGGTTGCTGCCAGTAATACTGTCATCACGCTGGTGGCATCGGGATTGTCTTCCCCCCGAGGGGTGGCGGTGGACAGTACCGGCAATGTGTACATCGCTGACACCGCTCACAACGCGGTCAAAGAGTGGTCGCCGACCAATAATGCCGTTACCACGCTGGTTTCCTCGGGATTAAATCTGCCCTATGGTGTTGCCGTAGATGTCGCGGGCAATGTTTACATCGCTGACACCTCCAACAATGCCATCAAGGAGTGGCTGGTGAACAATGGCACCCTCACCACTTTGGTGTCTTCGGGATTGGCCGGTCCGCGCGCAGTGGCGGTGGATGGCGCGGGCAATGTTTATATCGCCGACAGCGCCCACAGTTCGATCAAGGAATGGTCGCCTGCCAGCAACACTACCATCACACTGGGGTTCACGGGACTGGGCCAGCCTTCCGGGGTGGCGGCGGATGCCTTGGGTAATATCTATTTCAGCGACACCATTCGTGGCACCGCCAATGAAGTGCTCCATGCTTTCATGGATACCACGGCCAAAGTGGAAGCGCCGGGGGCGGGTGTCGATGCTTTGCCTGCCGTGGTGCCCCTGACCGCCGTTTTGCCCGCGCCGCTCGTTCCATTTACTGGCTCACCCTGGCTGACCGTCGTGAATTTTACCAACGGCGTTGTGAATTTTGCTTTCACGGCCAACACATCGGCGACAAATCGCACGGCTACCATCTTCGGGATCGGCAAAGTCGTTGCCGTTACCCAAGCTGCGGTCCAGCCGCCGTTTCTGACCGGTTTTATGCCCTTGGGCGGCGGCGCGTTCCAATTCGGCTTTTCCAACAGTCAAGGCGTGCCCTTCACCATCTGGACCACCACGAATATTTCAGTGCCCTTTTCAAACTGGACGGTGCTCGGCCTGCCCACCAATCTTGGCTCCGGCCAATACCAGTTCACGGACCTGACGGCGACGAATAATGCGTCGCGCTTCTATCGCGTCAGTTCACCCTAAGCTCGAACGTGGGGTTCAAGAATATGCGTCACTGAACACCCGGCTTAAGCCTTCGGCAATGGAGTGACGTTGTGTCGTTGGGGAAACCTGCCGATCGCCATGAAATGAATGAATTCAGTGTAAATACTGGGACTGACACGAATGGCCCTTAGTTAAGGCCTAAAACTTTCTTGGTTAAGCGTTTGCGGCGGACGACGCCGGGGATTTTTTCAAAGAGGATGTGACGGGAGAAGATCTGCATCTCTTCGACGATCTGTTCGAGTTCCCGTT
>DASZCA010000425.1:0-18952 GCA_035943555.1 Verrucomicrobiia bacterium
TCGCGAGCCCGTGTGAAAACTATTTGACCGGAGTTGGGCAGCGAGCCGTCAGAGTAAAGCGAGGAGGTCTCTTTTCAAACTAAACGGCCCCGCCGCCTTTGGTGTTCCAGTGAAGTATCCGGGTTATGGGTGGGAACAATCGTTTTTTTGTGAGCCGGCGCGGTGGCCGGGCTTATCAAGCCACCGCCGCCATCAATTTCTCCAAACTCACCAGGTTCAGCACCCGTTTCAGGTTGTAGGCCAGCGTCGTCAGACTCCATTCGCACCGCACCTTGGTCAGCCCTTTGAGCAGAAAGTGCGTGTACCCGAACCATCGCTTGATCGTCCCAAACGGATGCTCCGCCAGCGTCTTCCGCAACTTGAACTTCCCCGGCTGCTGCTTCATCCGCTCCGCCATCGCTTCCATTAAATGTTCGTTCGCCTCCCGCGTGATTGTCCGGTTCGCCTGGTTGCGGGTGCACCGGCTTTTTAACACACAGGTTTTGCACCCGCTAGCCCGGTAGTATTTCAGTTCCCGCCCCAGCTCAAACGTGCTGAACCGGTACGTCAACGCTCCGCCCGCCGGACAGACATACTCATCCTTTGCCGGGTCATACTTAAACTGGCTTTTGCCATACAACCCCCGCGCCGTGTTCGCGCTCGTGTCCGCCTTCGGGATATACGGCGTGATGCCCCGCTCCACGCACCGGCCCACTTCCGCTGCATTATAATACCCCGCATCCGCCACCACTTCGGCCTGGGTTAATCCCAGATTCGCCTTCGCCGCCAAAGCCACACTGGCCAGTTGCTGGATGTCGGAGACGTCGTTCGTCACGTCGTCCGCCGCAATCAACTTATGCTTGGCATCCACCGCCACCTGCGCGTTGTAGCCCACCACCGTGCCGTGCGCCGCCGGCATTTTCCGCGTGTCCGGATCCGTCACACTTATCTGCTTCTGCTCCGCATCCAGCTGCCCCAGCAGTTCCTTGTGCCAGTCCTGCCGCTCCCGCACCGCCGCAATCTTGGCGGCCAGTGCATTTTTCGTCAGCGCCGTCCCCGCCGGTTCCGCCGCATCCCCGGTGTCGAGTTGTTGCAGATATTCCGCCAGCCGGGCATCGGCCCGGTCGATCAACTCCTGCAATTTGCCCGCGTTGAAGTTCTGGTCCGCGCATTGACCGCCGCGAACTTGCTCCCGTCCACCGCCAGCAGTTCCCCGCCAAAAAGTTCCAGTTTCCGGCATAACAGCGTGAACTGCCGGGCCACCGCCGTCAGCGGTTTCAGGTTGTCCTTCCGGAAATCGGCGATGGTCTTGAAGTCCGGCGCCAGCTTGCCCAGCAGCCAGATCACCTCCACGTTCCGCTGACATTCCGCCGCCAGCATCCGCGACGACCGCACCCGGTGCAGATAACCATAAAGATAAAGCTTCAGCAGCACCGCCGGCGCATACGGTGGCCGCCCGGTGTCGGCGCACCGGGCCTTGCCAAACCCCAGCGCATGCAAATCCAGCGAACCCACAAACGCATCCAGGAACCGCACCGGATTTTCGGCGGCGACGTAGTCTTCCAGACGTTCAGGAAAGAGCAGCGTTTGGGTCCGGTCCAGGCCGGCGCGATGATTCATGCTTGTCAAAGACGCCGCCACGCCATAGAAGTTTCACATGTCATCGGAGTTTTCACACAGCCTCTCGCCGGAGCCAACCGCCGTTGGCGCTGCGGTTGCAAGCCACGTCGCGAGTCGGCGGTGGCTCAGCTTTTTTCGTTAGGCGGCATATCGCATGAACACCGAGTTCACACTGTTTTTCATCGCACTGGGTATCGTATTGCTTTATCCGCTGTTCAGCTTCATCGCGAGTCGCAGGCTTATAGCACTGAAGACTCGCTTAGCTGAGGAGCACTGTCCCAAGTGTCGAGAGGTATTTGGCCCGAGCATTGTTCGCACGGCGCACGAGTCCAGAGGGTTTATTGACCCTGCGCCCACTGGCTCGCTTTTGCGGATTATTTGTCCCCATTGCGGTGTCGCTTGGGATTTTTGTAATGGCACTTTCACTGAGTCGCGTATGTCGTATGATGCCGCCTAACCAGTCGCCGGAGCCAACGTGGTTGGGCGCAGCAGATTTGCGCTTGAGCGTTTTGATTCGCAGCGTCACAGTTCCCACGTGGCTCAGCTTTGGTCGTTAGGCTGCTATGAGACTCGCATATTTTATCATACTTTTCGGACTTTCGGTGTCGTCGCACGCCGCCGGTTATGATGTCTCTCGCCATTCAAATATTTTCGACGAGAAGAGCAAGCACCTGACCGTCACGACAAACGATGTCGTTCTTATCAGGGCAGAGTCCGGGGCCGTGGCGGTTTTTCGGTTTACCAGTTTCGCCGCTTTCACCACCAATTCTGGCCCGCACACCGCTTCCTATCGTTGGCGTTGTCGCCCCACACCGTCGCAATCCATTCAGAGTGGCACTGGCCAAGTCCGCGAAGATTACGACCAGAAGCCGAGCGCAGACGGGAAGGGCTATGATGTTACGCCAAGAGCCGATCACGACCCGACAGTTCGAGCGGGCGGCATTGAGATTGAGTGGTCATGCGGGACAGAATCGAGCGGATACCTCTATTACTATCCGAGTCGAGCGAAGATTCAGATTTTAAGTCTGGACGCTTTTGATAGAGATTTATGACGCCTAACCAGTCGCCGGAGCCAACCGCCGCTGCCGCTGCGGTTGCAATCCACGCCATGAATCGGCGGCGGCTCAGCTTTGGTCGTTAGGCGACTTCGCACACTTTGGGATGCCAATGTTCTTTTTCCAGTTTGAGGTTAGACCGAAGCAGACGAATCCAGAGCGCGATAGGTATGCCGGAGCGATGGTCAATTGTTGGGTTCTACGCGACACTTTGAGTCAGGCTGAGGCGGTGGCGAGAGGTTGGATTGGCGATGAGGATTGGCGTATCACCCGCGTCGAGTCGGCGTCCTTGATGACGAGAGAGCAGCAGGCTGAGCATCCTGATGGGATGAGATATTTTGAGCAGGCCGAGATTGATTCCGAGGTTTTCGTTTTTCATACTTGGCCGGTCGGAGCACCAGATGATGAGAGACCAGTCGCCTAACCATTCGCCGGAGCCAACCGCAGTTGCCGCTGCGGTTGCAAGCCACGTCGCGAGTCGGCGGTGGCTCAGCTTTCTACGTTAGGCGGCGTTCGCGCATTGGATTTTTTATGTGGTGGAGAAGTCAAAACTTGGACAGACCAGTAAAGGCACGAGATGGTCGTGTTTGGCATTTTCGAGTCTGGCATGACGTTATTGACGGTGCTCATACCGAGCGGATTTATTTTTGGGACGAGCCGTGTGAGGTCACAGGTTGCGCGGAGTTTGCCGCTGACCAGAGTTTGCACGTCTCGAAGATTAAGCAGAGGATACGGAAGATTGTCACCGATCCAGCCTACCGGGAGCAGTTTCGGAGAGAGCTACATTTTCCGGTTGAGAGACATTATTCATGAGACCAGAGACCACGCCGCCTAACCAGTCGCCGGAGCCAACGTGGTTGGGCGCATCAGATTTGCCCTTGAGCGTTTCGGCGCGCCACGTCACAGTTCCCACGTGGCTCAGCTTTTTTCGTTAGGCTGACTACACATCATGGAAATACTCGCATCACAATTTGTGCAGAGATTGCCAGGCGGCATGAGCTATGCAGACGCGCAGCTTTTATGTTTTTGGCTTTTTGTGACGACAGACGGTATTCCAGAAAGTTTTCATCCACAGCTTACACGCCAAGGTTTAGCTGATATGTTTGCAGAGCTTGCAGCTAGTGGCTGGGTTCGTCCTAGCAGCGAGCCTTTGCCCATCGTGGAGAGCAGACATTGGGATGGAGTGATTACATCTTGGTTGCTGAAGAAAGATCCCGACATTGATGAGTTTGGTCGCGGCAGAGAGATTGTGAACCGTTTCGGATTTTGTTGTGAGAAACCGTCAGCCTAACAAGTCGCCGGAGCCAACGTGGTTGGGCGCTTCAGTTTTGCGCTTGAGCGTTTGGGTGCGCCACGTCACCGTCCCCACGTGGCTCAGCTTTTTTCGTTAGGCAGCATCGCACCACTACTTATGAAATCGAAACAGCTTGCAAACGTCCTGATTAAGATGCTAGGGCTTTCCGTGTGCCTCTATGCCATTCCAAGTTGTGTTTCCGGCATTATCATTGCCTTGATGCAGCCGCCGACTTCCGGTGGCGGCTTTGAGGTCATGCGCATCGTTTCTTATGCCATCGGAGCTGGTGTTCAGTTTGCGATTGGTATTACCATTATTTCCATGAGTCAGAAAATTTCAGGTTGGTTATTTAAGGGCGACGATGAGTAGTTCACGGATGCCTAACCAGTCGCCGGAGCCAACGTGGTTGGGCGCTTCAGATTCACGCTTAAGCGTTTTGATTCGCCGCGTCACAGTTCCCACGTGGCTCAGCTTTTTTCGTTAGGTGGCTTCCGCATTAAATATGTCACGCATTTATTTTTCGATTGGGTTAGCGGCAGTATGTTGCCTGATGTGCGTCGGGTGTCAGACAGACGCCGGTGACATTGGCCCTGTGCTTGTTTGTCAGTTGCGAGTGCCGAAATCAGTGAGTCCGAATCCAAAGACTACAAGGATTGATTTGGCCACTTCGACGGGAGAGGACGGACATTTTCTTTGGGGTTACAATCAGAAGGTGCAGAAGGAAGATAGGGGATTCCTCGTATTTGAGCCGGACGAGTTTGTGCTTGATACAGAGCCGGACAATCGTCGCGCAGTGATTATCTGTGATTTTTCCACGCCGCGGCAGGTTTTTCGCATTCCTTTGTCTCGCAAGCCAAAGGTGCAAGATTGGAGTCAGTGGCAGCGTCCAGATTTTCTGGCTACGGGAGACGTTGGATGGGCGTTTATTTACAAGCAGAAGATTCAGGGCGTTATCACCAACATACCACCTGATTCTTTTGAGTTGCGATACAAGGTCGAGATACAGTGAGATTATATGACGCCACCTAACAAGTCGCCGGAGCCAACCCCCGTTGGCGCGGTCAGTTCCGCTGTCGCGGTTCACGCCGCGAGTCGGCGGTGGCTCAGCTTTTTTCGTTAGGCCGCATCTGCCACGTCATGAAAAAGTCAGCTAAGGTTTTTGTCATTTTGTGCGTCCTTGTTTTAGAGTTTTTATTGGCGGTATGGCCGCGATTCTCTGTGCACGGAGCCGTGCTCGATGAGCCTTACCGGAATGCCGAGCGACTCACTGTTTTGTTTGCGTGGATACAACATAAGACACCTGAGACGAAGTCGGCTTATGATGCTGAGGTCGCACTTCTGAATGAGCATATTTTACACAGGGCTATCTCTATTCTGATTGCCGGACTTGCTTTTGATGCGGTTGGTATCTATTTACTTTGGAAATATGTGCCTACAAAGACTGCGGCCTAACCAGTCGCCGGAGCCAACCGCCGTTGCCGCTGCGGTTCCAAGCCACGCCGCGAGTCGGCGGTGGCTCAGCTTTTTTCGTTAGCCGACATTGCGAGCACTATGAGTGAATTCGATACAGAATCTGTTCGCGCACGAATCTGCGAAGTGATTCGTCATGAGGCTGATTTTCCTGATGCCGTTGTGAAGGACATCGCGTTTCACCTTACCGATTGGCTCAATGATCTGGAGGCATACGCCCGATTTTGTGCTGATCCGGACTCAATGTCTGATGAGGAAATTAGTCAGATGCTGACTGGTTTTCTCGTTCACGTTCCGAATCACATTGCCGCTGCGAGTAAGCTTCTTACCGGTGTGCCGGTGACTGATATTTTCAAAGTGGGAGCAACTTCGGAGGACACGAATGATGTCGGCTAACCAGTCGCCGGAGCCAACCCCGATGGGCGCTTTCGGTCAATCGAGAATGCCTATGGCTGTTCACGTCATCGGTTCGGGGCGGCTCAGCTTTGGTCGTTAGGCGTCATTGACCATGAGCACCATTAAGAGAGCAATCCGTTTGGCGGTGATTCTTGAGGCGGTGTCTTGTGTCGCCATGTTATATCAGGATGAGCCATTGAGCTTTTGGAATTCGTGGGCTGTGCATTTGGGTTGGTCCACGCACGTTATATCAAACGTGTTGGTGGCTTTCTTTATCGGCGTGCATTTCCCATTTGTATTTTTGTCCAGCCATTTGTTTGGAAGCGTGGGTTTTGAAGTTTTCAACGGTCGCCTTGTGTTTACCAGCCCGCTTGGATTTTTGATTATGTTGATTCAGTGCGCGCTTTGGAGTTTCATATTCCTCGGCCTGTTACATCTTGAAAAGCGAGTCAAATTACTGTTTCGACGCCATGCCTAACCAGTCGCCGGAGCCAACCGCCGTGGTCGCTGCGGTTGCAAGCCACGTCGCGAGTCGGCGGTGGCTCAGCTTTTTTCGTTAGGCCGCTTTGCATGAAGCCACTTTTGGATAATTTTCCGGCGAGAAGATTAGGCAGTTTCTTTGGTATTATTTTAGTTGTTGGCATTCAGTTGGCCTTTCTGTTTGCACCACACATGGGGCCAGACCCTTACCGCGGACACGAGAGACTTGCATTGTTTAAGGCTTGGAAGAGCAATCCCACAGCAGAGACGAAGGCAGCATTTGACGAGGAGATAGCTTTGGAAGACCATCATGAGGCTGTGACTGCTTACGCAGCTATCAGCTCATTCGTTGCTATTGATGTGGCACTTTTATATGTTTACTGGAGACTTTGGATCAGAAAGCCAGCGGCCTAACCAGTCGCCGGAGCCAACCGCCGTTGGCGCGGTCAGTTCCGCTATCGCGGTTCACGCCGCGAGTCGGCGGTGGCTCAGCTTTTTTCGTTGTATGGCTAAATAAGTCAAGCGGACAGAATCTCTGCCTTCCGAAAATGTCATTTTCTTTCCGGTTGATCACACCGCGAACTACTCTGAGTCAGCCGCAGGGACGCCATGACTGCGGTTTCAATGCTGACCATGATTTTGCTGCCTAACTCCCCTTGAACCTCGTTAATCGTAATTCGCAAATCGTAAATTTTCACTTGGACAGCCTATGTCCACCCGGCCCTGCCAGGATCTCTCCGTTGACCGCCCTTGTGAATAACCCAACGTGGCATAACGGCGGCCGACGGCGTAATGTTAACCGACTTGAAAAACCGGATCCTGCATGTGGATGGCGACAGTTTTTTTGCGAGCTGTGAAATCGCGCTCAATAAAAAATTGCAAGGCCAGCCCGTATGGGTCGGCGGCGGACGGCGGGGCGATGGCATCGTCATCGCGGCAAACCGGATAGCGAAGAAATTCGGGGTCACGACCGGCATGGCCTGCTTTGAAGCCAAGCGGGTTTGCCCGCGCGGGGTGCTATGCCGGCCGCAGTACGATGAATATCGTAATATCTCCTCAAAGATGTTCGAAGTGCTGCAGCAATATTCCCCCACACTGGTGCCCATTTCCATCGATGAAGGCTTTTTGGATCTGACGACGATGGACCAACACGTTTTCCGCGATTCTTCCCCGGAAAAATATGTAAAAGAACTTTGCGAACACATCACCCGCGTGGCCGAAATTCCGGTGTCCGCCGGGCTGGCCAATTCTTCGCGCCTGGCAAAACTGGCGACGGATGCCGCCAAGCCCGGGTTCATTGAAATCAAACCGGGGGAGGAAAAGGAGTTTTTGAAGGACCGTTCCGTGCGCGATATGTCCGGGATCGGCAAGAACCGGCAACGCTCTTTGGCCGCGCTGGGAGCATTGACGTTCGGGCATGTCGCCAATCTTCCATCACCGTTGTTGAAGCAGAAATTCGGCATCTGGGGCCAGCAATTGTGGTTGTTCGCAAACGGTCTGTGGAACGAGCCGTTGCTGCTCGAGGTGAAGGATCGCACAACGATCTCCAGCAACACCACGCTGCCCTATGACGAGCCGGATTACGAGGCGGCGCTGACATTTGCCTTGAGCGAAGCCACGCGGCTGGTTGGCCAGTTGCGCCGCGAGCAGATGCAGGCGCGGGAACTGAGCTTGACGATCCGGTTCGATGATTTTTCCGAGACCGGCGGCAGCCATCGCTTCCGCGAGCCGCAATTTTTGAATTCGGTCATGAATGCGCGGGTGGAGGAGATTTTTCACGGCCTCATGGGCGGCCAGTTCCGCCCGGTGCGCCAGATCCGCATCGCTTTTTGGAACCTGGAACGGCTGGACACGCAGCCGACTTTGTGGGGGCGCACCTTGGCCGAACGAGTGGGGGCGTTGGACGATGCCGCGAGCAAATTAAACAGCGGTTTTTCCAAGCCGGAAAAACCGGCGATCATGACCGGCGCGCAGCTTGCCCTGCGACAACTGGATGACGCGCACAAAAATCCCAAGGCGAAGTGCCCGTTTGCCCCGCAACGCGAGATCGTGAAAAAACTCTGGGGCACGGATGCCGATCCGCTGGCGCACAAGGGCGAGGTGGAGAAGCAGTTGGCGAAGGTGAGCAAACAACTCCAGTTCCGGCATTGAACAGTCAGCGGGGAAGTCACTTGCGTCTGGGAAATGGCTAAATGCTTGCAACTATCTTACGCGAGTTCCTTCGCCCCCTTGGGGCAGAAGGCTAGGATGAGGGGGTGAGAATTGCCTGCGACATTCTGTCTTGATAAATTTCTCCGTTCCGGAAAGCCACGAAAGTTCGCCCGATAGCAGCGCGTTTTACCGTCTGATCGCACAATAACCTCGCCTTAACCTCTCGGTTAAAATTTATTTTCTGGAAACGGGTGTCATCTTAAGGCACGCTATCAGTTCAAATTTATGGACGTAAAACTTCCCAAATTGGGCGAGGGCGCTGATTCCGGCGTCGTGGTTGGCATCTTCGTAAAAGAAGGTGACACCATTGCCAAAGACCAGGCCATCATGGAATTGGAAAATGAGAAGGCCGTGGCCTCCATTCCGTCCACCGCCGCCGGCGTCGTGGAAAAAATCCATGTCAAGAGCGGCGACCGCATCTCGGCCGGCCAAAAGATTCTCACCCTGACTGGTGGCGCCGGTGCGCCCGCCGCTCCGGCCCCGGCAGCGGCCCCCGCTGCCGCCAAGCCGGCAGCCAAGAAACCCGCCGCCAAAGCGGCCCCGGTCGTGGAAGAAGTGGATGACGAGCCGGTTGAAGAATCGGCGGATGAGATCGTGAACGAAAATCCGGCGGCATCCCCGTCCATCCGCCGGGCGGCGAAGGATTTCGGCATTGATCTGCGCAAGATTCACGGCAGCGAGTCCGGTGGCCGCATCGTGGCGGCGGATGTGCAGGCGTACATCCAGCGTTTGATTCGCGCGGCCTCCCGTCCTGCGAAAGCGGCGGCGGTCGAAGCCGCCCCGGCCAAACCCGCGCCCGTGTCAGTTGATTTCTCGCAATGGGGACCGATCCTCAAGAAGCCGGTCACCCCTTTGCGCAAGGTCATTGCCCGCCGCATGAGCGAAAGCTGGAACAGCGTCGCCCGCGTGACGCAGTTTGATGACATTGATTTCACCAAACTCGGCGAGTTGAAGAAAAAATTCGCCGCCGATTACGAAAAGAAAGGCGTCAAGCTCACGCTCACGCCGTTCGTCTTGAAGGCTGTCGCCGCAACGCTGAAACAGCATCCGATCTTTAACTCCAGCCTCGACGAGGCCGCGGGCGAAATCATTCTCAAAGAATACGTCCATCTCGGCATCGCCGTGGATACGGATCAGGGTTTGATGGTTCCGGTCATCCGCGACGTGGATAAAAAATCCATGTTTGATCTCGCGAAAGAACTCGAAGCGCTCGCTGCGAAAGCGCGCGATCGCAAAATCTCTGCCGACGAGATGAAGGGCGGCACGTTCACCATTTCCAATCAAGGTGCGATCGGTGGCGCTCATTTCACCCCGATCATCAATCTGCCGGAAGTGGCCATCCTCGGCCTCGGCCGCGGTGCGATGAAGCCGGTCGTGAAGGACGGCAAGATCGAAGCCCGTTTGCTCACGCCGATCGCGCTGAGCTATGACCACCGTGTGATCGATGGCGGTAGCGCTGCGCGGTTCACGGTTGATTTGCTGAAAGCGTTTGAGAATTTCAGCGAGGATGTTGTGGCGATCAAATCATAATCTTCCTCATCGTCATCCTCTTCCTCAATGGAACCGAAAAAGCCATCAGCGACGAAGTTCGATCACGAAAGGCTTGAAGTTTACCATCGTGAATTGGAATTCATCGAGTGGGTGACCCCGTTGTTGGATGAGGTGGCGAACGTGGCCAAGGGGCGGACTCGCGAAGTAAGCGACCAATTGGATCGGGCCAGTCTTTCTGTGCTGTTAAATACTGCGGAAGGAAATGGCAAACGCCAACGTCAGATCCGGGCAAAATTTTTTGATGATGCGCGCGGGTCAGCGACGGAATGCGCCGCCTGCTTGGATGCTTTGGTGGCAAAACGTGTGGTTGCGGCCGAGCGCGTGTTGGCTGGTAAGGATTTGCTTTTACAGATCGTTTCCATGCTCTCCGGCTTGGTGAACCGATTTGACGATTCAGCCGGAGAGTTGCGTGAAGATTCGCCGGAGTACATCGTTGCCGATGTGAACGGGTAAAGCGAGGAAGACGAAGAGCATGAGGAAGAGAAAGAATTTGAATTATGGATCCCATTAAAACCCAAATTGTTGTCGTTGGCGCCGGCCCCGGCGGATACGCCGCGGCTTTTTACGCGGCGGATCTCGGAATGAAAGTCGTTCTGATCGAGCGCGAAAAGCGGCTCGGCGGCGTCTGCTTGAACCGTGGTTGCATCCCGTCCAAGGCGTTGCTGTACGCGACGCATCAGATCGTCAATTCGCGCGAATCGGCGCATCGCGGCATCACGTTCACGGAACCGAAGATCGAACTCGACAAGCTGCGGACGTGGAAAGATTCCATCATTGAAAAGCTCGCCGGCGGTGTGGCGACGCTGGCCAAGATGCGCGGCGTGACCGTCATCAGCGGTCGCGGTTATTTTGAAGGCTCGAACAAACTGCGCGTCGAGACGGCCGAAGGTCAGCAGTTCGTGGAATACGAGAAGGCCATCCTCGCGGTTGGCTCCTTGCCGGCGATGCCCAAGGCATTCGATTTGGGCAATCCGCGCGTGATGACTTCCACGGAAGCGTTGGAAGTGAACGATATTCCGGAAAACCTCCTCATCGTGGGTGGCGGCTATATCGGCATGGAACTCGGCTTTGTATATTCGGCGCTGGGCAGCAAGGTCACGGTAGTTGAAGCGTTGGACGCGATTCTCGCGGGCGCTGATGCCGACCTCGCGCGTCCGGTGGTGGCCAATGCCAAGAAGTCTTTCAAGGAAATCCGTCTCAAGGCGCGGGTGACCAAGATGGCGACCGTCGGCAAGCAGATCAAAGTTGAATCCGAATACAACGGCGAAAAGCTCAGCGAACTGTATGACCGCGTGCTGGTGTCCGTGGGCCGCGTGCCGAACAGCGCCGATCTGGGCCTGCAAAACACCAAGGCCGTGCTGGATGAAAAAGGTTTTGTGAAGGTCAATGCGAACCAGCAGACCGATGACCCCAGCATCTACGCCATCGGCGATATCGCGGGCGGCATCCTGCTGGCGCACAAGGCACACAAGGAAGCGCGCAACGCGGTGGAAAATATCCACGGCGAAGACGTGAAATTTGACAGCGTGATCCCCGCGGTGGTCTTCACCGATCCGGAACTGGCATGGTGCGGCATCACGGAAGCCGAAGCCAAGGCGCAGAATATTCCGCATCAGGTCGCAAAATTTCCGTGGACCGCCTCCGGCCGCGCGTTGTCGTTCGACCGCACGGACGGCGTGACCAAGATCATCGCCGATCCGGAGACCAACCGGGTGCTCGGCGTGGGCATCTGCGGCGCGGGCGCGGGCGAACTCATCGCCGAAGCCGTGCTGGCCATCGAGATGGGCGCGACCGTGGAAGACATCGCCTCGACGATCCATCCGCATCCGACCTTGTCCGAGACGGTGATGGAATGTGCCGACGCCTTTTACGGGCATGCGACGCATACCTTCACGAAAAAGAAAACGGCGGAATAATAATCCGACGGAACGAATTAAAAGCCCCCGCCTGTCTTCAGGCGGGGGCTTTTGTTTTGGGGTGGAACAAGAACGCACATTTTTGCTCCTCGCATGAAAATGTTATTGCACGAAAAGGAGGCGCATGATTCACTTGCTGCCAAGGAGAGCCGGTAATCAGATGGGGCAGTAAACGGGTCACACAATTCACCGGCAATCCCCCAGAAGGAGACTTATGTCGTTAAATGTGTTAGGTAAAATGCTGTTCCCCCGTTTACAGCCATGGGAACGCCGTCGCAGGATCAGGATCATGTTCGGGGTGCTGTTGGCCGCCATGGTCATGGGAGGAACGGTGGGCCTGATGATGTACAAACAGGGTTTTTCCCGTCACTGAAACGCCGGTCGCACGTCACATTTATGCGACTGTTTCTGATCCTCTTTGGAATCTACGGCTGTGGCTGTGTTCTGATGATGTGGTTCTTCATCGCCGGCCGGATATCCTCGTTGAATGAACGCAACTGGCCGTGGCCGGTGATCTTTTTATGGCCGCTGCTGGCATTATGGCCGGTGCATGCGTTGGCGGGTTATTATATCAAACGTAAGACCCGCAAAGATAAGTAGGCGGTCAGGCCTTTTTCGCGTCCCTGTTCATCGGCCCAAAATTTCCCTCTTCGCAACAGGCAACGAAACCTTCGGTGGCCGATTTCAGATCTTCCCAGCGGGCACGGATTTGCTTGGCTTCTTCCGGGGTGATCTGGTTATCCGCCGCCGCCACGGCGACGACTTGCAAGAGGTCGGCAAATTCCTGGACGATCTGGTTCGTGGCGGGGATGAGAAACGTGGGGTGGGGCGTATTCTGCGGGTTCAGGATGAAAAAACCGCCCGCCCGCTGGCAGATCCATTGGATGAGCCGGGGATCATTGGTGCTCTGATACAGCGCTTCGATGCGGTCAAGCGGGTTCTCGATGCCACCATCGTTGTGGGAGGGCTGGGCCCACTTGTAAATCATCGAAGTGGAAAGGTCGAGATCGGCCGAAACTTCTTTCGCGGACTTTTTATCGAAGACTTCCCGGAGCAATTCGTGTGATTCCATCCCGCGACGATGAAAAACTTGGGGCCGCTTGGCAAGCGCGAAAAGGGACGTGAGGATGAGAGATAGGTTCGGAGTTCCGCGCCGCATAGGCGGGACGGCTCACGCGCGTCGCGCCGTTTAACAGCTTAATCTGCAGGTAAAAAGATGTAATTCCACTTTTTCTTCAAAATTATCAATGCATATTGCATGGGAATGGGGTTTCATTGGTACATGGAACGGCGTGGTACACAATCAGGATACCTTCCGGCTTGTACGGGCGGCGGGGTTAAGATTCTAATCCAAGCAACAAACCAACATGGAGCAGGCTTATGATTATCTACGCATTCTGTCTGATACTCGGTTTGATGTTCACGCTCTTCAGCGCGTTTCTAGGACATTTGTTTGGCGGACATGACTCCATCGGCACGGGCGGACATGCTGACTCTGGTTTTAATTCGGACGGGGTGCCCGGCATCACATTTTTCAGCCCGATCGTGCTGGCCACCTTTGTGACCGCCTTTGGCGCTTTTGGCCTGGTGTTTTCGGAGATACCCGTGACCGCCAGCGTTTGGTTCAACGCCCCAATTTCTTTCATCGGTGGTTTGGGCATGGCGTTGTTTGTCCTTTGGTTTATGAATTCCATCTTTCGCCGGACACAGGGTTCGAGCGAAGGGCGCGTGGCCAAGCTGGTAGGAATGACGGCGGCGATTATCTCTCCGATCCCGGAGAGTGGCGTTGGCGAAATTTCTTATGTGCAATCGGGATCACGTTACACCGCACCGGCACGGGATGAAAAGGGCGGTGCAATCCCGAACGGCCGGACCGTAAAGATCACACGTATCGTCGGCACACAATTTTACGTCGAGCTGGTGAAATAAAATTTTAGACAAATCATTAAAAACTCAACTCACATCGCCATGAACCTCACCCCCATACTCGCAGATGCCGAAGGACTTCCCTTGGTTAAAATCGCCCTTGGTGTCGGCGCGATTCTGTTCGTTGTCTTCATTTTCATCATCGTTTGGGCCAGCCGCTACACGAAGGCGGGCCCCAACCAGGTGCTGGTCATCTCCGGTAATCGCCACAAGATCGTTGACCCCGACGGCAACACGAAAGAGATCGGCTTCCGCATCGTCAAGGGTGGCGGCGTCTTCGTCTGGCCGGTGCTGGAAAAGGTGGACGTGCTGTCGCTGGAGCTGCTGACGATCGACGTGCAAACGCCGGAAGTCTACACCAGCAAAGGCGTGCCGGTGAAGGTGGACGGCGTGGCGCAGATCAAGGTGAAGGGCGATGACATCTCCATCGCCACCGCGGCGGAACAGTTCTTGAGCAAGAGCGTGGAAGACATCAAGAACATCGCCATGCAGACGCTGGAAGGCCATTTGCGCGCGATTCTCGGCACGATGACGGTCGAAGAAATTTATCAAAACCGCGATGCGTTTGCTTCGAAGGTGCAGGAAGTGGCCGCCGGTGACATGGCGAACATGGGCTTGGGCATCGTCAGCTTTACCATCCGCGATATCCGCGATACGCAGGGATACTTGGATGCCCTCGGCAAACCCCGGATCGCGCAGGTGAAACGCGATGCGATCATCGCCCAGGCCGAAGCGGACCGTGATTCCGTGATCCGTTCAGCGCAAGCCAACCAGATGGGGCAGGAAGCGAAATTTCAGGCGGACACAAAAGTGGCCGAAGCCCAACGCGACTACCAATCGAACGTGGCCCAATACCAAGCCACGGTGAACGTCCAAAAAGCGCAAGCCGACCTGGCGTACGATCTGCAAAAATACAAAACCGGCCAGTTGGTGAAGGCGGAAGAAGTGCAGGTCAGCATCGTTGAGAAACAGAAGCAGATCGAACTGCAACAGCAGGAAATTCTCCGCCGCCAACGCGAACTGGAAGCCACCGTCCAGAAGCCTGCAGACGCCGAACGTTATCGGGTGGAAACGCTGGCCAACGCCAAAAAGTTCCAGTTGGAAACGGAAGCCAACGGCGCCGCTTCAGCGACGAAGGCAACGGGGTTTGCCGCGGCGGACGTTGTGAAAGCAACCGGTCTGGCCGAAGCCGATGCGAACCAGGCACGCGGTCTTGCAGAAGCGGCGGTCATCGAGGCGCAAGGCAAAGCGACTGCCGAAGCGATGCGCGTGAAGGCCGAGTCCTTCAAGCAATACAACGAGGCGGCGGTGATCGAGATGATCGTGCGCATCCTGCCGGAAGTGGCGGCCAAGATCAGCGAACCGCTCTCCAAGATGGACAAGATGATCGTCATCAATTCCGGCAACGGCCCCGGCGGCGGCGCCAGCAAGTTCACCGGCGATGTCACGCAGATCCTCAGCCAGTTGCCGCCGGTCGTCGAAAGTCTCACCGGCGTGAAGTTTGAAAAATTGCTGGAACAGGTCCCCGGCCTCAAGCAGGCGATGGCGAAGGATCAGACGGACAAAAAATCGGACGATAAAAAGTCTGATGACAAGAAAGCGTGATTTGGTGACACGGAGGCTCTGGCTGGAAAGTCAGGGCCTCCTTACCTCGGCGGTTACAGATAAACAGAAAGGCAAAACTATGATGGCGATGATTTTCGGCGGCGGAGAGATTGTCGTGATGTTGATGGTGCTATGTGCCATCGCCATCGGGATACTTTCCTTCGTGTTCTGGATTTGCATGCTGGTTTCCGCGATCCAAAACCCAGGCCTTGGGGAAGGGGAAAAGATCGGCTGGGTATTGGTCATCGCTTTGCTCCACGTGCTGGGAGCCGTGGTGTATTATTTTATCGGGCGGCCCAAACGACACCTGGCGTCACCGGCCATCTGACATGAAATTGACCCGCTCAAACGAAGACAGCCAGATCGCCGGGGTTTGCGGCGGGCTGGCTGAATATCTGGGCTGGGATTCCGGGCGGCTGCGGGTGGTCTGGGTGTTGGCGACCCTGTTCACGGCATTTGCCGGCGTGGTGGTTTATTTGAGACTCCGGTTTTTTATGCCAGCGGCGCCACCGCGACCGAAAAATTTTGAGCCGGCGGTTTTGCAGCCGTGGAAAAAGTCGATTTAAGATCATGACGCGGGCTAAAAAATTATGAAGCCTCATGTCCGGTTATTGATAAAGATATTGGCCGGGGGCCTCGGATTTGTTCCGGCTCTTGTGTTGCTGACGAACATGTCGGTTTTGCCTGAAAGAGGGCAGGGAAAGATTGCTGTAATAATGCTGCTTCCTGCAGCAGGAGCCTCAAGCATTGCCAATTCGTTAAACGTCTCAAAACATGAAGCGATTACAATATTTTTGGCGACAGCTTTTGTTTGGTCTTTTGTACTTGCTTGGGTCTGCTGGCAATATGCAAAGCTCCTGCTTGGAGAGGATGAGTTAGACGGCCGTCCTTTTGACTGGACGGCTTGGCGTTGGCGTTTCGTCATCGGTTTTATTCCCGGTTTTCTGTATGGATGGAGATTTGTGCGTTATTCGAATGGTGTGACAATCATTGAATTTATGGTTTTGACCGGAGTCTTTACAGGACTGGCATTCGGCGCCTGGAGACAAAATTTTTGGAGCAGACCTTTTTAATTTATGCGCCTGTTTGAAGCCATCATTGATGCGAATCATCGGGCCGTGGCCGGTGACGCGGATGCCGGCTTGCGTCCGGCGGATTTCGCGAACGAGCTGCCGGTCATCGCGTTGACATGCATCGACCCGCGCCTGAACGCATTGTTTCCAAACGTTCTCGGCCTGCCCGGTGATCAATTCATCTGGCTGCGTAATGCGGGCAATATCATCACGGACACTTTAAGCAGTACGATGCGCTCGCTTGCTCTGGCCTGCGCCGTCAAAGGCGGTCGCGAGATCGCGATCATCGGCCACACGGATTGCCATGTGGCCAAGACGACCACGACGGTTCTGCTCGACCAGTTGAAGGCTTTGGGCGTGGAGCGCAGTCATCTGCCGGCAAACCTCAGCGAATTTTTCGGCACCTTCGGCAGCGAACGTCAAAATGTGATCAAAGGTTGCAGCTTTGCGCGCAGCAGTCCGCTCATCGGCCCAAAAATTCCCGTGCATGGCCTGCTGGTGGATATCGAGACGGGCAAGCTGGAATGGGTGGTGAACGGTTACGATGTTTCCCATGCATCGCCGCATCCCACGATGGCGAAAACAGATTTCGCCACGATGGGGGCGCTGGGATCATTCAAAGATTTTGACATGGGCGAGATGAAGTTTCCCGAGATGAAGATCGGTGACGCGGCGTTACCCGGAGCATCGGCAGCGCCCGCCGTTCCACCGCAAACTTCCCAGCCCAAGATGATCACGGTTCCACCTGCCATTCCGCCGCCGCTAAAAAAATCACCCTTGCCGCCGATCCGGATGAAGCCGCCGCTGAATCCGTACAAAGACTTCCGCCGAGGTTGAATCTTTCTTCTGGCCGCCGGTAACGGATGTTGCCTGCCGGTCAAACGTTTGCTTCACTTACATCCGGCGGGCCGGAAACTGAGCTGTTGTCGATGGTTCCGACCGCTGTTCCGCCTCGAACCGGCATGACTAAAAGCATCAAGATTTCAACCGCGGCGGACCAGCTTCAGGAGGGGCTTTTTGGCCAGGTATTTCTTTGGGTTTTTGAAATCCTGCCTTATCTCGACAGACAGGATATCCGCCCGCACTGGGCCATCCGTTCGGCGTTGTATGGCCGCCCCGCTGACTTCCTGGTGATCCCCGGGTTGTTGGAACTCAATTATGAACCGGCCCCGGGTCCGGTCCGGGAAGTGAATCTGGAAGCGATGCAGGAAGGTTACAAGTCGACGTTGGGAAATGATTGGGATTATGTCAGCGCCTTGTGGCACAAATTTTTTCGGGTGCCGGAGCGGATCATCCGGCAGGCGGACGGGTTTCCGGCGCTCGCTGGCGCGTTGGGCCTGCACTACCGGGGCACGGATAAAAATAAGGCGGCCATCGAAACCAATTATGTGTCTGAAGATGACTTTCTGGTCTTGATCCGCGATTTTGTCACCACACATCCGGCCATCGACCTGATCTTCATCGCCACGGATGAAAGTGGATTTGTCGAAAGGGTGCAGGCGCAGCATCCGGCAATACGCATCGTGAATTCCGGGAAGGTTACCCATCACAAGCATCTGGACCGGGAGGACAATTTTGCCAAGGGCGAGCACGCCGTGCTGGATTGCCTGCTGCTTTCCCGGTGCAAATATCTGTTGAAATGCCAGTCCGCCCTGTCAGCTTTTGCCAAGGTTTTGAATCCCCGGGTGGAGGCATACCGTCTCTCCGCGAACAAGCTTGTGTATTGGAACATGGGTGCGCCGTATTTTCCGGACGGTCAATTGCCGCAGTACACCAGCCGGAATCCGGAATGTCAGCAGATTCTGGCCCGGTTGTTTGCCGGTGACTGGACGCAAAATATTGTGGCCGCCAGGAAGTACGGCCGGCCATTTCAATTCCAGAAGCGCAAGGGTTACATGCGCCGGGCCAAGGCCGCGAATCATTGGTCGTTCCCCCTATGGTCGTGGGACGGGCTATGCTCGCGGATGGATATGAAGATTGATGATCTTCGCAACCGGATGGGAATCTGAGGCGGTGTAGATAAGAGTGGCGCCTTATTTAAAAAATATTCAAAGTCCAACATTCAACTTTCAATTCCCAAGCGCGCTCCATTCACGGCTTTCTTCGATGTTCGGTGTTGAATGTTGAGCGTTGAATGTTCGGCTGCTAATTTGCTCCAAAGCATTTTATCAATGCGCAGCCTCGGGCAGGGCCGCTATTTCTTTTTCAGTTCCGCCTTGGTCTGCGCCTGCATGTCATCCAATTCCGGCTGCAATTCCATTTTGACCTTCTTTTCCATGCGGTCGATGAACAGCAGGCCGTTCAGATGATCGGTTTCATGCTGCACGGCGCGCGCGAGCAGGCCGCCACAGCGGAAAGTGATGGGCTTGCCCTTGG
>DASZCA010000426.1:0-5970 GCA_035943555.1 Verrucomicrobiia bacterium
CGCTTCCGGTATTCCGCCACCCGCTTGGCGACATTCTTGATGCGGTCGGTGTTGCCGACCGACGTGCCGCCGTATTTTTGGACAATCAATGCCATACAAATTTCTTCCCAACCCGCCCGATGACACCATCACGCAGGTCAAAATGGAAACGGTAGCATAGTCAGAAGGGGGACGTTTGAAAAGAGTGGAATTCAAGCGAGATGTGAACTATAACGTCACACATGAATGCGACATTTTATGTCCAACCACTTTCCTCATGGGAAATTTTGGAAAAAATGATGAAGGTGTTGTCTGATGCCTGCCCGCAACGAGACTTTCAAAGTTGAAGTGTCCAATCACCTATTATAAATGAAAGTTTTAACCTTAATTGTAAGGGACAAGCTCTTTTAAAGGATGTAGCTCTCAAAAATAAAATTAAATATCTAAAAGAAAGGCCTTATCTCGACCTAATATCGATTGTTTTTAATCTGGATGGTTACTGGTCGATTAGATTTCACCTTGAAGGTAACTTGTTAACGCCTGCTTTAACAATTGATACGGGGCATCTGGCCGTTGATGAAAATGTTCACAAAGTCGTTGATGCCATTGGAGCAATTTTTACAATTGTTCCGCGTAGCCAGATTTCAAAAAAAGCATTGGCTGAAACGCAAGTTGCCGGCTTGGACTTCGCGGAGAAAACGATTGCGCGTTTTGCTTCCGAAGCCGTTAAGCTTTCGCAATCATCGACTAAAAACTTTGACGATTTTGTTGAAGGGGTGAGAAAACGCACTTTAGAACTTGAGAAGCAGTTTCAGCAGCAGACTCAGGAATTGCAGGAAAAACACCAAAAACGGGAGGCGGATCTTGACTCCAGTTTTCAAGGTAAATTGAAAGATTTGGAAGGGCGGGAAAAGCTTCACAATGAAGCGGTGAAGCAATTTGAACTTCGAAATAATACGGTGGTGCGCCGTGACCTTTTGAAAGAAATACGCAATAAAATTGAGCAGCAGGCTAGTATTAAAATTTCTCCAAGCACAGTTAGTAAGCGTTGGATCATTCATGTGGTATGTGCACTTACGATGATTATATCAATCGCGCTTGTGGGTTTTTTTGTCTCGCAAATTTACAAAGCGACAACTATTGACTGGAAAACACTGGTCCCCCTTTCAACTTGGACAGCGCTTTTTATAATGACAGGTGTCTATTATTTGCGTTGGAACGACCAGTGGTTTCGCGACCACGCGCGCGCTGAATTTGAAAATCGCAAATTTTCAGCAGATATTTTGCGAGCAAGTTGGGTTGCTGAACTGTTTTTTGAATGGGCTGAGAAGAAGGGTGTCAGTATTCCGCCGGAACTGGTTGATAGTTTTACGAAAAATCTTTTTGATAATGTTTCAAGTGATGGCCGGCTTCACCCTGCAGATCAGCTGAGTGACTTGGTTAAGCAATTTTCAACCATTGAGGTCAGCAAGGGAGGCGTAAAAGTCTCGCGCAAAGTTGAAAAAGAAAACGGAAATTGACGTGATAACTATCGGAGCCAGCTTTTTAGATCTCTAATGACTTGTTCGTGAGTAACGGTTTGACCTTTTTCAACCTGAGCAAGCCCTTTGTGCATTTCAGTCAAGAACTCATGATCCAAAACAGACTTGATCTGCTCACGAGTCACACCTGGAAACCATTCAAGAAAATTATCCACCGTCGCCCCGTCTTCCAAGTTCTGAAACAATGCCGCCACCGGCACCCGCGTGTCTTTGAAAAGCCACGCACCGCTCACTTTTTCGGCGATGCGTTCAACGGCGGGACATTTGCTCCAATCCAACATGTTTCAACAATAGTCCTGTCTCGAACCGTCTGCAAGCGTGGTATATTACGCCTTGTGGCTTGCAATCAAATACGCCTTGAACTTCTCATAATCCGCCCCCATCCGGTCATAATCTTCCGGCAATTTGAGTGAGGCGATCATGTTCGCGGGCACATCCGGTTCCCAGCCCACGACTTTTTGAACTTCCACGGGAAATTTCGCGGGATTGGCCGTTTCCACGATGACGGCGGGCGTATTGCCCAACAGCTCCTCGGCGGTCCAATCTTGCAACCCCTGCCACGCAACTGCGCCGTGCGGCTCGAGCAACAATTGAAACTGGTTCCAAAAATCACGGATGCCGGCAATGGTACGCTCATCAGAGATCGATGAAGAAAAAATATCGCGCCGCATTCCCGCAATATCCGGCATCACGTTGATTTTGCCCGTCTCATCCATCTGGCCGCCGTACAAGGAGACCAGCCGCGCGAGGTTGCTCGGATGTCCCACATTCATCGCGTTGGAGAGCGAATTGCGCGACGGAGAAATTTTTTGGTACCCGCCCGACGCCAGAAATTTCGGAAACGCATCGTTGTCATTCACGGCCGCGACGATCTTGCGTACCGGCAAACCCATCTCGCGGGCCACCATCGCGCCCATCATGTCGCCGAAATTTCCGCTCGGCACCGAGAACACGATGGGTTCGCCCGCCTGCGCCACGCGCGACGCGGCGTAGAAATAATAAACACTCTGCGGCAACAACCGCCCGATGTTGATCGAGTTAGCCGAGGACAGCGGCAGATGTTTGAGATCAGGATCGGCAAAGGCCTGCTTTACCATGGCCTGGCAGTCATCAAACTTGCCTTCGATTTGCACGGTGCGGATGTTGTCCTTCAGCGTGGTCATCAGTTTGCGCTGGCTCTCGCTCACTTCCCCTGCGGGAAACAGCACGATGACGCGCACCCCGGGAATCTTGTGAAACGCATGCGCCACCGCCGAGCCGGTGTCGCCGCTTGTCGCCGTCAGGATCGTCACCTGCTTGCCGTCTTCGCGCAAAAATTTGCCGAACAACCGCGCCATCATTTGCGCGGCAAAATCCTTGAACGACGCCGTCGGCCCTTGGTCCAGTCGCATCAAAAACGTCCGAAAATTCACGACCTCCAGCGGCACCGGAAAGTTATACGCCTCCGCGCACATTTTCGCCAGTTCCGCCGGCGGCACGATGCCTTCCGTGAACTTGGACAGCACGCGAAACGCGATCTCGTGATACGGCAGGCGCGAGAACGCCGAGAGTTCATTGAATGTGAAGCGCGGAAATTGCTTCGGGAAATACAGGCCGCGATCCGGCGCCTGCCCCTGCAAAAGGGCCTCGCGCAAGTTGACGGCGGGCGACTGGCCGTTGGTGCTGTGAAAAAGTAGGGCGGACATAAAATGTTTTACAACTGCAGCCAGCGGCGAAATGAAGCCTCAATCGGCGCCAGTTGGTCGTTGGTCAATGTTCCCAAGCTGCGTAGCAAAATGCTTCGTGGGACAGACTGCGAACCTTGAATGTTAAAAACTCCGTTTTGCAACCACGGAACATTTATCGCAACTTCAAACTGGGAATCTCGTACGGCGGTGGTATGCGGAACAATGTGGAACAGGGCGTAATCACGGTCGGCAAACGGTGTGCTTAATACCAACACAGGGCGCACTTTTGCCACCATGCCCAGATCAGCCAGCCATACCTGTCCCCGTAGCGGCACGTTCATTGTTGGCGTTTTTGCGGACTTTTCTTTTCCGCCTCCTCCATCAGCACAAATGCCTGGCCAGCTGCGGCAACTTGGTCCTCTTCAGTCCAAACGCCATAACTGTCGTCATAAATAATCCCGGTTTTACGCTGCCGGTAAATGCTGATGAGCGCGCTCTCAACCGATTGCAGTTCTTCCGTGCTCAAGCCGGATAAAGCATTCGTGATTTCAGCAACAGTGCTCATACAGTCAGGATACCGGACTTACTCAAAACTTTCCACCCGAAACATCACCGGCTTGCCTTTGACGGCGGGCAGTTTTGCGATCTTCGCGAGCGCCTGCTTCACCGCGCCGTTGGTCGCATCGTGCAACATGAAGATGAGCGGCACGCTTGCGCCTTCATGGCCTTCCGGCTGGATGACCGACGAGATGCCGATGTTCGACTGGCCAAAAATTGTGGCGATCCGCGCCAGCACACCTGGTTTGTCCGTCACGCTGAGGCGGACGAAATAACGGGAAACAACCTCATCAATCGGCGCGACTGCCCCGGCGCATTCATGCGGCGTGAAGGCGGGCAGACGGTTCTTGATGCCGGACTTCAGATCCAGCACCGCATCGCCGATGTCGCTCAACACCGCGCTCGCCGTGGCATCTTTGCCCGCACCGCGACCGTAGAACAGCGCATCCCCGACCACATCTCCGCGCACAAACACGGCATTGAAAACGCCATTCACGCTCGCCAGCACATGGCCGTTCGGCACCAGCGTCGGGTACACAGAAACTTGCACGCGGCAGCCCGCATCCAGTTTTTTCACCGTGCCCAGCAGCTTGATGGTGTAACCGAGTTCGCCCGCAAACTTGATGTCCAACGCGCTGACGTGGCGGATGCCTTCCACGTGCACCTTCTTCGGCTTGATCCAAAACCCATGCGCCAGCGAGGCGAGGATGCCGGTCTTGTGCGCCGCATCATGGCCGTCGATGTCCAGGTCCGGCGGCGTCTCGGCGTAGCCGAGCCGCTGCGCATCCGCCAGCACCGCGCCAAAATCCGCGCCCTCATGCTTCATGCGCGTGAGGATGTAATTGCACGTGCCGTTGACGATGCCGTACATCGCATTGATGCGGTTGCCGACAAAACCCTCGCGCAACGACTTGATGATCGGGATGCCGCCGCACACGCTCGCTTCGTAATAAAGGTTGGTGCCGTATTTTTTTGCGGCGGCAAACAGTTCCTCACCGTGTGCGGAAAGCAGCGCCTTGTTCGCCGTGATCACCGGCTTGCCCAGCTTGAGCGCGGCCAGAATGGCTTCGCGCGCGATGGTCGTTCCGCCGATGAGTTCCGCCACCAGTTCAACCTGCGGATCAAAAACAACTTCGCGCCAGTCTGTCGTGAGCAGTTCCTTGGGGATTTTTACGCCGCGATTTTTTTTGAGATCGCGCACGGCGATGCGCTCGACCTTCACGGTCGCGCCCAGCCGCGAAGCCAGCAGCGCGCCGTTGCGCTGGAGTGCTTCAAACACGCCGCTGCCGACCGTGCCCCCGCCGATGATTCCTAGGTGAACCTGCTGCATAATCAAGCATCCAGCTTGCCCAGAAACAGGGCAGGGGACAATGCAATTTTGAACTTCGATCAATCGCCGGCCATTCCAGCATCATCACCGGTTCCACCGGTGTTCCAACAACCGCTTCCATTCCCGCCACCAACCCATGAATAACAGGACCACGACAAGGAAATGCGCGAGCAAGGTGCAATACAGCCGGTTCCATTCCGGGTTGTGTGAATCACCCAACGCGAAGAACCCCGGCGCCAGCAATGATACCCGCGCCAGATTTTCGCTCTGCAAAACCCCCGCCAAAATGAATGGAATCACGCACAGCACGAACAGCCAGAGCGCGACGAATCCCAATGCCCGCCGTTTGTGCCGCAGCCGGCAGAATTCCAACAACAAGGCCAGGACGAGGAAAACTTCCAGCACATTGACCGCCACCGTTACCAAAACGGGCAGCGAGGCCGGTAGCGCGGTAAAGGTCTGTAGCAACGTGCCCGCCCCGGCGATGACCGCCAGTACCAACGCCAGCGATACAGCGCTCCGTGAAAAAATCGCCCCGACATTTTTAAAACCCAGTCGCAGCGACTCGACGCGCACCTGTTCCGGCTGGGCGCTGGCGCAGGCCAGCAAAATCAGGCCGATGACCAGCGTGCCGCCATGCACCACGGCCAGCAGCGGTTCGCGATTATAAGAGCCTGGGGCATGGCTGGATACGTCCGGATAATTTCCCCGCCACAGATCCCACAGCAACGCGTGTTGCGTCAGGATCAGAATGAAGAAGAGCGCGATCGCCTCCCAACGCTGCAAGAGCGGCTGGAACGGGTTCGCGGTTTTTCGCACCACGGCCCGCCAGATAAACAGGCTGATGATCACCTGCAATCCCAAGGTCAACAGTATCGCGGGCACGCTGAAGCCG
>DASZCA010000427.1:0-6825 GCA_035943555.1 Verrucomicrobiia bacterium
CGGCGATGGAAGGTGCGGGCAAGCTGATCGATGACGATGAACTGCGCGAGGCGATGAGCGAGAAAGGTCTCGGCACGCCGGCCACACGCGCGGCGACCATCGAAGGTTTGATTTACGAAGAATACGTCCACCGCAACGGCCGCGAATTGCAGGCCACGGCGAAGGCGTTTTCATTGATGGAACTGCTCAATGGCTTGGGCATCCCTGAACTCACGAAACCGGAATTGACCGGCGACTGGGAATTTCAGTTAAAGGAGATGCAGCGGAAAAAGATCAGCCGCGAGCAGTTCATGTCCGGCATCGCGGACATGACCCGGCGGATCGTCGAGTGCGCCAAGAAATACGAGTACGACACCATTCCCGGCGATTTCGGCACGCTGAAGGTGCCGTGCCCGAAATGCGGTGGCGAGATCCATGAGCGTTATAAACAGTTCCAGTGTGTGAAATGCGATTTCGCTTTTTGGAAAACGCTGTGCAGCCGGATGTTTGAGCACGAAGAAGTTGAGAAAATCATCACGGACAAGGTCGTCGGCCCGTTGCAGGGTTTTCGCAGCAAGCAAGGATTTCCGTTTGCCGCCGTCTTGCGGATGACGCCCGAGCACAAGGTGGAATTTGATTTTGGCAACGCCAAGGAAGGTGAATCGGCGGAACCGGTGGATTTCACCGGCAAGGAACCCTTAGGCAAATGCCCGAAATGCGGCGCTAATGTCTATGACAACGGCATGAACTACGTCTGCGAAAAGCAGACCGGGCCGACGCCCACCTGCGATTTCCGTTCCGGCAAGATTATCCTGCAGCAGGAGATCGCTCCCGAACAGATCAAGAAACTGCTGGCCGAGGGCAAGACCGATCTTCTGAAAGGTTTCGTCTCCAAGAAAACGAACCGCAAGTTCGAGGCCTTCCTCATCGTGAAGGACGGCAAGACCGCGTTTGAATTCAAGCCGCGCGAAGGCAAGGGCCGTGCCCGGTCCAGCGAACCGCCGCCGAAGATCGATTTCACCGGCAAAGCCGTCGTGGGCAAATGTCCGAAGTGCGGCGGCCAGGTGTTCGATACCGAGGCCGGCTATATCTGCGAGAACTCGCAACGTTTGGAAAAGCGCTGCACCTTCAAGCCCATCGGCAAGACCATCTTGGAACAGCCGATCGATGCGGTGCAGGCGGCCAAGATTCTCGACAAGAAAAAGAGCGACGTGATGGACAAGTTCATCTCAAAATCCGGCAAGCCGTTCCCGGCGTTCCTCGTCATGGATAAAAAAGGGAAGATCACGTTTGAGTTTCCTGCAGGCGACGACGAATAATTTACCGGGCAGGTAAAGCGGTCACTCTATCCCCATCCAATGGGCGGCGGCTGTGGCGGAGCCCAGCCGCAGCGTGTGACAATGCTGGCGACATAGGAAAACCATCAATGCCCGTGAATCAAAATGATTTACGGCCCCGGCGCCCCGGCAGTCTTCAACCTTGTCGCCAACGGAAACGTAAAGGCCGGTTTTTCCATGGTGAGGGCCAGCCCGAAATCCAACATGGCCTGCTGGCCGTCCGCTTCGATCGAGAGCGGCGGCAGGAACAGGTTCGCCGCCGCGCCTTTGATGCTGCCAACCAGGTTCGCCCATGCTCCGTCACCGGCATCTTTGTTTTTTACCGAGGCTAGCGTTACCTCCATCTTGGGCTGGCCGGGCTTTCGCTGGAAGACCAAGGTGTTGACCCGGGCGGTCACGGCATTATCAAATCGCAACTTGCCGTCGTGTCGGCTGATATCCACCAGGTCGATGCTGACGGGGCTGGCATGACCGTGGTTGTTGAACTGCAGTTTCACTTCCGTGACAGTGCTGACCCCGTTGGCCAGCGTGCCGGTGATCTCGACACGCCCGCTGCCGGCCCCTTCCACGTTGATGGAGTCAAGCTGGTGGGTGAGCGTCTCGCCCGCCGCGAGCAGGTTTTCGCACTTTTTGATCCGGCCGGTGTGATCGAAAATATTTTGCAACCGGCCGGCGCCGATGAATTCGAAATCACAGGCGGCGGTGAAAGCGCTACCGTTCGTCTGGCAACTGAAAGACCCGACGCGCGCGGCTTGGGTATTGCCGGCGTTGGTGACAATGGAAACGGCATCCGGCGAAACCAGCGGCACGAAATACATGAAATCAGCGACCGGATTGGGCGGCAGGGTGTTGTGCCCATAGTCAAACTGCAAGGTCGGCCCGACGGAAGCGGCCATAACCCGGGCGGCGGTAACAAAAAGAAGTGACAGCAAAGCGAGGCAGCGGGTACGGCGAAATAAACTCATGGATGTTTCTTTTGGTGAACGTAATGTGATTTCGGGCATTGAGCAACTGCGAGTTGGCTGTTAAAAAATGGCGCCGGAATTTTCCGGGTAAAACATGCAACTCAATTTCAAACAACTTGGCCAAGGCGAATCGCTCGTTTTGTTGCATGGGCTCTTCGGCTCAGCAGACAACTGGTTTGGCGTCACCCCCAAGCTCGCGGAAAAATTTCATCTCTTCATCCTCGACCTGCGGAATCACGGGCAATCACCGCACGATGCGGCGATGGACTATCCATTGATGGCAGCGGACGTGGCGGAATTTTTCGCCGCGCAAGATTTGAAGCAGGCTTCGGTCATCGGCCATTCCATGGGCGGCAAGGTGGCGATGCAGTTCGCCGTCGATTTTCCGGAGCGCGTGAAAAAGCTCGTGGTCGTGGACATGGCGCCCCGGGCTTATCAACGCACGCATACGCCCATCTTTGACGCGTTGCTGGCGTTAGATTTGCAGCAGTACCAGACGCGTGGGGAGATCGAAACTGTCTTGGAACCAAAAATTCCCTCACTAAACCTGCGCCGCTTTCTTTTAAAAAATCTGGGGCGCGACAATGGCGGAAAATTTTTCTGGAAGATGAACCTGCGTGGCGTGGCGGACAACTACTCGCGGCTTGGCGAAGTCTTGGGAGGCGCGAAAACATTTGGCGGGCCGACACTGTTCATTCGTGGCGGCAAGTCGAACTACATCGCGGATGCCGATGAATCAGACATTTTGCGGTGGTTTCCGCAGGCGACGGTGCAAACCATCACAACGGCGAATCATTGGGTGCATGCGGACGCGCCGGAGGAATTTGTGAGGCTGGTGCTGGATTTTTTATGATAGTCTTCCGCTGATGGATGTTCCGAAACAATCCGAAGTGCCGCTGGAAATCCACGACAAGTGGATCGCCAAATTCCTGGAGCATCTGGCGACGGATCGCGGAGCGTCGGTTTACACGCAGCGGAATTACGAGCAGGCACTGATTGAATTCGCACGCTGGCATTTGCGGGAATTGAAGTCCGCCGCCGCCTGGGCGAAGTTGCAGCGCGATGATTTTCGCAGCTATCTGCGTTTTCTTGGGCGTGAGAAACTGAGCCGTTCCGCCATCCAACTACGGTTCTCCGCCTTGCGGACATTTTACCGTTTTCTCATCCGGCATGGTGTGGTGGAAAGTTTGCCGATCAAAAACATTTCTTTGCCAAAGCTGGAAAAGCGATTGCCACGTTTTCTCACGCAGCGGCAGATGGAAGATCTGTTGGTGGCGCCGGCGAAACTGCTGGCCGCGCAGAAAGAGCGGAAAGGTCCGGGCCGGCCGATCTCGCAAGAAGCCTGCCTGCGCGACATCGCGGTGCTGGAGACGATTTATTCCTGCGGTCTGCGCGTAAGCGAGCTTTGTGGAATGCTGGTGGATGATGTGAATTTCAGCGAGCAGATTGTGCGCGTGCGTGGAAAAGGCAAAAAAGAGCGGCTCGTGCCCATCGGCCGGCCGGCTTTGACGGCGATCCAAGACTATTGGGCGATTTTAATGGCGCCACCGATAGGAATTCAGCCCGTGTTTCGTGCGGACACTGAGAGGGCAGGGCCGCTGAGTCCTTTGCAACTGTCACGGCGCTTGAAGAATTACCTGATTGTCGCCGGTTTGGACCCGGCTTTGACCCCCCACAAGCTGCGGCACAGCTATGCGACGCACCTTTTGGACGCCGGAGCAGATTTGCGAAGTGTACAGGAGTTGCTTGGTCATGCGCATCTTATTACAACACAAGTATATACACATGTGACCACAGAGCGGTTGAAAAAAGCATATGATGCCGCGCATCCGCGGGCGTAACAAAAAAGGTGTAAAAAGCCCATTTCTTGAATTTATGCCAATTTAGAGTTCCACGTTAAAAAAGAGTGGTTTTTTGTGTCCGTCTGGATAAATTATTGGTCGGCAACGGGTGACAGGCTGGTGGCGGATACCTCATCAGCGAATCAACCCAAAGAAAAATAAAAAAATATTTGACAGGAAAATGCCTGTTGCCTAACTTGTTCAGGTCAGAGCCGCAAAATTTTAGATTGCCAGCCTCTTAAATTTCGGAAGAAACATAAGAGGGTTGGTTTTTCGTCGTTTTGCGAATCGGGTTTGAATGAACGATTTTTGGATGCCCATGTAGCTCAGTTGGTAGAGCACGTCCTTGGTAAGGACGAGGTCATCAGTTCAATCCTGATCATGGGCTCCATTAAAACAAAAACGTAGCAACCGAGAACAGCAACACAACAATCACATGGCCAAAGAACAATTTCAGAGAACGAAACCGCACGTTAACGTCGGCACCATCGGTCACGTTGACCATGGCAAGTCTACTTTGACCGCCGCCATCGTCGCCGTGCAGCACCGTAAAGGTCTCGCGCCGGCGATTGACTACGCGACGATTACCAAAGGTGGTACAGTGCGTGACGAAACGAAGACCGTGACCATCGCGGTGTCGCACGTCGAATACGAATCTCCCAAGCGCCATTATGCGCACGTTGACTGCCCTGGCCACGCTGACTATGTGAAGAACATGATCACGGGCGCCGCGCAGATGGACGGTGCGATCCTCGTGGTCAGCGCCGCTGACGGCCCGATGCCCCAGACGCGCGAACACATCTTGCTCGCCCGCCAGGTCGGTGTGCCGAGCATCATCGTGTGCTTGAACAAGGTTGACCTCGCTGACGCCGACCTGCTCGAGCTCATCGAAATGGAAATCCGCGAATTGCTCACCAAGTACGGTTTCCCGGGCGACACGACCCCGATCGTTCGCGCTTCGGCGACGGCCGCGCTCGCGGGCAAGCCCGAAGGCGAAAAGGCGATCGCTGATCTCCTCGAAGCCCTCGACACCTTCATTCCTGACCCGGTTCGCGAAATCGACAAGCCGTTCCTCATGTGCGTCGAAGACGTGTTCACCATTGAAGGCCGTGGTACGGTCGTCACCGGTCGCGTCGAACGCGGTATCTTGAAGAAGATGGAAGAAGTTGAGATCGTCGGTTTGAAGGACACCCGCAAAACGGTGGCCACCGACATCGAAATGTTCCGCAAGCTTTTGGATTCGGCCAGCGCCGGCGACAACGTCGGTGTGCTGCTCCGTGGTACGACCAAGAACGACGTGGAACGTGGCATGGTTTTGGCCAAGCCCGGTTCCATAAAGCCGCACACCAAGTTCAAGGCGGAAGTGTACGTCCTGAGCAAAGATGAAGGTGGCCGTCACACGCCGTTCTTCACGAACTATCGTCCGCAGTTCTATTTCCGCACCTCCGATGTCACGGGCACGCTCACGCTGCCGCAGGGCATTGAAATGGTGATGCCGGGCGACAACGTCTCGGTGAACATCGAATTGCAGAAGTCGGTCGCGATGGAAAAAGGCCTCAAATTCGCGATCCGCGAAGGCGGCCGCACCATCGGTTCCGGCATCGTCACAGAAGTCGTCGCCTAATAGCGACCCAGTTTTGGGAGCGCGGAGAGTGTTGAACCTCCGTGCTCCCTTTTCGTCCGAAGATGCGGCGGTGGTTTTGACGGTTACGGCAGTAGCTCAATTGGTAGAGTAGTGGTCTCCAAAACCATTGGTTGCAGGTTCAAGTCCTGCCTGCCGTGCCAGCCTCCGCTTTGTAAGAAAGCTGGCTTTGGAAAATGTCCGGGCTGCGGCCCGGGAGGCCAGTCTGCTAAGTGGAGAGGTGGCAGAGTGGTCTATTGCGGCGGTCTTGAAAACCGCTGTGGGTGAAAGCCCACCGGGGGTTCGAATCCCTCCCTCTCCGCCAGCGGGGCGCAGTGCGCCGGAATGTCGGAAAACTGAAAAATTTATCGTGAATAACAGCTGGATACATATTGCGGTATGGGCGGTGGTGATTGGTGTTGCTTTTGGTTTCCTCTGGTGGCAGGGGCAGATCCAGCGCCTTTCCGTCTATGTGCAGGAAACGCGTGAAGAACTCAAGAAATGCGCCTGGCCTTCCTGGGTTGAGTTGCGCGGTTCCACCATTTTAATCATCGCCACCGTGGCGTTGCTGGCCGTGTTTGTGATGGTTGTGGACATGGCGTTGCAGACTATTTTCCTCCACTAATAATTTCATGCGTAACCAATGGTTCATCATCCAGACGCTTTCCGGCCAGGAACACAAGGTCAAGGACAGCATTGAGAAGCGTACCAAGACCGACGAGATGCAGGACTTCATCAAGGAAGTTCTGGTCCCGATGGAAAAGGTCGTGGAAGTGCGCAACCAGAAGAAGACGGTATCCAACCGCAAGTTGTGGCCCGGCTATGTCTTCGTGGACATGGTTTTGCTCGATGAAGAGCGCCGCGTGATCGAGAAGCCCTGGTATTTCATCCGCGAAACGCAGGGTGTGATCGGCTTTCTGAGCGATCCGCCGCAGCCGACGCCCACGGATGAAGTGGAAGCGATCAAGGTGCAGATCTCGGTCTCGGAAGATACCGAGAAGCCGAAGGTGAATTTTGCGGTCGGCGAAACGGTCAAGATCAACAACGGACCGTTCCTGAATTTCAGCGGCGTGATCGAGGAG
>DASZCA010000428.1:0-13700 GCA_035943555.1 Verrucomicrobiia bacterium
CGCGTCTCATCAATGGCATCCAGACATGTTTCATGGTGATGATCATCAGTTTCATGCTCTACATCGCTTTCTTTGACATCGGTGACTGGGCGCGCAGCGCCCGTGCGGACCATGATGTGCCGGTGGTATTTGCCCCTTCAAAATAATTTTCCATGCGTTACTGCGAATCTCCCTTCTTTTATCACCGGCGTAAGACCCGCGAAATCGTCATTGGCGACCCGGCCAACGGCGGTTTCGTCATGGGCGGCGATCATGCGGTCGTGAAGCAGTCCATGCTGACGTGCGACACGATGGACACGGCGCTATCGGTCAAGCAGACGCTGGAACTGGTCGCGGTGGGCTGCCAATTGGTGCGCATCACGGCGCCGACGGTGAAGGACGCGGCGAACTTGCAGAACATCGTGGCAGAACTGCGCAAGCAGGGTTGCAAGGTGCCGATCGTGGCGGACATCCATTTCAAGCCGGACGCGGCGATGGAAGCGGTCAAGTGGGTGGAAGTCGTGCGCGTGAACCCGGGCAACTATGCCGACTCGAAGAAATTTGCCGTCAAGGAATACAACGACGAGCAGTACGCGTCCGAGCTGAAACGCATCGAGGAAAAGTTTACGCCGCTGGTGCTGGAAGCGAAGAAGCTAAAGCGTTGTCTGCGCATCGGCACGAACCACGGTTCGTTGTCCGACCGCATCATGAACCGTTACGGCGACACGCCGCTGGGCATGGTGGAAAGCGCGTTGGAATTTGTGCGCATCTGCCGGCAACACGATTTCCATAACTTCAAGTTCTCGATGAAATCGAGCAACCCGAAGGTGATGATCGAGTGCTACCGTTTGCTGGTGGCGCGGTTGAACAAGGAAGGCGCCGACTGGAATTATCCGATCCATCTTGGCGTTACGGAAGCGGGCGAGGGCGAGGACGGCCGCATCAAGAGCGCGATCGGCATCGGCTCGCTGCTGTGCGACGGCCTGGGCGACACGATCCGCGTTTCGCTCACGGAAGATTCACCGCGTGAGATCGAGGTTTGCACGGACTTGTTGGCGCAGATCCCGTTGCTGACCAATTATCAGGTGCGGCTGACCGAGACGCATTTTTCTTTCGACCCGTTTCATTTTGAGAAGCGCAAGACGCCGGAGATCGAACTAAACGAGAACATCAAGTGCGGTGGCGAACAGCTCATCCGCGTGGTGGTCACGCGGGGGACGTTCGACAAGGTCGCGCCGAAGATCCGTCCGAAAGATGACGTGAAGCCGGAGGCGGTGTATGAAGATCTGAACATCGCTGAGATCGATCCGACGGAGAATTTTGAGATCAACTGCGACACGCAGTTGGTGACGGTGAAGGACGGCGTGAAATTGCCGGCCATCACGGCGTTCCGGTTGCTGGCGTTGAAGTTGAAAAATCTCGGACGGAACAATCCGATATTACTCAAGGATTGCATCCATTTTGAAGCGGTACCGTTGGAGCCGAAGATTGCGCTGCTGCGCGCCTCGGTGGTAATTGGATCGTTGCTGGCGGATGGCATCGGCGATGCGATTCTCGTTCGCGGCGAGGCGGGCGGGGGACAGAGCCTGCGGCTGGCGTATAATATTTTGCAGGCGGCGGGCTGCCGTTCGTTCAAGACGGATTACGTGGCGTGCCCGAGTTGCGGACGCACGTTGTTCAACTTGCAGACGGTCACGGCACGCATCAAGGCGCGCACGGAACATCTCAAAGGCGTGAAGATCGCCATCATGGGTTGCATCGTGAACGGACCGGGCGAGATGGCGGACGCGGATTTTGGATACGTTGGCGGCGCGCCGAACAAGATCAACCTCTACGTGGGGAAGACGCCGATCAAATTTAACATCCCCGAAGCGGAAGCCGTGGAACGGCTGGTGGACCTCATCAAGGAACATAACAAGTGGGTGGAGCCGGAACTGGTTTGAAGCGGTGGGTCGCGGGTGAAAGGTTGGTCGGGAACAGGCGATACTTTCACCCCTCACCCTAACCCTCTCCCCTCCGAGGGGCGAGGGGATAGAAATTGTAAAATTTGCCGGTCGCAGGGCAAATCGCGTATGGTTTTACAGCAGCCAGCCAAAAACTCCGGCCAATAAATCTTGCCTTTGAGGGATGCTTTCCTAAACTGTCCGACCGTTTTTCAAATTATGCACGTAAATTACTTTAGTGGATTCCTGGCGCAAGGCGCCCCAGCAGGCGGAGCGCAACAGGGCGGCTTGGGCGGTTTGCTGGTGCCGATGGGTTTGATGGCGGTGATCATGTATTTCATGATGATCCGTCCGCAACAGAAGCGGGCCAAAGAGCAGGCGAAGTTATTGGAAGCCATCAAGAGCGGCGACCGCGTGGCCACGGCCAGCGGCATCATCGGTGAAATCGTCACGGTCAAGGACAAGGAAGTCACCTTGCGCTCATCCGATGCCAAATTGATCGTCACCAAGGCGTCCATCACAGAAATTCTCGAAGCGGCCAAATCCTAAGAATCTTAAACGGTCATGAAGCAAAATAATCTCAATTGGTTTATTGTCGTCGTCGCAATTGTCGCCTGGTCCCTGTACCAGGTGTATCCGCCGGTTTCACGCGACTTGGTGACAGAATTTGCCACGCGCGGTCAGAACCAGGATGCAGCGTTCAAACAGATCGTCACGCAGGCTACCAGCTCGGAAGCGGCCGGGACGAACAGCACCTTTGCGGTGTTGCAGGAAGCCATCGGCACGAACGACATCCAGAAATATTTCCCGGGCATCCTCGCGAGCAACCAGCTCCGACCGAACCTTTACATCTTGAACCGCCTGCAGCGTGACTCGGCGGGCAAGATCAAGCTCGGCCTCGATCTGCAGGGCGGCACGGCTTATCTCGTGGAGATGAACACGACGAACCTGAACGGCACGAACACGGTCACCGAGGCGGAAGTCAGCGGTGCGTTGTCGCAGGCGGTCGAAGTGCTACGCAAACGTATCGACAAGTTTGGCGTGGCGGAACCGGTGATCCAGCCGGCGGGTAACAACCAGATCCTCATCCAATTGCCGGGCCTCTCGCCGGCGGACAAGGCGACCGCCATCGAACAGATCAAGAAGCCGGCGTTCCTTGAATTTCGCATGGTGCATGATAACAGCGCGGAGATTGTTGACCTGCGTACCGGCCAATTGTTGAGCCCGGTGCCGCCAGGCTATGAAGTGTTGCGCCACGTTGAACAATTGGTGGGCGGCAAGACGCAGATCGAAGCGGTGGTCGTGAAGAAACGTCCGGCCAGCGGAAATGCCCCTGATTATCTCGCGGGTGACATCATCAAGGATGCGCACATCGGTTCTGACAATGTCGGCCGGCCCCAGATCAACTTTGAACTGACGTCCGAAGGCGGTAAAAAATTCGGCGATATCACACGTAACAATATCAATCATCGCATGGCCATCGTGCTGGACGGTGAACTCTATTCCGCGCCGAACATCGAGAGCCCGATTGAAACCGGCAGCGGTGTGATCACCGGGCAGTACACGCTCGAGGAAGCACGCAACCTGGTGAATGTTCTGCAAAATCCGTTGAAAGCGTCCTTGCGGCTGGCCTCCTCCACGGATGTCGGGCCCACGTTGGGCAAGGACAACATCAAGAGCGGCATCAATGCGGCGATGTATGGTGTGATCTTTGTGTCGCTGTTCATGCTGTTCTATTATCGCATGGCCGGTCTGGCGGCGAACATCGCGCTCCTCACGAACGTGATCATCCTGCTGGGCGTCATGTGCGCGGCCGGCACGACCTTCACCTTGCCGGGCATCGCGGGCGGCGTGTTGACGGTCGGTATGGCGGTCGATGCGAACGTGCTGATCTATGAGCGCATCCGGGAAGAACTGGCCAAGGGCAAGTCCGCCCGCGGCGCGATCGATGCGGGCTACGCGCGCGCATTCGGAACGATTTTTGATTCACACGTTACTACGTTGATCTCGTCCATCATCCTGATCTGGATGGGCACGGGCGAAATCAAGGGCTTCGGTGTGACGCTTACCATCGGTGTGGCGGCGAGCTTGTTCACGGCGCTGGTCGTGACGCGGCTGATCTTTAACTTCTTGACGGAACGGAATATGATGTCGCTGTCGATGGCGCACATCATCAAGAGTTCCAAAGTCGGGTTCATGTCCGTGGCCAAACCGTTGTCCCTGGCCACCTCAATTTTTGCGATCATCGCAATCTGCTACGGCGGGTTCGCGCGCGGTGAAAAATTGTTCGGCATCGATTTCTTGGGCGGTGATAACACCAAGTTCAGCTTTGTCCAAAAGCCGGGCGTCGATGAAGTACGTTCCGTACTAGCCACCATTGACGAAAAGGACGCGACGGTGCAGTACCAAAAGGAAACGGCGGGCAAGGCGGAGACGTTGAGCATCACCTCTTCCTCCGGCTCGGCTGACAAAGTGAAGGCGGCATTGGCCGAAAAATTGCCGCAGGCACAGTTTGTGGCGCAAAGCGGATTTTCCGTCGGACCGAGCGTGGGCAAGGCGATCCAGGAATCAGCGGTTGTCGCGGCGTTGTGCGCGATGCTGGGCATCCTGTTCTATGTCGCCCTGCGTTATGAGTTCTCCTTCGCCGTGGCCGCGGTCATCGCTGTGCTGCATGACGTGTTGCTGACGATCGGCGTGTTCTGCATCGCCAACGCAGTTTCCGGCCGCCAGTTCAGCGCCACGGTAGTGGCGGCGATCTTGACGATCATCGGTTTCTCCATCAACGACAAGATCGTCATCTTCGACCGTATCCGCGAAGACCTGAAGCTGGGCATGCGCGGATCATTCAAGGAAATCATCAATCACGCACTGAACCAGACGCTGAGCCGTACGATCATCACGAGCGGCACGGTGTTCATCGCCACGGCGGTGCTGTTCTTCTTCGGCGGCGGCGCGATCAATGATTTTGCGTTCACGTTCCTGGTAGGCATCGTCGTCGGCACTTATTCGTCCATCTTTATCGCCACGACCATCATTCTGATGATCACGAAGGGTGAACGGCCGAACATCGGCGCCTCGCAGGTGTCGGTGCAAAACGCGGCCTCAGCGAAAAACTGACGCCGGCCCTCACAATGCTTGGCCTAATAGCAATCACACCGCTGCATTGGGCCGGGTTTATCTTGTGCGTGTTGGTTTTCCTGGCGTTGGACCTTGGGGTGTTCAACCGCGGGGCGCATGAAGTTTCTTTCCGCTCGGCGCTGCGCTGGTCGGTGTTCTGGTGCATCATGGCGATGGCTTTTGCCGGGCTGTTAGTGCCGTTGCGCGGACGCGAGGAATCCATCGAGTTCATCACCGGTTATGTCATCGAGCTCTCGCTCTCGATGGACAATGTTTTCATCATCGCACTTATCTTTGCGTTCTTCCGGGTCCCGGCCAAATTTCAGCATCGGGTGTTGTTTTGGGGCATCTTAGGCGCGCTGGTCATGCGGGGAGCGATGATTTTGGCCGGTTCCGCGCTCATCGAGCGCTTTCAGTGGACGCTTTATGTATTCGGTGCGTTTCTAGTTTATACGGGCATCAAGATGATGCTGACGGATGAGCAAGGAGTAGAGCCAGAAAAGAACCCCATCATCCGTCTCGCGCGCAAATGTTTTCCGGTGGCGGACGGCGATCATGGCGAAAAATTTATCGTCAAAATAGACGGGCGCAAAATGCTCACTTCGCTGGCGCTGGTGTTGCTCATGGTGGAGACCACGGATTTGATCTTTGCGATGGATTCCATCCCGGCGATTTTTGCGGTGACAACCAAGTCATTCATCGTCTTCACCTCGAACGTGTTTGCGATCCTGGGCCTGCGTTCGCTTTATTTTGTGCTGGCCGGGGCGATCGATTATTTCCGTTACCTCAAGGCGGGGTTATCCATCGTGCTGATCTTTGTCGGGGGGAAAATGCTGCTGGACCCGCATGGCGACGGCCCGCATAAATGGTTTCAGATCGAGGTTCCGACGTATGTCTCACTAATCGTGATCGGCCTGGTCTTGGGGTCAGCAATGGTGCTTTCGATCATCGCCACGAAGCGGGAACACAAGGCGGGGCTGACGCGGACGAAATGAAGGCGAATGGTGTTTCCAAGCGCGCTGCTTCGTGTTAATCCGTGGTGAAGATGAAATTCCGCTGGACGATCGCCCCGACCGCGCCCTTACTGACCGGGCCGTTGACGTCCGCGCACAAAATTTCCCAACTCCTTGCACAGTGCCTGGTCAACCGTGGCTTCAGTGAAACGGCGGTCGTCGGAAATTTTCTCGCCCCGCGTCTGAAAAATTTGGCGGATCCATTTTTGCTGCCGAACATGGATGCGGCCGTGAAGCGGTTATTGCTCGCGCATGAACGGGATGAGCCGCTGGTCATCTTTGGGGATTACGACGTGGACGGGGTGACTTCCACGACCCTTCTGCTGGAAGTTTTCCGCAAGCTGGGCTGGCAGGCCGAGGCGTATCTGCCGAATCGCATGGACGAAGGATATGGCTTAAGTCGCGATGGCGTGGAAAATTGTCTCAAGAAGTTCCCAGTCAAACTATTGCTGGCGGTCGATTGCGGTTCGACGGCGGTGGAAACTATCGCATGGCTCAAGCAGCAAGGGGTGGAGGTGGTCGTGCTGGATCATCATCAGGTTTCCAATCCGGCGCCGGAGGCGGTGGCGTTGGTGAATCCGCAGCTTTCCGGACCGTCCCGCGCCGGGCGGGACGGAACTGCGAACTTTCAGGAACTGTGCTCGGCGGGGCTGGCGTTCAAACTCGCGCATGCGTTGATCAAACGCGGACGAGAGAGTGGGTTGCCGGGCGCGGCAGAATTTGATTTGCGACCGCTGCTGGATTTGGTGGCGCTGGGGACGATTGCGGACCTGGTGCCGTTGACCGGAGAAAATCGTATCTTGGTCACGGCCGGGCTGGAACGGCTCAATGTCACGCAACGACCGGGGATTTTGGCGTTGAAGCAGGTGGCGCAATCACCGGAAAAACTGGGCACGCATGATGTGGGTTTTCAACTGGCGCCGCGTTTGAATGCGGCGGGGCGGCTGGAGACGGCCGAGGAATCCTTGCATCTGTTGCTGGCGGAAACATTGGCGGCAGCGTTGCCGCTGGCGGAGAAGCTGGATGCGAGAAATCGTGAGCGGCAGAAGATCGAAAAATCTATCGTTGAAGAGGTGCTCGGCGTGGTGCGCGCGAAGTTTGATGCGCAGAAGGATTTTGTGATCGTGGAAGGGCAACTGCTCTGGCACATCGGCGTGGTGGGCATCGTGGCTTCGCGGGTGTTGCAGGAATTTTACCGGCCGACGTTCATCATCGGCGGGGAGAATGGCGAGATGCGCGGGTCGGGGCGGAGCATCGCGGGATTTGACCTGGCGGCGGCTTTGCGTGAGTGCGATGACCTGTTGGTGAAACATGGTGGGCATGCGATGGCGGCAGGCTTGAGCATCGTACCCGCCAAGCTCGATCTTTTGCGTGAAAGATTGAATGAACGGGCGAAGCGCTTGTTGAAGCCGGAAGATCTGCAACCGCCGTTGCGGCTGGATGCGGAAGTAAGTTTGGCGCACTTGAATTTGGATATGCTGGCGGAGCTGGATAAATTAAAGCCGACCGGCATGGGCAACCCGGCGATGCAATTTTTCGCCCGCAATTTGACGCACAAGAAGCCGCTGTTGCGCATGGGGGCGAACAAGCAACATATCAAACTGTGGGTCACGGACGGCAAGGTCACGCATGAGGCGGTCTGGTGGAATGCCGGTAACGGCCCGGTGCCGGATGGGGCATTTGACCTGGCGTTCGCGCCGGGGATCAATGAATTCAACGGACGGACGACGGTGCAGTTGAAAGTGCTGGATTGGCGGGCGGCGTAGGGGAAAGCTCCAAGCGTCCAACATCCAAGGTGCAATGGGGTTTGTGAACTTATCTCTTTATATATAGCCAAAGGGATGGTCACGCGCTGCGGCTGGTCCCTCTCTCCCCAACACAGCCGCCGCCCATTGGAAAAATGCGTTCTGTTTTGCATTTTCTCTGATTAAACTTATCGCATGGTTTCAGCAATCATTGTGGCCGCGGGCAAAGGCACGCGCATGGGCGCCAACGTGGACAAGCTCTGGCTCGAAGTGGCCGGGCGCCCGGTAGTGGCGCATACTTGGAAAAAATTTAACGACGCGAAATGCGTGGATGAGATCATTGTCGTTGTGCGCGACGGGATGCGGGAGGAATTTGCCAAGCTGGCGTCGGAGTATGGGTTTAAGAAGCCTTTCCGATTTGTGGTCGGCGGTGCAGAGCGGCAGGATTCGGTTTGGAACGGGTTGGAGGCGGTTTCGGCCAAGACGCAGATCGTGGCGATTCAAGACGCGGCCCGGCCGTGCACGACGGAAGAACTGATCGCGGCGACCATTGACGCGGCGCGGGAGACCGGGGCGGCGGTAGCGGCGCAACAGGTGACGGACACGATCAAGGAGACGGTGGATGGCAAAGTCATCGCGCGGACGGTGGACCGTTCCAAGCTGTGGTCGGTGCAGACACCGCAGACGTTCCGAATCGAAGTCATTCGGCGGGCCATTTTGACCGCCCGGGAGAAGGGGTTGTTGCTGACCGATGACACGGCGGCGTGCGAATTGATCGGCCAGGCGGTGCGGTTGGTAAAAGGAACGGAGCCGAATCCGAAGGTGACGGTGCCGGCGGATCTGCCTTTCGTGGAGAGCCTTTTGAAAAATCCCTGACGCGGTCGCAGACTTTGTGGTATTTTCTTTCCTATGAACCGACGGCTGATTTACGGATTTGTGATCGCGGTCTTGCTGGCCAATCTGGCGATCGGCGCGCAGATCTATCTCAATTCAGCCGCCAGCGCCAAAGACATGCGCGATGCCGCCGACCCGAACGTGCAGCTTTTTTCGGACGTGCTGGAAAAGGTCCGCCACGAATATGTGGATGGCAAGGACATGACGTATCAGCAACTCGTCTATGCCTCGCTCAAAGGGATGGTAAAGAAACTGGATCCGCACAGTGAATTTCTCGATTCGTCGTCGTACCAACGTTTGCAAGATGACACCGAAGGACAATTTGGCGGCTTGGGACTGGTCGTGGTGATGAAAGACGGTTATGTGACGGTGGTCACGCCGATGGAGGATACGCCGGGTTCGCGCGCGGGCATCTTGTCCGGCGACCGCATCATCAAGGTGGATGGCAAGAACGTTGAGAAAACGCCGTTGGATGAAGTGGTGAAGCAGTTGCGCGGTGATCCGGATACGAAGGTATCGCTGACGGTTCAACGTCCTTCCTCCGGCGAGAACAAAGAGTTTTCCCTCCAACGTGCGATCATCCAGATGGCGATGGTCAAAGACGTCAACGGGCGCAAAGAATTTCCGCTGGGCGACAGCAAGATCGGTTATGTGCGCATCACGCAGTTCGGAGATCAGACCAGCGAGGAGCTGGAAGCCGGTTTGCAGAAACTGAAAGACCAGGGCATGCGCGCGCTGGTGATCGACCTGCGCTGGAATCCGGGCGGTTTGCTGGATGAAGCGGTGCTGGTCTGCCAGAAATTTTTACCGAAGAACCAGCTCGTGGTTTCCACCGAAGGCCGTTCGACGGTTGAAAAATATTACGCCAAGGGTGACGGCGATGAATTGAAGGGCATGCCGATCGTGGTATTGGCAAACCTCGGCAGCGCGAGCGCGGCGGAGATCGTCACCGGCTGTTTACAGGATTTGCATCGCGGGATCGTAATCGGCGAAAAGACGTTCGGCAAAGGGTCGGTGCAAACGATTTTTCCGCTGGAAGACGGTTCGGCGCTGAAGCTGACGGTGGCGAAATACTACACGCCGAGCCACAAGGTCATCCACGAACACGGCATCACGCCGGACATCTTGGTGCCGATGACGGATGCCGAGGAAGCGGCGCTGATCTTGCAGCATTCGCCGGGCGGTGTGGAATCGTTGCCCGACCAGAAGCAAGCCGAAGTGAGCGCGGTGCATGATAAACAGCTTGAACGCGCAGACGATGTGCTCAAGGGCCTGTTAATTTACAGCGCGTTGAACGGGGCGCCCAAGGCGGAAAAGGTCGCGGTCAAGTAATCCGGCAATGACCTTGCTTGCGCTTGAAACTTCGTGCGATGAAACCAGCGCGGCCGTGGTGCGTGACGGGCGGGTGCTGGCCAACGTAGTGTCTTCGCAAATCAAACTCCATGCGGAATACGGCGGCGTGGTGCCGGAACTGGCGGCGCGCGAACACCTGAGCAATCTGTTGCCGGTGGCGCAGTCGGCGCTCCGCGAGGCGGGGGTTTCCGCTGCCGAACTGGATGCCGTGGCGGCGACGCAGGGGCCGGGGCTGGCCATCGCGTTGCTGGTGGGATTTAAAGCGGCGCAAGCGGCGGCGTTTGCGCTCGGCAAGCCGTTCATCGGCATCAATCATCACGAGGCGCATTTGTATTCGCCGTGGATCATCTCGGGTGCGTCGTCAAACGGACCACTTCACCCCTCACCCTCAATCCCTCTCCCCTCGGAGGGGCGAGGGAGGTCGGAGGCCACGTCGCAGGAGTTATCCGCTGATTTTTCGGCATTCCAACGGAATGTTTCGCTGATCGTCAGCGGCGGGCATACGATGCTGGTATTGGTAGAATCCGAGTTAAAGCATCGCGTGCTGGGCGGGACGATTGATGATGCGGCGGGCGAATGTTTTGACAAGACGGGCAAGCTGATGGGCTTGGCTTATCCGGCGGGACCGGTCATCGACCGGCTGGCGGAGCAGGGGAATCCCAAGGCGTATGACTTTCCACGGCCATTGATGCATGATCCCAACGATGATTTCAGCTTCAGCGGTTTGAAGACTTCGGTGCGTTATTTTATCCGGGACAACCCGGCGTTGCTGGATGATCCGCAAAAAGTTCGCGACCTTTGTGCGAGCGTGCAGGCGGCGATCGTGGAGGTGTTGGTGAAGAAGACCATTCGCGCGGCGAAGCGCGAAGGCGTCTGGTATATCACGGCGTCGGGTGGTGTGACGTGCAATAGCGGTCTGCGAAATGAGCTGGAACGGGCGTGCAAGAAGAACGGCTTTGTGCTGCGGCTCGCGGAGAAAAAATTGTGCACGGATAACGCCGCGATGATCGGGATTTTGGCGGAGCGGAAGTTGTTGGCGAATGCGCCGTTGCCGTCGCTGGATGAGGAGATTAATCCGGGATGGGCGTTGGTGTAAGGGAAAGTTGCTAATGGCAGACCGTCTTCCTATTTACGAGATTGAGCGCGATATCATCGCGCGGTTGCAGGCTGATAAGCGTTTGATTTTATCGGCGCCGACCGGCTCGGGCAAATCCACGCAGGTGCCGCAGATGCTGTTGAAGCATGGGCTGCTGGGTGACGGGCAGGTGGTGATCTTGCAGCCGCGACGACTCGCGGCGCGGTTGCTGGCGACGCGGGTGGCGCAGGAGTTAGGGGTGAAGCTGGGCGATGAAGTCGGGTATCAAATACGGTTTGAGAACTGCACCTCGACGAAGACCAAAATCCGGTTTGTGACGGAAGGGGTTTTGTTGCGGCAGATGATTGATGATCCGAAGTTGCGCGGGGTTTCGGCCTTATTGTTTGATGAATTTCATGAGCGGCATCTTTACGGGGATATCACGCTGGCGCAGGCGTTGGATCTGCAGGAGCAGCACCGGCCGGACCTGAAGATCGCGGTGATGTCGGCGACGTTGAATGCGGGGGAGTTGGAGCGGTATTTGTCGGAGTGCAGAACTTCGAACGCGCGCGTTGGCGATGCGGGTGTCAAACTCGCCGGGGCGGTGCCCGGCGCTCCGTCCTGCTCCACGCTGGCTTCGCAGGGACGGACGTTTCCGGTGGAGATCGAGTATCTGCCGCGACGCGTTGGGTTGAACGGGCCGCCGGTGTGGGAATTGGCGGCGGCGGAGTTTTCGCGTTTTGTGAATGCCGGTGGTGAAGGGGATGTGCTGGTTTTCATGCCGGGCGGATTTGAGATTTCGCAGACGATTGAAGCCATCCGGCATACCAGCGAGGCGAAGGGTTTTGTCGTTTTGCCATTGCACGGCGAGTTGCAGCCGAAGGATCAGGATGCGGCGGTCGCGCGCTATGACCGGCGCAAGGTGGTGGTGGCCACGAATGTGGCGGAGACGAGCATCACGATTGATGGGGTGCGGTTGGTGATCGATGGCGGGCTGGCGCGGATCGCGCGCTATGACGCGAATCGTGGCATCAACACGCTGCTCATCGAGAAGATTTCGCAGGCGAATGCCGACCAGCGGACGGGGCGGGCGGGGCGCACGGCGCCGGGCAAATGTGTGCGGCTATGGTCGCGGCCGGAGCATGATGAACGGGCGCCGCATGAGATGTCGGAAATCCGGCGGCTGGATTTGTCGGAAGTCGTGCTGACGTTGAAAGCGGCGGGAGTACATGATCTGAGGAAATTTCGCTGGCTGGAAAAGCCGGATGAAATTTCGCTGACACACGCGGAGGAACTGATCACTGATCTTGGCGCGATTGATCGCGAGGGGCATATCACGCCGGTTGGGCGCAAGATGCTGGCGTTTCCGTTGCATCCGCGCTATGCGCGGATGTTGCTGGCGGCGCAAGAGCATGGGTGTGTGCATCAGGCGTGTTTGGTGGCGGCGCTGACGCAGGGGCGCGATCTGTTGATCCGCAATGCGGGCAAGGACGTGGAAACGGCGCGGGAAGATTTGCTGGGAGAAAAGGCGAGTTCAGATTTTTGGATGTTGATGCGGGCGTGGAGCTATGCGTTTAACAACCAATTTCGCATCGATGCGTGCCGCAAGCTGGGCATCCATGCGATCACGGCGAAGCAGGTGGGGCCGTTGTTTGATCAATTTTTGCGCATCGCGAAGGACGAGGGCTTGGATACGCGGCCGAATGAAGTGAAGGACGAGGCGTTGCAGAAGTGCATCCTGATCGGATTCAGTGATCGCGTGGCGCGGCGGCTGGATCAGGGGACGTTGCGCGCGGAACTGGTGCATGGACGTCGCGGGGTGCTGGCACGGGAGAGCCAGGTGCAGAGCAGTCCGCTGTTCGTCGTGGCGGAAATCCGCGAGGTGGAAGGGCGTGATCGCGAGGTGAACACAATCCTCTCGCTGGCAACGGCAATCGAGGCGGACTGGTTGCGCGAACTGTTTCCGGCGGACATCAAAAGCGAAGTGCAGGTGCAATACGATGCGCAACAGAAGCGCGTGATGGCGGCGGAGCAGTTGCGTTTTCGTGATTTGGCGCTGGCTTCGAAGCGGATTGATCCGCCACCGGCGGATGCGGCGGCGGGGTTGCTGGCGGATGAAGTGATCGCAGGGCGTTTGCTGTTGCCGAACTGGGATCATGAAGTGGAACAATGGCTGGCGCGGCTGAATTTGCTTTGCGTGCAATGTCCCGACCTGCAACTGCCGGCGATCACGGACGAAGACAAGAAATCCATCATCGAACAGCTTTGCCACGGGGCGATCAGTTATAAAGACGTCAAAGAACGCGAAGTGAAGCCGGTGGTGATGTCGTGGCTGTCGCACGCGCAGCGCGAATTGCTGGACAAACATGCGCCGGAGCGGTTGAAGCTGCCGAATGAGCGGACGCCGAAGGTGAGTTATGAGCCGGGGAGGTCGCCGTACATTTCTTTGCGCATCCAAGATCTCTATGATGTGGCGCAGACGCCGAAGATCGCGATGGGGCGCGTACCGGTGACGGTGCATATCTTGACGCCGGGGATGAAGCCGATCCAGGTGACGCAGGACATGGCCAGCTTTTGGCGG
>DASZCA010000429.1:0-12229 GCA_035943555.1 Verrucomicrobiia bacterium
CGCCGCGACTTCGTGAACGATCGCGACCTGGAGGTCGAGTTCGCGCTTGAAGCCCACGAGCGGGATCATGATTTCGGGCTTGGCCTTGAAACCTTTCTTCGTCGCATCGGCCGCGGCTTCGAGCACTGCGCGGGCCTGCATGCGGGTGATTTCCGGATACTTGATGCCGAGGCGGCAGCCGCGGAAACCGAGCATCGGGTTGAATTCGTGCAATTCATGCACGCGATGGATGATCTTTTCGACCGGCACATTGAGCTTCCGGGCGAGGTCCATCTGCGCTTCCTTGGAGTTCGGAAGGAACTCGTGGAGCGGCGGGTCCAGGAAACGGATCGTCGCCGGATAACCCTTCAGCGCCTTGAAGATGCCGAAGAAGTCTTCGCGTTGGTACGGCAGCAATTTCGCCAGCGCCTCTTCGCGGGCCGCGAGGTTGTCCGCCAGGATCATTTCGCGCATCGCATCGATGCGGTCGCCTTCGAAGAACATGTGTTCCGTGCGGGTCAAACCGATGCCCGTCGCGCCGAACGCGATGGCCTGCCGGGTCTGCTCCGGCGTATCCGCATTGGTACGCACGGCGAGCTTCGTCGCCTTCGAGCACCAGTTCATCAACTGCACATAGTTCTTATACTTCTCCGTCTTCTGCGCAACCTTGTCGTTGTTCAGCAAACCGGTGATGATTTCCGACGGCGCGGTCTTGATCTGGCCCGCGTACACAAGGCCCGAGGTGCCGTCGATCGAGAGGAAATCGCCTTCCTTGAAGGTCGTGCCGTCGATCGTCGTCGTCTTCTTGTCGTAATCGATCTCGACGCCGGCGGCGCCGCAAACGCAAACCTTGCCCATCTGGCGGGCGACGAGCGCCGCGTGCGAGGACACACCACCGCGTGCGGTAAGGATGCCTTCCGCCGCGATCATGCCGCGCAAATCTTCCGGGGAAGTTTCGACGCGCACGAGCAGCACTTTTTCGCCCTTGTCGGCGGCGTGAACCGCGCGTTCGGCGTTGAAATAGATCTGGCCCGTCGCGGCGCCCGGACCTGCGGGCAAACCGGTGGCGATGACCTTGGCCTTCTTGACTTCGCTCAAGTCAAAGATCGGCGCGAGCAATTGTTCGAGCTGGTCGGCCGGGTTGCGGAGGATGGCCGTTTCCCAGTCGATCAACTTTTCCTTCACCATGTCCGAGGCGAACTTCAACGCGGCAGCCGCGGTGCGCTTGCCGTTACGGGTCTGGAGCATGAACAGCTTGCCGCTCTGCACGGTGAATTCGATGTCCTGCACATCCTTGAAATGTTTTTCCAAGGTCTTGCGCACGGCCATGAGTTCCGCGTAGGACTTCGGCATCTGCGCCTTGAGCTTCAGCACGGGTTCCGGCGTGCGGACGCCGGCCACCACGTCTTCGCCCTGCGCGTTGATCAGGAATTCGCCGTAGAATTCATTCGTACCGTTCGCCGGGTTGCGCGTGAACGCCACACCGGAACCGGAATCTTCACCGGTGTTGCCGAACACCATCGCCTGCACGTTGACAGCCGTTCCCCATTCCGTCGGGATGTTGTACTTGCGGCGGTATACCGTCGCGCGGTCGTTCATCCAGGAACCGAACACGGCACCGGCGGCGCCGCGCAATTGATCCCACGGATCGTTCGGGAAAGACTTGCCCGTGCGCTCAAGCACCAGCGCCTTGAAGCGCTTCACGAGCTCGGCCTGGTCTTCCGCGGTCAGCTCGGAGTCGATGATGTCCTTGTGATATTTTTCGTGTTTGAACTCGTGGATGATCGTTTCAAACGGTTCATGGTCTTCGCCTTCGCGCTTCTGCACACCCAGGACGACGTCGCCGTACATCTGGATGAAGCGGCGGTAGCAATCCCACGCGAAACGCGCGTTGTTCGTCGCCTTCTCCAGCGCGATCACGGATTGGTCGTTCAAACCGAGGTTCAAGATCGTGTCCATCATGCCCGGCATGGAATCGCGCGCACCGGAACGAACGGCCACCAGCAACGGCATGCCCGTCGTGGAACCGAACTTCGTGCCCATGATCTTTTCCATGTTCGCAACGCCGGCTTCCATCTGCGCCTGCAACACCTTCGGGTAGGTGCGCTTGTTCGCATAGAAATAGGTGCAGACTTCCGTGGTGATCGTGAAACCCGGAGGCACCGGCAGACCGATGCGGGTCATTTCGGCGAGGTTCGCACCTTTTCCGCCGAGGAGGGGTTTCATGCTGCCGTCACCGTCGGCTTTTTTGTTGCCCCAGGTGTAGACGTATTTATTGGATTTAGCTTTGGCCATAAATTGATTTGTCTCAGTTAAATTTCGTGTGAAAAACGGACGGAGAAAATACCAGACGAGCAATCAGAGTCAATGAATCATGCGCCAAAAAGCAAGTTGTTGCGGGAATTTAACCGGCGGCAAACCGCTCTGCAGAAGCCTCCCTCGAACCCGAAGCCTCTGGCTCCCTCTCCGCCGTGCAACGGGGGAGAGGGCTGTGGTGAGGTGGTGCTTTGTTCTTCAGACAGATACGACATTTCCTGTCTTGCGTTCACATTCACCCAACGCAGGTTCCTTCGCCCCCTTGGGGGACAATAGCCCTGCTGGCTATTGCACAGCGCACGGTGCGGGTGTCTCGCGCCCATATTCCCCTGAACCGCAAGCCTCGCAAGCACATTCCGACCGCCATCAAAACCCCCGGCGATTACATCCTCGCCAAGCGGTATGAAAAGGGCCTCCATCCCTATGAAATCGGAAAGAAAATGGGTATTGCAGGGTCTCTGGTGTTGGCTTGGGAAAGGGGCGAAAGTGAGCCCGATGAAACGCAATGGGATATGCTCGGCCGCCTATTGGCATTCGATGCCGGGGTGGATTTGCCAAAACCTCACAGGTGACTTTGTGTTGGGTTTTGCACAAGCGGTCTTTGCAGCCAAACCCGCCCGCATTGCGGGCACCATCCGACATTGCGCACCAGATCGGACAACTGGACGTTCAAGGCGACCGCAATCCGCCGCAGGGGGTCCACGGAGGTGACGCTAATGCGGAAGATCGATCATTGCCTGCCAAGCGCTTTGTGCCGGGAGCGCGTGGCAGGGCTTGAATCATGGGTTCCACCACGCTAAATGCTCATCTGCACAATTGCCTACTGACCAGTTCAAGAAACTTGAACGTGAGAACTTGGATTTAAAAATTTTGAATCAGGGCAAAGACTTTCTGATCGAGTAAATGCAAAAGGACGTGACGGGTTTTTTTACCAGCTTTTGACCGCCAATCGGAAATTGGGGAAAGTAGAGACGAAACTCCTTTAATTGGAGTAACCTCAAAAAAACAGACACATAGGGAGATCTGTTGGTTCACTTTTCGGGACAATTTTTGCTCTTTGCTCATCACCATGCTCCGTTTGAACCACGCACTTGCCGTGCTGGAAACGTGGCTGAGGTCTTCGTCCATTTTTACTGTATTCATCCAGCGTGGTTCCACATTTCCGGTTCCTGAAAAAGACAATTGCCCCATCAAATTGCGCAAAAGTGCAATCTGTGTTAAACCGAGCGCATAGGCTCTTCGACAATTTCCAGGGTCGCCATAGCCCCAAGGCGCTGATTTAAGCCTTTTTCGGCCCTTTCGGGCTATGGCGACATCGTGTCGTCCTCTAGCGATCAACCCCTACCATTGAGCCGGACGGCGATATCCGTCGTTTGCAACACGACGTCATGCCGTCTTCTGGCGATCAACCCCAATCCTCAAATGAAAGCTTCATCACTTAAATTTAAAATTACTGTCGATTTTAGTTCGACATTGAAACAAATGATTACCGCAGGGCGTTACGATTGGAAAAACACCCAAATTACTTCACGCCGGTTTCCGATTGTTGGAACAGGCAAGCAAACTTCGGTCGTCAAACTTGTTCATTTCAACCGCCCTATAAATTCGGGTGACAATGTCAAAGTGAAGTTGGAGGCATTGGGCCTCAAGGCAAGCACGATTGAAGAGCTTCTGGCATTTGGGATAGCATTTTCCGATTATCAATGCCGGTTTCCGGTTGTCGCTCTAGGATCCATAGTGAAACTCAACGGTTTGCATTTCGTGGCATATCTCAGTTATCTTGATTTGCACCGTAAAATTGATTTGCAGCTCTACGACAAATCCTGGGGCGGACAATGCCGTTTTCTGACTTCGCCAAAATAGTTGTCGGTTTTTACATGCGCGCACAACAAGTTTGTGCGCGTTTTTATTCGATTTCAGTGATTTTTTCGATAAAAATAGGGGCGGTGGCGATAATCCTTGTCGTTACATTTGGCATTGCATCATAATTTGCAAAATCGCATTTGTTGCGTGCCAGTTACGACAACCGTAATGACGATGACGGGTTTAAACGCTAATACATGTGAATGCCTATTTGGATAATGCGGCAAGCACCCGCGTCCTCACTAAAGTGTGGGACGCAATGCACCCCTATTTCGTCGAATATTACGGAAATCCTTCGAGTCATCATGCCCCTGGCATGATAGCGCGAAAGGCAGTAGAATCTGCCCGGCAAACCATTTCTCACCTTATTGGAGCCGATTCGGATGAATTGTTTTTTACGAGCGGGGGCACCGAAGCAGATTATTTTGCCTTGGCAGGAACGTGCTTGAAAGCGCCTTCTGGTCGAAGGCACATAATCGCAAGCGCTATCGAACACAAAGCCATTTTAAGCACAATCGAACAGCTTAAACAAAACGGTTTCTCGGTAACGATTCTGCCGCCTGACGCAGATGGAATTATCACACCAGAATCAATCGCCGCTGCTATGCGCGCAGATACTTTTCTGGTTTCAATCATGATGGTAAACAATGAGATTGGCACAATTCAACCTCTGCAAGAAATTGGTGCCATGTTGAAACCCCGTGGAATTCTTTTTCATTCCGATGCGATTCAAGCGTTTGGGAAAATTCCCGTTAATGTTCAAAAGCTCAATGTTGATTTGCTTTCTTTGTCAGGTCATAAACTTCATGGCCCCAAAGGCGTAGGAGCATTATTTGTGCGGCGCGGAATTACCATGAAGCCTCTTGTTCCCGGCGGCGGACAGGAAAACGGGCTTCGTTCTGGAACCGAAAATGTTCCATCGATTGTCGGTTTCGCCAAAGCATCGGAGATTGCTGTGAAGGGCTTGGAACGAACAGCAAAAAAAATTAAACGGCTTCGCACAATGCTTGAGACGTCAATTCTTTCTCAACTACCCGGAAGCAGACTGGTTACATCGTCCAAATATCGAAGCCCTTTCATAACAAACATTATATTTCCTATGGTTGACCGAGATTTTTTGCTCGCCCGCCTAGGCGTTGCGGGCATATACGTGACGTCGGGTTCCGCTTGCGCATCATATTCACTGGCACCATCGCATGTTCTGATTGCCATGGGAGTGCCGGAAAACATGGCGCGCAATGCGATCCGATTCTCTCTTTCCAGCTTGACTACGGAATCTGAAATCAAGCACGCCGTTCGAAGCATTGTAAAGATTGTAGAACCATTTGTCATAACCGGATTAACGAATGCATGAATCTTAATTTTTTAGATTATCTTTCGATTTCCATTTATTTCGTCGGACTTTTGGCCTTTGGCATTATTGTCCGAAGAATTCGCAATTTCGGTGATTATGCGGTCGGAGGGCGGGCTGTACCGGGCATAATGCTATTTGCCAGTCTGTGTGCAACTTATATTGGCCCCGGCTATACGATGGGGTTCACGAGCAAAGGATTTACTTCCGGATGGCTTTTCTTTTTTGCGGTTTTGGCATTCACATTACAAAACATCCTAACGGGATTATTCATTGCGCCACGCCTTCACGGATTTAATAATTGTTTTACGGTGGGTGATGTAATCGGTAATGCATACGGTAAGGCGGCACACATTATTGCGGGCGTAATTTCAGTCACACTATGCGCTGGTTTAGTTGCCATTATGGCAAAAGTTGGTGGACTAGTGCTTCAAGCGGCAACAGGATTACCTTTAGAAGCAACAGTTTTTATAGTGACCGGCGTCGGCGTAATTTATTGCTATACCGGCGGTTTAAAGTCAGTGATCGCCACTGAAGCAATTCAATATGTAATTTTTGCCGTCACAATTCCTTTGTTTCTTTGGTTTGCCATTTCAAAAAGCAGTGTCAGTCTCGCTGATATAGATCGGCATGCGTGGAGCGCGATGCATTCAACCGTTAAAGACATGACATTTTTACAAATAGCCGGACTCTTTTTGTCATTTCTTTTAGGCGAAACACTAATGCCCCCATACGCAAATAGAGCCCTGGCTGCAGGATCGCCAACAATTGCGCGTAAAGGATTTCTTGCAGGAGCAGGATACAGCGTTTTGTGGTTTGCCATGGTTGTTGGTTTAGGAACAATTGCAGCCCAAACTGTGTCCACGGCAAATCCCGATGATGCTTTCATGGCTTTAGCCATAAAATTTCTGCCTCATGGAATTTTAGGAATTTTAATAGTCGCCGTTGCCTCCATTATAATGTCCACACAAGAATCTATTTTAAATGCGGGTGCAGTGAGTTTCACGCGGGATATTTATAACGCCCTCAGCCATAACGTAATTTCTGACGAGCGACGATTGCGGCTGAGTCGTTTTTCTACATTGGTCATGGGGCTGCTTGGTGCTGGGTTGGCATGTTTCGCACCATCTATTATCAACGGGTTGTTAATAATTTATTCGGTATGGGCACCAAGTGTATTGCCTGTTTTTATTTTCGCCGTTCTTTTGAAAAAGCCGCAACGAAATGCTGGTGCATCGGCTATGCTTTTGGGAGCGCTTGCATCTCTGATTTGGCAGTTCGCTTTAAAAGAACCGGGTCAAATTCCTGCTTTGATGATCGGCTTGCTAGTAAATCTAGCAACTTATTTTGCAATTGTAATATTTTCGAAGCGCGTCGCATAAATTTATGTTTTTAAAATGGATTATTGAACCTCGTTCGTTCAAATTGATTTTAGTGGAAATTTAAACGAACGTAAGAATCGGACATGTTGACGTTATGATTTATTTCGCCATGTATTTTTGCAGCGGATTATCGGTATTGCTAGCGGTTTGGGTGGCCGGCGCGACAATCCGATTTATAAAAACAGCTTTCAAAAAAAAATCTGGCAGCAAGCCAAAGGAATGAGCGTATGAATTTTCCGCCAAAAACGACGTCTTTCAAAAATCAGGAAGAATTATTCAAATTTCTGTGCTCATTCCCGTTTGAAAGGGATGAGCAAGTCGCAATTATTGCTGGCCACTTTATGCTCATGTATGACGGCGACAACGATGCCCTTGTTCCAATGATCTATCAGGATGCTGAAAACGACAAAGTTCGACAATTTTCTCTAAATTTGGTTGGCGATTTTCCTGTGCTGACTTTCCGAATGGGTCTTTTGCTTTATAAATTGCTTCTATCGAGACGGCTTCGACCCAAAATTTGTTTGGCAATAAACGACCACAAATTTCAGGGCCAAGGTTTCCAATCACAATTTGAACACAAATTAAAAGAACTAGGAAAAGCGGCTGGATTGCGAAGAGAATTTTATCGGTCATTCAGAATTCGCAAATCATTTAAAAAAATATTAACTGACGAAGGGTTGGCAGAAGAAGATGTAATTTTATCAAACAACAATCCGACACAAGGCAAAGGCCGATTGGGAAAGGGCTCACCTTTTTTTTCAGAAAAGGCGATGCGAAATACGTTCGATCGCCGAAGGCTGAATGAAATTAAGAGTGACATCCGATTTCGTTATGAGCGAAGGCCGACGAAACAGAATCCTTCATCGTATGCATTGTTTTATAAAAATGGAATCTCTCAAAATGAAATGTGCCTTACCGAAGAAGGATCATGCGGCTGCGCGGCTGAGGTGCATGAATTTTATATTGAATTAATACGGTTAGGATTTACCAAAATAATTTTCTTTCTTCCGCAAGAATGCTTAACACAAGTCGGTATTGGCACTTTCATAACTGCGGTTCGAATAGCTCCACAAATAAAAGTATTTGTAATTACAGGCCTTGGGGGAATGGGTGCAGCTTATAAAAAAACTAGCCCTATCGAATTGTCCATATTACCAGAGCAATGAAAGATCAAGCGTTACGTTTGAAGCACAAAGCGCTTAACACGCTGATTCAAGATTCCATTTGCAGGTCGGTGAGCGGAAAAGATGCAAATTGGAAACATGTAAAGGCCTTGTTTAAGAAAGGCTGCGGTGTTGGACATTATGTGGCTGAGGTTTTTCCTGCTAAGAAAAAGATTGAATTCAAGATTTGCATTTATCATTTTGATAAAATAGACCCGCCATCGTCCATTTGGCGTGATAAATATTGTCTTCGTCGCTTGCATACCCCCCGGCCATTAAGAGGCAGAGTAATGCGTTATTTTAAAAACTTTCCTTCATCAAATGATACTTTTTACCATCGCGAAATTGTTAAACCCGGAAAAATCAAAATTGCTGATCTCAAGGCTGAAATTTTGAACGCTCCGCGAGACAGTGAAAAACTTTTTACCATCCTGGACAAAGCGGATTTGACTATTCTACCGCCAAAGACGGCATGGCTCTTCATCTGCCCCTTGCCCGTGCTTGCATCTCCTTCAACATTTCTTTTTTTTGAAAGCAAGAAAGAAAAAAGGGGGCGACATGAAAAAAGCGAACTCCGACTTGCAAAACATCTTGCCGAGCATTTTCAAACAATGCTTAGCAATAGCGCTATGAAATTTCTTTTGGAAGGAATCACACGTGACATTGTGAAGGTCAAGATCAAGAATATCGAAGAACTTCAGCATGCCTTTATTTGCAACATTGCCGCAATTTTTCTTCCAATGCGAATTGAAAAGAATGGACGCGAATTTGCGATGGCGACAGAATTACATGCTGACCCAAGCGAGTTTAAAATTAAAATCAAAATGGGAGACCAAGTTTTTAAATTTATTCCTGCAGCATTACCGTCTTGTTCTTTGCCCGCAAAGAACGCACCGCCGAATACTAATGTGCGAATAGATCATGCGATGGCTGACCGTTATAAGTTCTTGGGCGATTTACTTTCTGCACTTTATGAACAGCTTAAAACCTGTTTTCTAGCCACTTTTGAACAAGGCAAGCACGAAGGGGTAAAGATTTTACTTGTGTCGTTGCAACACGACCTGATTGGCAGAATAAGCCAACGACTATATTCTGATTTGGATTCTTTGGATCCAAATAAATGCACTGCGAAAGATTTTGAAATTTGGAAATCATTTCTCCGATATCAAAATGTAGCATTCAAGCATTTGAGACTTTTGGCCAAGGACGAAAATAAATTACCATCTGTGGAACCTAAATCCATCCCATTAAAAAAGACTGTAGATGATTGCATTCAACTGGTGAACTGGTTAGAGTCTGGTAAGCCTATTTGCCATAACAGAATTCCTGAAAACATGAATGTTTTCGCTGACGCTGGCGTGATTGCGCAAATTGTGGTAAATTTTCTGACAAATGCGAGAAAGAATACGCCGCACGAGCGAAGCGATCTGCCCATTGTGATTGATGCCATAAAAACGCGGAAAAATCATATGCCTGGCATTCTTATTCGCGTAAAAGATGCGGGCTGCCGAGTGAATCGAAAGATTAAAAATCATCTCTTCAAACGATATGGCATTCACATGGATCCACCTGGAAAAAGGACCGAAGGCGCAGGATTTGGTCTTTTTCTTTGCGCCAAAAGTGCCAGAGCACATGGCGGCATTACGATTCATGGGCAGAATCAGCCGCATGGAAGCATATTTGGATGTTTTTTCCCAAACCCTAAATTGAAAGGAGCCTGAATATGGCTAAAATATTATTAGTGGATGACAATGAAGCGAACGGTAAATTAATTATTTCTGGTGTTGAATCAGGCTGTCACGACGTCACGTGGGTGCAGGAGAGTTACTGGGAAGATGCAGCCAAAAAAGTGGCCGACGCGGCAAAGAATCGAGAATGGGATATTCTCATCTTGGATATTCATTACCCAAATGATAAAGAGGGGGGAATTTGGCTCTACCACGAATTGGTTCAACTTGGATTACGCAAAAAATGGCGTGACACCATCGTTTATTCGATTTATGTGACGCCCGGATGGGAAACAAGCGAAGATGATGAAATGGCAAAGGTTTTATCTGGATTCACGAAATCGGCAGGAATTCCTCCTAACTGTGTGTTATCCAGTTCGGATTTTGATAAAGCCACGCTCGTAGAAAAATGTGATGAATTGATGAGGCAGCACTGAAGCCGCCCTTAACATATAGTTTTCCGCCCGTCCCCCTGGCCACCCAATGCACCTTGTGCGACGGGGTTGTGGAGGCAGTTACTTCAAGCAAGATTCAATGAATGCTGCAAAATCTTGATTTTGCAGCAGTTTGGTTCTCTGCCAAACTGCGTTCGGAATGGGCAGCGAGAAGAACAATTCCACGTCCCGGCGCAACCCTTCCTGTTTCGTTAGTAGTTCGTCCTTGAGTGCTTCGTAGGTGCTGCTTGTATGCGAAATAGCCATGCTCATGAAGAATTCCTCTGCTGGCGTAACCGGCTGTTTTTCCATATCCGCCGCCGGATCAATGACGCGGTCCAAGGTGGGATAAATCAGGCATTCCTTCCAAAGTTCGCGGTGGTTTGAGGTGATCGAAAGCAGGTTTGCGACTTTTCGTGCTTTTGTTTCCTCCCTTCTGGCTTTGTTGTTATCGAGAAGCGCAAAAACTGCCGCCCACAAGCCGCCAATGCCGCTGACAACTGCTACAATTTGTGAAATCCATTCCCAAATTCCCATTCCAAGATTATATCACAGCCCGTTTTGCCTGAAAATCGAGCGTGAAGATATTTTCTTAAACGTCATACACCAGATCGCGCAGACGCACTTTGAGAGCTGCGGCTATTCGGGAAAGCGCATCAACCGAGATGGTCTTTTCAGTGCGTTCCACCTCGCCAATGTATTTCGGATTCAGGTCCGCCAATTCACCCAATCGCTCCTGGGTCATTTTCGCCTTCTTGCGATACGTGCGAATGGCTAGGCCGAGTGATTTTCGATTGAGAGAACGCGTTGCCACGTTTATCAGCGTAGCCGATGCTTACGCCAACCATACACCAGCTATAGCTGGTATTTAGTTCTTGTAATTTTTGGATGCTTCGATAATTGTTGAGCCACATGAATACAACACCCATGTTTCTTCGCAGGCTTGGCCCTGATCCACACGCAAATGGCGCACAATCCGTCGGATGTCGTGGTTGCCCGGACATCTTTGAGCTAGCCGACGGTGATTTTGCCTTGATTGGCATCGATATGACAGATACGGCCGGGCAATTGCCACCCTCGGCTGGCTGCGGCCCTGACGAAAAAATCATCCGGGTTCCTCGTAAAACTCTTGTGCTCGCCAAACGGGACATCCCCGATCATATTTAATTTGAAGGTATTTTGAAGCTATCTGTCAAAACCAGCACCCTTATTTCAGACTTGTTTAGCGCCTTATTCAGGCTGGCGCACCAACATACCGCACGGTTTGAGGCTAGACATGAACGGGAGCTATTTAACCCTTTGCTTTTGACCAAATTTTGAGCGGGACCAGACCGCAGCTTCGCTCAAAATGCCCGTCCGGCTGACGGCTCGAACTGCGATGGCGTCGGAACTGTCATCAAGGTAGGCATCCGATTGTCCGGCTGGGAATATTTGGGTGATCCATTTCTCCTTTTTACGGGATTGCAGCAACCACCAGCTTGGTGAATTGGTGCCAACACCCTTCCAGCTGGCTTGCGCGGCGCCTTTCTTGGCTGTCACGGTCAATTCCGGCATCAGCGGTGGCTCGGAACCAAGCCAAGGGAACGGGGGGATAAGCGCCGGCGCGGTGTACAGTTCGTTGGTCAGCGCTTCATCCAAAGCGGCGTTCTTCATCAAAACCAACATGCTCCAATGCAATTCGCCAGGATTCGGATATTTGCGGATCAGGCCAATCTGATTGGCTATTTCTGAACTTTGCCAGCTTCTTCCGACCCTGTCGGTATCGAGCCCGGGCCAGACATAGCGCTTGCTCGTATTCTCCCCGTTCCACCAGTCCAGCAGCGCGGCGAAGTTCTGCCCCTTCGACGTAGTCGGCCAGTATAGCTCCGGGGCAAAATAATCGCACCAGCCCTCCCGTAGCCACTTGCGCGAATCAGCGTAAATCTCGGCGTATGCGTCAAGCCCTCTCACCCCAGGAGGATTGCCGGGGCGCCAGATGCCAAACGGGCTAATGCCCACCTTCACCCACGGCTTG
>DASZCA010000430.1:0-10491 GCA_035943555.1 Verrucomicrobiia bacterium
GCTCGCCACCCAGTTGTTGATCGCTTCACGCTTGAACGCAGGATCAAACTTGCGCCGCTCTTTAATCGGTGTTGGCTCGCTCTTCTTCATATAGGCTCATTCTTCACCCTATTCCCACTCCGTCAATTCGAAGCAAGCCCAAATCGCCATTCGTGAATCGTAAATGAACATGATTTTATCCAGCTTGATTTACCTTAATTTTCTCAAAATCATTGGCCTTTTTTAAATTTCTTCCGAGCGCGGGCCTACTCCCCACCGGAACGCAGTCCGCAGCAAGAAGGCACGGAACCCTCCGCAACCTCCGCTCGCACCGAAAGCCCGACCCAGCCGGCAGGCTGCCAACAATTCTGGTGGGGCAGACCTGCCGGTCTGCCCAAACTTCCGCAGAACCAGCGAAGCGAAGTTCTGCGTCGGCGGCCCACCAATCACCATTCGTGAATCATAAATGAACATGGTTTTATCCCGTCTGATTTACCTTAATTTTCTCAAAATCATTGGCCTTTTTTGAAATTTGAAATCTCAAATGTGCGATCATTTGCCGCATCCCTCAAACCGGAATGGAAACAACCGTGCCCCCGACGCTGCCAAGCAGTCATGCGGCAATAAACCGCGCAAAGCGTTTGGAGTGCGTGCGGTTTACCGCCGCTTTCGCGCGCGCGAAGCCGTTTCAATCTGCCCAAAAACGCGGAACGCACTTTTGGCTCGCCAATCGCAATTCGTAAATCGAAAATCAACATGGCTTAATTTGGTTTAATTTAGCTTAATTTTTGCGTTTTCATTGGCCTTTCAGCAAATTTCCGGGTGCCGATTTTCGCCCCATTTTAATCCGTGCCTATCGGTGCTCATCCGTGGTCGATTCCTTCGTTCGTTTCATAATTTTTAAAAAAAGCAGGTTTAAACGGGTTGAAATTGGTTTAAATCGGTTGAAACGGGTTGAAACCGGTGTTGGCTAATTACGTTAATTCTATCGCAAGTCCCTCTCTTGGGACTCCCATCTCTGCGCCTCAGTGCCTCGGTGGCAAAATCTACCGCCCCTGCCCTCGCGCCCCAAGCCCCGCACCTCGAGCCTTGTTCATGGCTCCTGACTCCTGACTTCTGCTTTTGGCAGTTCATGCCCCCTATTAAATCACAGGTCCTGAAAATCCGAATTCGTGTGGAGAATGTAACTAGCAGATTTATGCCATTTATTTTCATTTTTTCCGAGTGGGAAGGGGGTCTGACCAAAAAAATTCCAAGAAAATTACAATTCCCCTATAAACACTGGCGATAACCAGTGCTTACCCAAACGCCAAAAAGCCAAAATCTGCATATTTCTTAAGAAATATGCAGATTTCAGAAAACTAAACAATCACCCTCCCTATTCCGGGGCCCGTTTACATAAATGCCATCTCGAACGTTAAAGCCGCAACACCACGCCTCACGTTCCTCACTTGGCAAAAAACGACTTAACCACTTCAACCACCCGCAGAATCTGCGCATCCGTCAGTTCCGGATAAATCGGCAGGCTCAAGCATTGGCTGGCTGATTTCTCGGAATTCGGGAAATCGCCCTGCTTGTGACCGAGGCTGGCATAGCACTTCTGCAGATGCAACGGCAGCGGATAATGCAGCGCGCAACCGACTCCATTGGCTTCCAGATGCGCCTTCAATTCATCGCGGCGCGGATGGCGCACCACATACAGATGCCAGACGCTCTCAGTATTCGCGGGCTGCACCGGCAATTGCAACGGCGTGTCTTTCAACAATTCCGTGTACCGCTTCGCCACGCGTTGACGTTCCGCCGTCCATGCCGGCAGATGCTTGAGCTTGATGCCCAGCACCGCGCCTTGGATGCCTTCCATGCGATAATTGAAACCCACTTCGTCATGATAATAACGCACCGTGGAACCGTGTTCGCGCAGCGAACGAGCGCGCTTGGCGAATTCCGCGTTGTTCGTGACCAATGCCCCGCCCTCGCCGAAGGCGCCGAGGTTTTTACCGGGATAAAAGCTGAAGCAAGAAACTTCGCCCAGACCGCCGACCGTCTTGCCCTTGTACTTCGCACCGTGCGCCTGGCACGCGTCTTCCATTAACGGCAGCTTGTGCTTCTTGCACACTTCGCGGATGCCATCCACATCGAACGGCAAACCGTAGAGATGCACCGGCAGCACGGCCTTCGTGCGCGGGGTGATGGCTTTCTCGATCAGCTTCGGGTCGAGATTCATCGTCGCATCATCCACATCCACATAAACCGGCTTGGCGCCGATGTAAGAAATCGCCCAGCTGGTGGCCACAAACGTATAGGGCGTCGTGATGACCTCATCGCCCGCGCCCACGCCGAGCAGCATCAGGCCCACGTGTTCCGCCGAGGTACCGCTATTAAAAGCCACGCAGTGTTCCGCCCCGCAATATTTGGCAAAATCCTTTTCAAACTGCGCCACATCCGGCCCCAGACAGAACGAGCAATTGTCGATCGTTTTGGCGATGGCCGCGTCGATCTCCGCGCGCAAGGGTTTGATTTGGGCCTTGAGGTCCAGATAAGGAACAGGTTGATGCGACATATAGTGCCGGAGAAGGTATCTTCCGCCGCCCTGTTTGTGAATCTCAAATTGCTTTGCCGAAAATGCCAGAACCCATACGCAACCTACCACCCCCGCCCCGGAGCGCGGCGTTCACGCCGCTTAAACTTCCATCAAGCCGCCGCTCAATAACTCGCGGAGCGTTTGGAGTGCGGCCGCTTCAGCGCCGCTTTCGGACGTAGTTTGATAAAACCATCCTGAAATCCACCACCAAACCGAACCTGTTCAAAAAGCAATCCTCAATCCTCCACCTTTTATACTCGCCCTGGACTCACCCCGCCGCAACCCGGAGGGTTGCCAGAAATTAGCCGGGGGTCGCAGCGTCAGCGCAGACCCCCGGTACCCGGCTAAAACCGACACGACCCTGAAAGGGTCGCAGAAATCTCTCAACCATCAAAATCATGGCGCAAGGCAAGACAGAACGCGCGGCCACCCGCCTTGCGAACAATCACCTCCTGCCACTCCGCAATCCACAACTCAACCATCCCCCACCCCCGCCAAATCCACCGTCACCGCCGCCCGCTCAAAATCATTCGCCTCCATCAACGATTGCGGCTTCATCGCCCCCAGCATCGCCACAAACCGCTCCGGCACGATTTCCAGACGCGTATTGTAATGCGTGGCGATCTCATTGAAATAACTCCGCGCCAAGGCAATCCGTTGTTCCGTATCCGACAAACTCTTCTGCAACGCCAAAAAAGAATCATTCGCCTTCAGCTCCGGATATCGTTCCGCGATCGCCACTACCTGCGCGCTCACCGCCGCATGATCCGGCCCGGTCACACCCGGCGGCGTCGCCGCCAACTGGCTCCGCAAGGCCGCCAGTTCCGTCTGCACCTGCGCCTCATGCCCTTGATACCCTTTCACGCAATTCACCAAGTTCGGGATCAAATCAAACCGGCGCTTGAGCTGAATATCCACCAGCGACCATGCCGCCCGCACCCGCTGCCGCACATCCACCAGGCTGTTGTAGACCATCCATATCCAAAGCAACAACCCGGTGAAAAAATAGGCACCGCTCCATATCAAATACATTACAATCTGTTGTTGCGGATCAAGATTATGCAGAATGTCTGCCATTACTTTAAAACCAAGTAACGGCAACAATCCTAAAAATATCCACCCCACCGACCCCCAGCGCATCCCGCTGCTCACCTCCTCTTCTGAATTCGTGGAGATCAAAAAAATCGGTGCAGCTTCATCCGCCGCGATTTCAGGTGCGACAATATCCGCCCGTTCCCGCGATTGTCCCACCACGTACAGCTCCGCCTGCCAGGGAATTGCTACTTCGATAAATCTCCGTTCAAAATCTGAATTAGAAACCGCGCCGGCCGGTCCCTTTCCATAATATATGGGATTGGCCGGCGCGCAGGCCTCATTAAAGATGTTCCGGGGCTCGATTTTCGCCCCCTGAGGTTGGATCAAAATCACACCGCAATCATCCTTCAGATAAAAAGGGATCATCTCGCCGCCGGTCGCCACCTGCGTCCACCCGCTCTCCGTGCGCGTCCGCGTCTGGACATTGCCCTTTTCGTCCGTGTAAGTTTCGGTCACCAGACGTGACCAGCTTTCTTCCACGGACCAGGCGTAGTACACGCAAGGCCGTTCCGCTAGAAAACTTGTCAGCAATTGGTCCGATTGTGCCGATCCTTTGAGTTCTACAAAGCCGATGAAAACCCCCGTGGTTTTGGAGGTCGGCAGATTGTCGATCAATCGGCGGCGGCGACCGTTCTGAAAGGCTACGACCAGGCACCCCAACGCCAAGGCTATGCCGAAAAAAAGCAAAAGTGGCCCCAAATTATTCATATACATTCCAATTTTCAACCGAGGTAAAAGGTTGGAAACTGCCGCGTTGCGGCAGTCACTCTGAAGCGCCCTATCCTAAAGACGTCACCCACCAACCCGCAACCTCCGATCTCCCTCTCCTCCATGCAATGGAGGATGAGGGCCGGGGAGAGGAGGTGCTTTTTCCGCCCACACGCACGCACAATGCAAAAAGATGGCAACTGCCGCAGCGCAACAATTTCTGCCTGCGCAGCAGGCACTCTATGACGTGCCACCACCCCCGGCTCACAAAAACCTTCACCTCGCCCCGGTATTGTGCATGTAAATTTCATTTACGCCCGGCTTGCCAAACCAACCGCAACCCCTCCAACGTCAAATCCGGTGCCACCATCGAAATCTCCGGCAATTTCGCCGCGATCAATTTCGCGTACCCGCCCGTCGCCACCACCGGCAACTTTTTGGCACGCAATTCCTCTTTCAAATTGCCGATCAATTCCCGTACCAAACCTCGGTACCCCTGCACCGCGCCCACCAGCATCGCCTGCTCCGTGCTTTTGCCGATGGAAGTCTTGATGTCCCGGATTTCAATCTTTGGCAGCAACGCCGTTTTCTCATGCAGATAATTCGTCATCGCCGCCAGCCCGGGCGCGATGATGCCGCCGACATAATTCCCCCGCGCATTCACCACGTCAAACGTGACCGCCGTGCCAAAATCCACCACCACCACCGGCGCGCCAAAACGGAACTTTGCCGCCACCGCATTCGCCAGCCGGTCCGGCCCGATAGACTTCGGCTTCGGATAATCAATACCCACGCCGCGCAGAGTCTTCGGCGTGAGTTCCAGCACATCCAGCTTCCAAACCGAACGCACCGCCCGGCGCACCAATGGCGTCGCCCGCGGCACCACGCTGCACAGCGCCACGCCTTCAATCTTATGCGCCCCGATGATCTTCTGCACCCGCGCCGCCGCCGACCCGCCAAACCAAGCCAGCGTCGGAATATCCGCCTGCTTCACCACCCGCTTCCCATCCGCCAGCCCAACATGCGTGTGCGTATTACCGATATCAAAAAGCAGAATCATATTTTAATTAAAATGAAATCACACTCACGGGCAAGCGCAAGCTGATGCGCCCCCGTCCCCGGGGCGCGATCCCGCCTCGCGGGATCGCTTCAATGCCCAAATAACGAGGGCATTGTCATGTTTAAACCTATGCATCCAACCGGCCATTTTTCCCCGGCATTCTCTGGAACCAGTTGATGCCTGCCTCACAAAAATCTTTTGCCGCCGTTTCCCGCTTTCCGCTTTCCCGCCTTCCGGTTTTCCCCATCATTTCTCCAACATCACATCCCCGCCAATAACACGCTCCAAATGCCCATGCTCCGTACGAACGAGCAACGCCCCGTCATCATCCAACGCCTCCGCCCGACCGCGAAATTTCAGATCTCCCGTATGCACCGTCACATTCTTTCCGATCGTCACACACGCCGCTTCCCATTCGTCCGCCACCTCCGGAAATTTCCCGGAACAGATACGCGCATAATCGCGATCCAGTTCCCGCAAAATCTCCGTTGCCAGCTCGGCCCGGCAAACGTCGCCGCCCGTTTCCAGTTTCAGCGATGTCGCGATTTTTCGCAGTTCCTCCGGAAACTCCGTCGCTTCCTGGTTCACATCCACCCCGATGCCGATGATGATATAGCGCACGCGATCCACCTCCGCGCTCATCTCCGTCAAGATGCCCACCACTTTCTTGCCGCCGATCAGCAGGTCATTCGGCCATTTGATATCCACCGTCAAATCCGTCACGGTTTTGATCGCCCGCCGCAACGCCGTCGCCGAAATGACCGTCAACTGTGTCGTCTCCTGCGGCCGCAAATTGGGCCGCAACAAAATGGAAAACCAAAGCCCCTTGCGCGTCGGTGATTGCCAGACCCGGCCAAGCCGTCCCCTGCCCTTCGTCTGCGATTCCGCAAAAACCACGACGCCCTCCTTCACGCCATCGCGCGCCAATTTTTCCACGACATCATTCGTCGAAGTCGTCTGTTCAAAAACTTGAATATCGCGCCCGATCACCTTGGTCTTGCCCAAGCGCGCCAACAGATCATCCGCATGCAGCGCATCCGGAGAATCGACCAGCTTGTAGCCAAAATGCGGTCCGGCCTCGATGCCATAGCCCACCTTGCGCAAGTCATCGATCCGCGCCCACACCGCCGCCCGGCTGATGGCCAGTTCCTCCGCCAGTTGCGCACCCGAAACCCCTTCCGGATTCGCCCGCAACGCCGCCAAAATTTTCGCATCCGTCGTCACAAATAATGATAATAATGTCGGAGAAGCATCGCCATTCACTAACGATGGTAGGGCGCGTCGCTCCGCGCGCGCCGCGCCTGCCAACCGACGCACTCAAATTCAAAGGTGAAGAAATCCGTGTCCATCTGTGTTTATCCGTGGTTAACCCTCAAAATCCAACCCGATATCCACCGCCCGCGCCGAATGCGTGATGGCCCCCACTGAGATCATATCCACCCCCGTCAGCGCAATCCCGCGCACCGTCTTCATATTCACGCCGCCACTGGCCTCCGTCTTCGCGCGACCACGGATGATCTTCACCGCCTGCCGCAACTGCGTCAGCGTCATGTTATCGAGCAAAATGATATCCGCGCCCGCATCCGCCGCCTGCGCCACCTGCTCCAAAGTATCGGCCTCAACCTCCACCTTCAGCTTCGGATATTTCTTCCGCGCCCGCGCCACGGCCGCTGCGATGGCGTTCGGCTTTTCATCCCGCAAAGCCACCAGATGGTTGTCCTTCACCAGCACCATGTCATACAAACCGATGCGATGATTCTTTCCGCCGCCGCACACGACCGCATATTTCTCAAACCGCCGCCATCCCGGCGTCGTCTTGCGCGTATCGATGATTGTTGCCCCGGTACCGGTTACCAGATCCGCAAACCGTGTCGTCGTCGTGGCCACGCCCGAAAGCCGCTGCATAAAATTCAACGCCACCCGCTCCGCCGTCAACAGCGCCCGCGAAGGCCCGGAGATTTTCAACAGCGTCGCCCCCGCCTTCACCCGTTGCCCGTCACGCACCAACCGCTTGAACTGGACCTTCGGTGAAAGTTCGCGAAACGCGCTCTCGACAAATTGGAGCCCCGCCACCGTCAACGCCTCGCGCGCATTCATCAGCGCCACCGATTTGGCGGCCGCAGGCACGGTCGCCAACGTAGTCACATCGCCACTGCCCAAGTCTTCAGCCAGCGCCGCGCGCACCGCACGACGTATTTCTGCAACAGTAATTTTCACCACCACAAGATGACGGCGGACACAAAAAGGAAAAGCAAAAAGCGGCAACTCGTCGCAAATCTCCTCGCCCCATCGGAGCGCGGCGTTCACGCCGCTTTAACGTCTTCTGCAATAATAGAGAGGCAAAACCTCATCACGCCGGCTTGCAATCCCCCGGGGCGCGGCTGTGTCCCGCGCCGGGCGGGATCAGCCGCAGCACCCCCATATGGAATTAACTTAAAGAAACTCGCGTTAACCTCTCTTTTCGAAATTCCTGATGAAGCCTGTCGCTAACGTGAAGGCAGGCTGTAAGACACCTACTTCCCCAGCTGCAACGAAAGAAACTCCACCGAAAGCGAGTCCAGCTCCGCCGCCGCCTCCGTCTCCGGCCGCACCACCACCGCGAAATACCACCCATCCGGACGCGTCACGAAACGGATTTGCCCATGTTCATAAGTGAACGTGACCCATTTCGGAGCCGGCGTCTCCCCGCTGAACAAAGTGCGTGAGCCGTCCAGTTGTCGCAAAAGATTGTCCATCGCCGCCGGCGGGCAGCTCGCATCGGCGCACTGGCTGTGCAACTTCCCATTCGGACGGCGCAGCCCGCAGGCCAGCACCCCCATCTGGGTCACCCGTTGCGGCAACCATTCTTTCACCGGATCCTTCATACCGCCGACCCTTTCTTCGCGGGCATCATGCGCACATAGACCAGCCGGTCCTCCCGCGCCTGCGCCACCGCACGTCCTTCAGGATATTGGATATCCAGCCGGTCAAAGTGTCCGAGCGAACAAGTCTGGTTGAAGATCGCCGCCTGCTGCGCCACGGCCATCAGCCAATGCATCCGCGATTGCGCCTCGGCACAACCCGCGTCGTACAGGGGCGCGCCGGTCCCCGTGCAGACCAAAGTCTCGGTGATGTTTTGCGCTGCCTCGGTGACCGGCGCCATCGTCGCCGCATCCACTTCCGGTCCGTCCATCCGGGGCATGCCCAGTTCAACTTTCCGCGTGGTCTCCGCGATAAGCAATTCCCACGGCGCATTCATCGTGCGCTGTTGCGGCGCCTCAAACGGGACCAGTTCAAATGAACCGCCGGGCAGCGAAAGCAATTTCTGCAACGCGCGCTCCCCCATTAACTCTCCGCCCGCCGCATGGATGATCTGGCCGTCCTCAATGTAAATACGGCCCAGGACGTGTTCGTTACAGATTTCGATGACCGAGGAATTGTAGCCCACACATTCCATCTGGATGACATCCTGCAAGCTCACGCTGTGCAGCATTCCCTGAAAACCATCTTGCGGCGCCCAGTTCAAAAGTTCACCGAGCATCGTGAAAACCGCCTTCATCCCTTCGGGCGAATGCGTCTTTTCGATGAACAGTTCCGCTCCCGCCTCCAAGGCGGCGGAGCGTTTTTCATCGCTTACATCAGACGTCAGCAACGCCACTTTCAACGCTGGATAACGCTTCCGCATCATCCCGGTGAACTGGATGCCGTCCAGCACCGGCATGTTCACATCCACCACCATCAATTTGATCTCGCCAGCTTTGAGGATTTCTGCCGCCGCATCCGGCGAACCCGCCGTCTGGATCTTCCAGGCACCGCCGCTCAATGCGTTGAACATATCGCTCAATGCCTCGAGAAATTCGCGGTCGTCATCCACGAACAAAACGTTATGTTGCGTTTCTTTCATGGCTCAGTTGATTGCCGCCAGGGACGATTGCGCAGCCACGCGTACTGAGCCGTCCGAATCGCGCAACGCGGCGGCGAGAATGGATTTGGCACTGCGCTCACGGATCCGTCCCAGTGCCACGGCGGCCGCGAGCCGGAACGCGCTGTCCCGGTCAAACAGCAGATCCGCCAGCACGGCGGCGGCCGGATGTGGCGGCGCCTCGATGGTGATGATCGCCGAACCGGCAGGCTCATCATCCTTCAGACTGTCGATATTGATGCGCATCTGCTCCAGCAATTTCGTGGCGCTATGACGCACCCAGTAATCGGGATTCCTCAACGCGAGTTTGATCTTGGGCAACGCCGCCCGCGCGCCCGCCGTATCCTCCCAATGCCGGTCGATGCCCCGCAACGCCGCGATCGCCACGTTGCGCACCACCGTTTCCGTGTCGAGCATCGCCTCCACCAGGGCGCCGATGCTGCGCGGATCGCAGATCTTTCCCAACGCCTTGATGACGCTCTCCCGCACATCCCGGTCCGGGTCAAAAACCAGTTCACACAACCCTTCCACCGCGGAACTTTCGCCCAGTGAACCCAGCGCCTCCGCCGATGCCTTGCGGACTTCCCACGACGTATCTTTCAGGCACTTAAGCAACGCTGGCACGGCACGGATCGCTCCACAACGCGTGGCCGCCTCCACCGCCGCCCCACGCACGCTGGGCGCGGTGTCGGCCAAAAGTTTTTCGATGTCATGAAACGTCGCCGGGTCGCCCATGCGTTCCAATGTACCCAGCGCCGCGATGCGCACCGCCGGACTGGGCTTCTTGAGAGCATCGCGCATCGCCGGCAACACACGCGGATCGCTGATCTCGGCCAGTGCCTTCACTGCGGCAAATTGCTTGTTCGGCGCGCCCGTCCGCAACGTATCCAGCAAAGGCCCGACACCTTCCGGCCCCATCGCGACCAGTTGATGCAAGCTGCCCATCGCCAAAATCTGCAACACCCGCTGCGAATCCGTCCCCGGCCGCCAGCCGAGACGGTTCAAACTGCGCGCACCGATGGAGCGCACAATGGGATCTGGGTCACGCAGAAGTCCGACAAGATGATTGACCGCCACCGGATCGCCAAGATGACCGAGCGTCTCCGCCGCCGCCGCGCGGGCCAGAGGCACGGAATCACGCAATACCAACACCAGCGGATCAACGGC
>DASZCA010000431.1:0-2515 GCA_035943555.1 Verrucomicrobiia bacterium
ATTCACACCTTGATAGCCAAGGTGGGACGGATCGTAATTGAAACCAAAGCGCGGGTGGTGCTTCACGGCTTCCAGCGCGCGCTTGGCGGAGGCGATATCGAACGCGATTTCCGTCGGATGCACTTCGAGCGCAAAATTGACGTTTTCTTTTTCAAACACGTCCAAGATTGGCAGCCAACGCTTGGCAAAATCGACATAGCCCTTATTCAAAAATTCTTGGTTGGTCGGCGGGAAGGCATAGAGCGCATGCCAGATGCTGGAACCCGTAAAGCCGTTGACGACCGCCGTCGCACCTTTTTTTGCACCGGGCTTGGCGTCGAAAAACTTGCGCGCAGCCTTCGCGGTCGCCTTCATTTTCTCAGCCGCACGCTGGCGGACACCCTCAGGCTTGCCATCGCCCCATACATCGGCAGGGAGGATGGCCTTGTGCCGTTCATCAATCAGATCGCATACCGCCTGGCCGACGAGATGCGAAGAAATCGCGTGGCACGTAAGCCCGTGCTTTTTCAACAGCGCCCATTTCTTTTTGACGTAATTCGGCTCGGCTAGCGCGCGGTCGGTCTCAAAATGATCGCCCCAGCAGGCGAGTTCCACGCCGTCATAGCCCATCTTTTTGACGAGCGGGAGCAGTTGCGCGAGCGAAAGATCGGCCCATTGGCCGGTGAAGAGGGTGACAGGTCTAGGCATATGGTGGTGAAATTTTGTGCCGCGATTCTGCCAGAGCCGCGCCCGAGGTCAACCTCGCCATCGTTGAAATTTCAACCACGGATGGACACGATAAACTGGGATGCGAACAGGGAAAGTCCCCGAATAAACGCAGAGACGCAGAGGGCGCAAAGAAACGTAAAGTGATTGATTTCTCTCCGCGACCCTCTGCGTTCTCTGCGTCTCCGCGTTTCGTCCCGTCCGTGAAAATTATCTCCCGTTTCTTTGCAAAATCCGTGTCCGTCCGTGTCCATCCGCGGTTAAAAATTTTGGGCGTTCAAAAAAATTTAAGTTGCGCACCACGCACTTCGCGGCTTAAAGAAAGACAAGTCACATGGGAAAAGCCCTGATCATCGCGGAGAAACCGTCCGTCGCCAATGACATCTCAAAGGCGCTCGGCAAGTTTCAGAAACACGAAGATTACTTCGAGAACGACGACTATGTCGTCTCGTCGGCCGTAGGCCATTTGCTGACGATCATCCCGCCGGAGGGCGTCGAGGCAGCGCGCGGCAAATGGACTTTCAAATGCCTGCCCGTCATCCCGCCGCACTTTGATCTCACTCCGATCGAGAAGACCGAAAAGCGTCTGAAAGCCGTTGCGAAGCTGATCAAACGCAAGGACGTGGATCGCCTTATCAATGCGTGCGACGCCGGGCGGGAAGGGGAGTTGATTTTTCGCAACATCGTCCGTTATACAAACGCGAAGCAGCCCATCCAGCGTCTGTGGCTGCAATCCATGACGCCGGCGGCCATCCGCGACGGCTTTGCGTCGCTGAAGAGCGATGAATCCATGCAGCCGCTGTCGGATGCCGCGACGAGCCGCAGCGAAGCGGACTGGCTGGTCGGCATCAACGGCACGCGGGCGATGACCGCCTTCAATTCCAAACTCGGCGGTTTTTTCAAGACGACCGTCGGCCGCGTGCAGACGCCGACGCTGGCCATCTTGGTGGAGCGCGAAGCAAAGATCCGGAAATTTGTCCCGCGCGGTTACTGGGAAGTTCTTGGCACGTTCGACGCGGCGGCGGGAACCTATCCGGGCCGCTGGTTCGATGAAAAATTTTCCAAGTCCGAGGACGACGAGCAACTCAAGTCCGAACGTGTTTGGGACGTGGCGAAGGCGGAAGCGATCCGCACGAAATGTCTTGGCAAGCCGGGCATCGTCACCGAGGAAAGCAAGCCGACGACTTCGATGTCGCCGCTGCTCTATGATTTGACCAGTTTGCAGCGGGATGCGAACTCGCGTTTCGGTTTCAGCGCGAAAAACACCTTGGGCCTCGCGCAGGCGCTGTATGAAAAGCACAAGGTGCTGACCTATCCCAGAACGGACTCGCGCGCTCTGCCGGAAGATTACGTCAACACCGTCAAGGACACGATGAAGATGCTTGGTGACGTCACCGGCTATTCCGCTTTTGCCGACCAGATTTTGAAATCCGGCTGGGTGCATCCGAACAAACGCATCTTTAATAATGCGAAAGTCTCGGATCACTTCGCGATCATCCCGACCTTGATCGCGCCGAAGGCGTTGAGCGAGCCGGAACAGAAGCTCTATGATCTGGTCACAAAACGGTTCCTCGCCATCTTTTATCCGGCGGCGGAATTTTTGGAAACGAACCGCATCACCCGCGTCGAAGGCGAGCCGTTTAAGAGCGCGGGTAAAGTTTTGGTTTCACCGGGCTGGTTGACGGTCTACGGCAAACAATCGGATTCCGACGAAACGCCGAGCCTCGCACCGGTGAAGGCGGGCGAAACGGTCAAGACCAGCGCCATCGAGGTGAAAGAAAACGTGACGAAGCCGCCGGCGCGGTATTCC
>DASZCA010000432.1:0-11571 GCA_035943555.1 Verrucomicrobiia bacterium
CACGTCGTCGTATTGAATGACGACCTCCTCGCCATCGCCCGCGAGATCGCCGTGAATGGCTACACCAAACGCGTGCACATCGGCCTCGATTATTTCGATGCGAGCATCAACCGCGTCGCCGCCTGGACCATCGGCACCCGCAACATGGTTCGTGCGCTGCTCATCGCGCTCCTCGAAACCCCGCTCATCCGCACCGCCGAGGCCGCCGGCGATTACACCACGCGCCTCGCCTTGCAAGAAGAAGCCAAGACACTGCCCTTCGGCGCCGTCTGGGATCATTATTGCGAACAACAAGGCGTCCCCGTCGGCGAACACTGGCTCTCCGAGGTGAAGAGCTATGAAAAGAACGTTTTGAGCAAACGTTGATGGACGTGAATAAACACATCAAATGTCACCGCGAAGCGGTGCCAGAAATTAGCCGGGGGTCGAGCGTAGCGATACCCCCGGTAACCGTCCACCCCCCCAACCGCACCCTGAAGGGGTGCCAGAACTTCGCGGGTGTAAACACAAGCCGCATGTTTTGTAATGATTCTGTTCTTAAGCCAATCCGCTGCCACCGCGAAGCGGTGCCAGAAATTAGCCGGGGGTTGAGCGCAGCGACACCCCCGGAAACCGTCCGGACAAACATTTGCACCCCGGAGGGGTGCCAGAACTGAGGGCATCATGGGTTCAACTTTCCTCTCGCTTCATTATCACATCGTGTTCAGCACGAAAGAACGCCGTCCCCTGATCAAAACCGCATGGCGTTCACAACTCCACGAATACATGGGTGGCACCGTTCGTGGGCTGGGAGCAATCCCTGAAATCATCGGTGGCGTAGAGGACCATGTTCATCTCCTTGTCGGCTTGCGTGCCACCCATAACCTCGCGGACTTCATGCGCGAGTTAAAAAAAGCCTCCTCCAATTGGACATCAGAAAATCACGATAAAATTTTCGCCTGGCAGGACGGCTACGCCGCATTCACCGTCAGCTGGACCCATTTGGAAGTCGTCCGCCAATACATTGCCACGCAGGAGGAGCATCATCGTAAAATTGATTTCGTCGCGGAGTTGAGAGGCTTGCTGGAGAAGAACGGCGTTAAATATGAGGAGAAATATTTGCTGTGAATTTCCCGCTGCCATTCGAGCTTTCTGCCACCCCTTCAGGGTGGTTTTCCACCCCGTCAAATTCCGGGGGTGTCGCTGCGCTCAACCCCCGGCTAATTTCTGGCAACCCTCCCGGTTGCCTTCACGGACGCCGTTGTCTTGGCGGCACATCTTTCAAATATCCATTCATTTTCATCGCTTAAACGCATAACCAACCAAAAACCAAATCATGCAACAGAATCCTCTATTGGGCGTCGTCTTCCACTGGCTCGGCGGCCTGGCCTCCGGCAGTTTTTACGTTCCGTTCAAGGGCGTCCGCAAATGGTCGTGGGAAACCTTCTGGCTGGCTGGCGGTATGTTCAGCTGGTTCATCTGTCCGTGGGTGGGTGCGTTCCTGCTGTCCAAAGATTTGCTCGCCGTGTTGCATGAGACGCCCAGCCGCACCTTTTGGCTGACCTATTTGATGGGCGCCTTGTGGGGTTTGGGTGGCCTGACTTTTGGTCTGACCATGCGCTACCTTGGCATGTCGTTGGGCATGGCCATCGCGCTGGGTTATTGCGCCGCCTTCGGCACGCTCGTGCCTCCGATCGTCAAAGGCGAATTTGCGGACAAGCTCCTGAACCATTCCGGTGCCAGCGTGGGCGGACCCATTGTGCTGCTCGGCGTGTTTGTCTGTTTGCTTGGCATCCTGATCGGCGGCATCGCCGGTGTGCGCAAGGAGAAAGAGATGGCCGGCCAGTCTTCTACCATCGCGGAATTCAATCTGTGGAAAGGCCTTGGCATCGCGACTTTTTCCGGCGTCATGAGCTCCTGTTTTTCTTTCGGTTTTCAGTTTGGCGATCCCATCACCAAGATCACCGCCGCCCACGGTACCGGGCCGCTCTGGGTCGGCCTGCCAGTCATCGTCGTGATTTTGTTGGGTGGATTGACGACCAATTTCATCTGGTGCGTGCTGCTGCACATCAAGAACGGTTCGGCGCATCAATATTTCAGCCCCACGGTAAAGCCGGTCGCGGGCCAGACGGCCGGTGGCGATGGTCATGGCGGCAAGGCTTCCGTGCAGTCGTTCGAACTGGGCAGCGCGGTACCGCTGGGTTCCAACTGGATGTTCTGCATCCTGGCCGGACTGTTTTGGTACCTGCAATTTTTCTTCTACCAGATGGGCGAGAGCCAGATGGGCAACTACAAGTTCTCCAGTTGGACGCTGCACATGGCGAGCATCATCATCTTCAGCACCCTCTGGGGCATTTTCTTCAAGGAATGGCGCGGCGCCCGGCCCTTTACCAAGAATTTGGTCGTCTTGATGCTCGCGCTGCTCGTCGGTTCGACCTGCATCATCGGCTGGGGCAACAAGAAATCTGAGGACGCCGAAAACGCCTTGAAAGCCAAAGTCGAAGCCGCCGTTCCGGCAGTCCGGGCCACCGCCGCGGACGCGGTGCAACAAGTGCCGAAATAAAGCCGTGCAACGCGTCGCCTTCAAGATGACGCTCAAGCCGGGCGTCGTGGCGGAATATAAAAAACGCCACGACGAGATCTGGCCGGAGCTCGCGGCCGAACTGAAGGCGGCGGGTGTTTCTGATTACTCGATCTTCCTTGATGAAGAAACGCGCACGCTGTTTGCAGTGCAAAAATTAAGTGCCGGCAACACGGCATCAAAATTGCCGGATTCCCCCATCGTCCGCAAATGGTGGCGCTACATGGCGCCGCTGATGGAGACGCATCCGGACCATTCCCCCATCGCGCCGCCGCTCACGGAAGTGTTTCATTTGGACTGATTTTCCGCACTGGCAAGTCCGGCCGTTTTTCCGCACCATGCCGCCGTGACGCGGCTTTCTCCCAACCGGCAAAAATGGCTTTTCAGCCTGCTGCTCGTGCTGGTCACGCTGGCGGTCTACTGGCCGGTGCGCCATCACGACTTCATCAACTATGACGACGACGATTACGTTTACGCCAACGATACCGTAAAAGCCGGCCTGACGTGGAATGGCTTCGTCTGGTCTTTCATGGGCGCTCATGCGGTCAACTGGCATCCGCTGACCTGGCTCTCGCACATGTTGGACTGCCAGTTGTTTGGCGTGAATCCCGGCGCCCACCACTTGGTGAACGTGTCCATCCATTGCGCCAACGCGGTTTTGCTGTTGTGGTTGCTGGAGTTGATGACAGGAAAATTTTGGCGCAGCGCTTTTGTGGCCGCCCTGTTTGCGTTGCATCCGTTGCGCGTTGAATCGGTCGCATGGGTGGCCGAACGCAAAGACGTGCTGTGCAGCTTCTTCTTCCTGCTGACGCTCCTGATGTATGCCCGCCACGTTTATGCGCAAAACCGGCAGGCCAAATCAACGCCCGGAATCGAACTGCGCCTGACGCTCCTGTTTTACGTGCTCGCCCTGCTTTCCAAACCGATGGTGGTGACCTTGCCGTTCATTTTACTGCTGTTGGATTTCTGGCCGCTCCGGCGATTCGAGGGCAGGGGACTGCAACCCGCGACCTTGAAGCTGCAACTGCATGAAAAATGGCCGTTCTTTCTGCTCTCCGCCATTTTCAGCGGTATCACCTTGCTGGCCCAACACAGCGTATTGCCAAGTCAGCCGCATGGACCTTCCTCGGTGCTGACCGACCTGATGCTGAAGTATCTGGACTACGTCGAAATGATTTTGTGGCCGCACGACCAGTCATTTCTTTATCCCCGTCCGGAACATATTTCCAGTCTCAGCGTGCTGTTGGCGGCATTGATTGTCGTGGGAATATCGGTTTGGTCGCTGATGAACTGCCGCCGTTGGCCATGGCTGACGATGGGTTGGTTCTGGTTTCTGGTGATGCTCCTGCCGGTGACCGCCGTGCCATTGCCCGGGCTGTTCATCGCGGATCGCTACACCTATCTGCCGGGCATCGGATTTTCTGTGATGGTGATTTGGAGCATTGCCGAATTACTAAACAGATTGCCCGCGCAAAAGGTAGCGAAAACATTCGCATGCGTGTTCGCCGTGGCTGTGCTGGTGATGTGCACCGCCTTGACGTGCAAACAAATCGGCTATTGGCAAAACACCCAGACGCTCTTGGGTCACGCCTTGGAGATCGATCCCAACAACGGCGTCGCTCAGATCAATCTGCGAGTTTACCAGTTTGACCAACAACATCCGGGTGTCCGGGAAAAGGTGACCGTGTATCCCAATGGCACCACCAACCAGCCGGTTCATCCCTGACCGGAGCAGAATTGATCATTCAGATCTGAAAATCGACCGCGGTGCTTTTGTCTGCCTTGTTGAGGACGCGCATGTCCAAGCCGTCATAAACCACCAATGAATTCGGCTGCACGCTGTCCATGATGAACACGTTGCCACCGATAGTGCTGTTGGCACCGATGATGGTTTCACCACCCAAGATGGTTGCCCCCGGATAGATCGTCACACGATCCTCGATGGTCGGATGCCGCTTCTTGCCCTTCAACGCCTGACCGCCGCCGGTGGATTTCGCGCCCAGCGTCACGCCATGATACATCTTCACATGGTTGCCGATGATGGCCGTCTCGCCGACGACCGTGCCGGTGCCGTGATCGATGAAAAAGTGTGACCCGATGCTGGCGCCCGGATTCAGGTCCATGCCCGTGCGTCCGTGCGCCCACTCGGTCATGATGCGCGGGATCAGCGCGATGTTTTTCACGTAAAGTTCATGCGCGAGCCGTTGCACGGCGATGGCCTCGATGAACGGATATGAAACGATGATTTCCTCTTTGCTGCCCGCCGCCGGGTCGCCATCGAAGGCGGCTTGGACGTCGGTCTGCAAAATTTCGCGGATTGCCGGCAGATTGCCGAGGAATTCCACGGTCAGCCTGTGCGCCTCGCCCGCCACGTCTTTTTTATCGAGGCCTTCGGGCGGATGATATTCCAGCGCCTTGCGGATTTCATCTTCCAACGTGCCCAGCACGGAATCCAGCAAGGCCGCCGTCTCGACCTTGATCTCGGAGGAATGGATCAGCTTCTCGTCAAAAAATCCCGGGAACAGCAGCCGCAACAGATCGCAGGTCAAACCGGTGACCACGCGCTTGGAAGGCAGGTTTTTACCGTCCAAATGATTGATGCCGCCCGATTTTGCATAAGAGGCGACGAGCTGGTTGGTGAGTTCCGTGACGGTCAATTTCACAACCGCAGTATTCCGCAGTAAAATATGAAACGCAAGCGCGTGGAAAGCCCGCTGGCCATTCCCGCGTTCGGAGTTCCGCCTTTAGGCGGCTCGGGAGAAACCCAGTGTCCGGCCTCAAGCAAACGGCACGCCCTCGCGCCGCACGCCCATGATCCGCTTGGCGATATTTTTCCTGACGGCCCTGAGTTGATGAAAAGGCCGGCTCACCTCACGCCGTACTTTTTCCATCAACGACTTTTTTACCCGCACAATCTTTGGCGGATTGGGCGAAGAAGCCGGCGTTGGATTTGCCGGAAGCCTTGGCACGGCATTGCTGTCCCGGATGGAGCTTTCCATCTCTGGAAAGATCATGCCATCACCGCGCTGGGTTCCTTGGATGCACAACGCCGGGATCAATTGGTATACCGGCTGCAACCTCCGCCGCACCGCCCGGCCAAACACGATGCGATCCATCGCCCGGTCCGGTTGGGTGGTCATCTCCAACAAAATTTCCGCCCCTCGGCGGCTGATGATGTAGCCGGCGGTCCCGAAATGCAGCGAATGCAAACGCACGGCTTGGCGACCCTGGCAGCCGATACGCCGGCCGATGAACCGGACCTGCTGTCGCGTCGTCTCAATTTTTACCAGATCACAACCTGAGGGAATCCATTTGTCATCATTGATGAATTTTGAGAAATCCGGGCTGAGGTAGACATCATCTTCCAACACGCAACAATAACGGTCCGCACTTTTCAGAAACGATTCATAAGCCGCCCGATGGCTCAAGATGCAGCCGATTTGATAGCGTGAAAGTATTTTTCCCGGGTAAGGCCGTCCTTTTTTTTCCGGCCCGTCGATGTTCTTACCATCCACGGCGGCGATGCGCGTGAACGGAAGACCCTCCAGCAATCCGGCCATGCGCTGCCACCGCTCGGGCTTCCGGTCCAGGTTGATGACAAAAATCTGCATGACGGCGCCAATTTTCGCAGGCGATTATCATGGAACTCGCGAATTGGCGCAAGCCGCTGTCCAGCCTGCTACTCCGCTTTGCTCAAAACGTTGCCGAGGAATTGCGGCTGTTTGGGAAATTGCAACAGTGTCGTGGCCCCAGGGTATTCTTTATCCGGCCAGAACCAAAGACTTCCGTCGGCCGCCAAGGCCAGAATCGAGTCCCGTACGCTTGAAATCGCCACCCAATCACTATGGATGCCCAATCGTTTCGGCGCCATATGGGCCACTTCTAACGCCGTCGCTTCCGGATAATGCCATTCCCACAAGGTTCCATCAGATTTGAGCGCCACCATCATCCCCCAAGCCACCGTGACCGCTTGCCAATCAGCATCCTTTCCAATCTGCAATGCGCCGGTTCCCTTGGTTCGTCTTTCTTTCTCGTCCCAATACCGGTTGAGCACCCACAAAGTTCCGTTTGTCCGTACGAACGCGCTTTGGAGTTCGCCCGCTGTTGAGGTGGTTTGGAGGGCGACGTCGTCGAGATTTGTCTCGCGATACAATTGATCCTTCGCCGCCCGCCAGTTTCTTTCCAAAGCCCAGGTGTCGCCATTATTTTTCCGTGCATGAACCACTTGCCCCCACAAAAACAGGTTTTGCCAGTCGGAATTGGTGCCGATCCGGTAAGGCGTGAATGTTTTCAGTCCCGGCCAGTCATGGGTCCAATCATTCTGCCAGGCATTACTGACGGCACCCCAATGCCAGAGGGTGCCATCTTTTTTAAGTAAAACCACCCCGACGCCGTATTGCGCGAGCTGCGACCAGTTGGTCTCTTCGCCGAATGGATTCAAGGTATCCGCCGTCCATTTATCCTGTTCCGACTTGTCGGAAACCCAGAGCGTTCCATCCGCTTTGATGCCAACAGTGTCAAGATAGCCTTTGGAAACAATAATTTTGCCTGCCTCTGTTTTGCGCCGGCCATAGTCAACCCGTGCCGTTGTCGCCGTCACCCAATTTGAGCCGGCTATGAAACGTTGCGGCCCGTGACTTTCCGGCAACGGATTCAACAACATCCGCGTCACAAGTCTCCAGCTCAGCCGGTCGCCATAATATATTCCGTAGAAGGCGCCATCAATGTAATCGAACCATATCCGGCCATCGGGCAGCCGTACGAGCAGGTTCCGGGAATCCACCATCCGCAAAGCCGGCGGATTGGCCCGGGATAATATGGCCGCGCCGTGCGCCGGCTCCGCCGGTTTAAATATTTCCCAGCCACGGTTGTAGATCGCCGTGCTGAGGAATATCGAAAAACCCAGCGCGCCGAAGAAAACCAGCACGCTGCGGCGGAACAAATACCAGGCGTCGCGAAAAGTTTTATAATTCCAATAGGCCAGACCGAAGAGGGTGACGACCAGCGCCGGCCCGGCGATGACGAGGGTGAGGAGGGAGCTCATGGGGACGGAATCGAAAAAGAACATCCGCCCTTTGGTTAATGCCGGAACCGTCAGGGAAGAAAATATGAAGGTGGCGAGCGCCAGTCCAACTGCTTGCAAAAAATTTCTGGAGAGGCTGGAAGCAAACAGGCTGACCACTGACAGCCACAAGCAAAACGCGGCAAAACCCAGCAAGATTGGCATGCCCTCGCTATGCGAGTTGTCTCCCATCCGGAAACCGCCGCCCGCAAATTCGACCAGGCAGGGCATTATGCCGCCCAGAAAAATTCCCAGCAAAAGCGTGACTCCTCCTTTGATGAAAAATTGTTTCCGGCGCGCGGCCGGCTGACACAGTTGACCCTCCATCATGCCCAGCCGCCGTTCCTCCGCGATCGACATCGCTCCGATGACCACCGGCAGCACCAGCCAGAGCATCCAGCAAATGCTTGTTAGAATTTCACCCGCTGAATTACGTTTGTACGTGTGATAACTCCGCCAGATAACCACGCCTGCATGCAGCGCCAGCAGCAGCCCCGCACCCATCAAGCTGATCTGTTGCAATTGAAACTCCTTTTTGATCAAAGCAGCCCATGGCCGGTATCCCCGGATCTCCTCACCCGTTCCGGAGCGGGCACGAAAAATTTTCAATTCGGGCAGGCCGACGATTCCGCCGGTCCAGCCCACATCCTGGGCGCGGAAGAACAGCCAGCGGGCAAACAGAAATCCGCCGAGCGAATAGACTCCCAAAATAATGCATACGGCGACGATGACCCCGTTGTTCGTTTCGCTGACCGAGGCAAAACCGGTGGTAAAACCCGCCAGCGTGGTCGGCACCAGCAACGCCAGCCAGAACGCCCCGGCCATCTGCCGGAGCAGCAACGGTGCCCACAGCACACCGGTGAAGGTCGCCACCAACACGAGGCAGGCGCTGACCCGCACCGCCGCTGCCGAATCGATGTCCAGCTCGTGGTCACCGTAATCTTTGAAAGAAAATATTGTCGCCAGCCACCAAATGATGAAAACGCTCAGAAACGCTGTCGCCAGCACGGTCAGTTTGATTTGCCAGATCCGCGCTCGCTCGATCGGCTGGGCCAGGATTTGGGAGAATGTATTCAGGCTGCTTTCGCGACCGATGGACGCCAATCCCATCATGGTCATCCCCAAAAATAACAACACGACCGGCATGCCGTCATCGGCCCGCGTGCAGATGGCCGGCAATGCCAGCAACGCGGCCACCGCCCAGCCGGGAAGCAGCAACCGGATTTCTTTTTTGACGAACGCGTTCATGCGTGAGCTTTTTTCAGGGTGTCCGATGCTACAAAAATTTCTTCCAACGACAGCGCCTCGATCTTTAATTCCTCGGGCTGGTGCGTCTTGAGTTCGGCCAGCAATTGTTCGCTGTTGCCGTTCGCCAGGATTTCAAGTTCGCGACCATTTCGCTTTACGTGCAACGCTCCAGCCAGGTTGATCTTGGGTTCCTGCGCAAAGCGTGCGCGGATTTTCTTGAACCGTTCGCGTGCGGCATCGGCTTCCATGGTCAGGAGTTCGCGCCCTTGTTCAATGATGGTGAATTCATCGATCAATCCCTCGAACTCGGAGATGAGGTGGGTGGAGACAAACACCGTGCGCCGGGTAGGGTCGCCGGATTGATAAGCGCCGATGACGGTTTCAATAAATTCACGTCGCACAATCGGGTCGAGACCGCTCGTCGGTTCATCGAGCACCAGCAGTTCCGGCTCCGGGCAGATCGCGCCGATGAGCGCCAGTTGCGTACGCTGGCCCTTGGAAAGGCTGGTGGTCTTCTTGGCCGCATCCAGTTGGAACCGGTTGAGCAGGTCTTTTTCGATGTCTTGGTTCCAGTTCTGACGGAATGAAGCGAGGTATTCCAGCGTGTCACGCACGCTCATCCACGGATAAAACGTCACCATGTCCGGCACATAGGCAATGCGGGATTTGATGGCGACCTCATGCTTGCGCGGGTCGAGGCCGAACACGCGCACGGTGCCGGTATCAGGGCGGAGCAGGTTCAGCAGGCACTTGATCGTCGTGGTCTTGCCCGCGCCGTTGCGGCCGAAAAAACCGTAGCACTTGCCCGCGCGTACGATGAGCGAGAGGCCGTCCACGGCATCGTGCTTGCCGTAGCGTCGCACGAGGTTTTGGATTTCGATGACGGGTGCGTCGGTTTTCATGCGGTGTTCTTTGGATTAATCGTTCGCGGCGTTATTCTTGCGCTCAAAGGCTTCCAGGCGCTTCTTCACCAGCGCGAGCAGTTCGGCGTCACTGATCTGCAAGTGATGGGCGGCGACCACGGCACGGTCGATCTCCTGCACAAGCAAGTCATTGCGCGCGGTCTTGGTGAGGGGGGAGCCGACAGCCTTGAGGAAGCAGCCCTTGCCGGGAATCGTCTCGATGACGCCCTGGTTTTCCAGTTCCGCGTAGGCCTTGGCGATGGTATTGCGGTTCACACGCAGTTCCTCGGCCAGCGGGCGGATGGAGGGCAGCGGTTCGCCCGTGCGCAGCCCGCCCGAGGCGGCGGCATGGCGGATCTGTTCCACCAGTTGCAGGTAAACCGGTGTGCCGGACTTGAAATCAATCTGAAATATCATAAGCGCCGACTGTCCTATGACACTAGGACAGTTAGGGTGCCGTGTCAAGGGGAAATTTTATCCGGCGGGAAAAAGGGCAAAACATTCAATGCCCAACATGAAACGTTCAATTCCCAACGCTGCCTCAGCTCGCACCCTTCTTCGGCGTTGGAAGTTGAATGTTGGCGTTGATGTTTTTTTGAAATGAGGCCGCAATTTTAATTGCAGACGCCATAAAAGCGGAATGCCGAACAAAATCAACGGACGGCCTGCAAAACCGCGTCGGCAACCCGTTCGCTGCTGATGCCATTGAGGCAACGGAAATCAATGGGGCATTCGCGCAGGAAACACGGTGAACAGGGCGCATCCAATTGGATGATTTCATGATTTAACCCGCCCGCAGACACCGGCCCGGTAAGCTCCGGCGAGGTGCTGCCAAACGGAACGACCACTGGCGTGCCCAGCGCGGCGGCCACATGCATCGGCCCGGTGTCATTCGTCAGCAGCACGCGGCAAAGCTTGAGCAACGCCATCAGCTCGCGCAACGAGGTTTGGCCGGCGAGATTTTGATGGCTGATCTCTTGGCCGATCTGGGCGGCGGCGGCCGCATCGTTTTTGCCGCCAAAAATCAGCCAAAGGCAGTTTGTTTTGGCCTGAACTTCCTTGGCGGTCGCGATGAATTTCTCCACCGGCCAACGTTTGGCGGGACCGTATTCCGCGCCCGGGTTCAAACCAAATACGGGTCGTGAATCCTTTTCCAGACCGAATTTTTTTTTCGCCGCCTCAATCTCCGCCGGTGTCACTGTCAATAGTGGCGCGAGCGGTGCCGGATCCGCACCGAAAAAAGCGGCGAGCTGCAGATACTCATGGATCTGATGCGCGCGGGCAGGGTGCGGCGGGCGCGCGCGGGGGGGATTTGCAATCAGCGTTCTGATTTCCGCCTCCGTCCGCTTGTGCATTTTTACAGCTTCGACACGGGCGGGGACGGTTTGAGTCAGGAAAAAATTTCGCCATGGGCGGGCGTAACCGATCCGCACCGGTATGCGGGCCAGAAAAACTTCCAGGGCGGAGCGCGGCGAATTCGGCAGCACCAGCGCGCGATCAAACCGGCCTGCCCGCAATTTACGGCCGATGGAGAAAAGGCCTTCGCCGGATTCAAATGTGAGGGTCTCGTCGATGGCCGGATGATTTAGCCACAGATCCTTGATCTTTTCCGGACAGAATAGTGTGAGGTGCGTTTTGGGAAAACACGCGCGGAGCCGCAATAGCGCCGGCGTGGTCATGACCGCATCCCCCAGCCAGTTCACGCCGCGTACCAGAATGCGGCGGGGTGGGGCGAGGGTGATGGGCAGGGGAGCTTTCACACCTTGTTATATGATTTTATGGTTTTGCCGTTGAGAATA